>JAURMH010000061.1 GCA_030830805.1 Bacteroidota bacterium
ATTTAAAATCACCACGCCGTTTTTTAGATTAGCTATAAAAGCATTATCAATTAAATATTTTGTTTCAGCAGTTAATGGCACATGTATAGAAATAACGTCTGCTTGATTTTGCAATTCGTTTAGGCTTACTTCCTGGGCAAACTGATCGGTATAGTTGCTAAGGTATTTATCGTAAGCAATACAATTAACACCAAAGCCGCTGAGTTTTTTTGCAAGTGCTTTTCCAGTATTTCCATAACCAATGATGCCGATTGTTTTACCGCCAATTTCGATTCCTCTGTTTTCTTCTCTTAACCAAATTCCATTTTTTATTTCTGTATTTGATTTAGAAATATTACGCAATACATTTAGCAACATACCAATAACATGTTCGGCAACAGCATCCCTATTTCCTTCAGGTGCATTTATTAATGTAATGCCATTTGCTTGACAATAAACCTCATCGACATTGTCCATTCCTGCGCCTGCTCTAGCAATCAATTTTAAATTTTTAGCCCCTGAAATTAAATCTTCATCAACAAAAAACTTAGATCGCACTAATATTCCATCATACAATGGCAATAATACTTTCAGCTCATCTCTGCTGTTAATATTTGATCGGTCATCGACTAAAATATTAGCGGAGGCCAATTCATCAAAATATATTTGATGTATATCTTCTGTTACTAAAATTTTAAAATTATTTTTTTTCATCGATTGCATTTGAAATTAATTTAGTTAACCAAACAAAGTCGTTTACACTTAATCTTTCGGCTCTTAAATCAAACATTTTTTCTTCTTGAATGGCTGGTGTTAAATATTTACGCAAGGCATTTCTTAATGTTTTTCTACGTTGATTAAATGCTGCTTTTACAATTTCTCTAAATAAATTTTCGTCTGCGCCATCGTAAATATTTGTGGTGTTTCTTTTTGCAGAAATTACCGCAGATTTTACTTTAGGTGGAGGATTAAAAACACCAGGGTTTACGGTAAATAAATAGTCAATTTCGTAATCAGCTTGCATCAACACACTTAAAATTCCATATGCTTTTGTTCCAGCTTTGGCCACAATTCTTTCGGCCACTTCTTTTTGAAACATGCCCACCATTTGGCTAACTTTTTCTTTATTATCTAGCACCTTAAATAAAATCTGAGAAGAAATATTATAAGGGAAATTACCAATGATGGCAAAATCTTTACCTGGCTCCACAAATTTATCAAAAGCTAAGTTCAAAAAATCGCCGGAAATAATTCGATCACCTAACAATGGATATTTTTTTTCTAAGAAAGCAATCGACTCTCTGTCTATGTCAATTACACTTAAAGCAATGGCTTGATCTGTAACCATAAAATCGGTTAAAACTCCCATTCCTGGGCCCACTTCCAATACATTCAGCACAGTGCCTTCTTTGGTTTGGAGTGCCTTCACAATTTTATGGGCAATGTTTTTATCCGTTAAAAAATGCTGTCCTAAAAACTTTTTTGCCCTAACTTGCATGAAATTGGTTTTATTAATCCTGACAATTTTAATTAATTTGCGCTGAACTAGGAAATCAATTAAAATTGAACGCTAGCAATTCATCCTCAAAATTTAGAATATGAACGATTCAGATAAAATAAAAATAGGTATAAGTATTGGTGATATTAACGGTATAGGCATAGAGGTAATGCTTAAAACATTTTTAGATGCTCGGATTTTTGACCTGTGTACCCCCATTGTTTATGGCTCTTCTAAAGCTACTTCCTTTCATCGTAAACTCTTAGGCATTCAAGATTTTAGTTTCAATATTATTAATGAAGCCCATCAAGCAAATGCCAAAAGAGCAAATTTAATCAATGTTTGGGCCGAAGAAGGAAAAATTGACATAGGCACCGGTACTGCCATTGCTGGTAAATACGCTTTTGATGCGCTCGAAAAAGCAACCCAAGACTTAAAAGCTGGTAAAATTGATGCTTTGGTAACTTTACCTATCAACAAACACAGTATTCAAGAAGCGGGCTTCGCTTTTCCAGGTCACACAGAATATTTGCAAGACAAAGCAGAACAAAAAGACTCGTTGATGTTAATGGTCAGCAAGGAATTAAAAATTGGTGTTGCTACTGGGCATATTCCTTTAAAAGACGTGTCTTCGCATTTACATATCGAAAAACTTCATCATAAAATTACTTTATTAGCCAATAGTCTCAAATCAGATTTTGGGATTAGAAAACCAAAAATTGCGGTTTTGGGTCTTAATCCGCATGCGGGAGATAATGGTGCATTGGGTAAAGAAGAAGAAGCCGTTATTATTCCTGCTATTCATAAAGCAAACAATCATCAACTAGTTGTTTTTGGACCTTATCCAGCCGATGGTTTTTTTGGAAAGCATAGCTACAGAGAATTCGACGCGGTATTAGCCATGTACCACGATCAAGGATTGATTCCTTTTAAGAGCCTCTCATTTGATAATGGAACTAATTTTACGGCAGGCTTGCCATTTGTAAGAACCTCTCCAGCACACGGAACCGGATACGATATTGCTGGCAAAAACCTAGCAGACGAAAGCTCTTTTAGAGAAGCCCTTTATTTAGCGATTGATATTGTGAGAAATCGTAAAATTCAGCAAGAAATAAGTGAAAATCCGTTAAAAATCCACCGATTAACGAAAGATAAGGGCGAATAATTGAAAAATGGCGCTAATCTGCTTTCATTATCCAATTAGTTTTTATACATTTGCGGGCTAATTAAAATTTGAAATTGAACAAGTTAAAACCTTTTTCTATTGTTTTCACAAGCCTAAAACTAGGGAAACATGATTTCGAATATAATATAGATAAATCGTTCTTTGACGAATTTGATTATTCGCCAGTAAAATTGGGAGCATTAAAGGTAAACCTCTCGTTTAATAAACAAGAGACACTATTTGTACTCGATTTCAAAATAAAAGGCACCGTAAGTTTAACTTGCGATAGGTGTACCGACGATTTTGATTACCCAATGGAAACGGAAGAAAGACTAATTTTTAAGTTAGGAGAAGAAGAGTTTGAGCAATCAGATGAAGTAGTGGTTTTAGCCATTCACGAACATCAAATAAATGTAGCGAACTACATTTATGAGTTTATCATTCTTTCTGTGCCATTTGTGCACATCCATGCAGATTTGCCAAACGGCGAACCAGGGTGCAACAAAGAAACAATTGCCATACTTAATAAATTGTCCGTAGAAAAATCAACAGACCAACCAAATGAGGCCATAGACCCCAGATGGGAGGCGTTAAAGAAATTAACAGGAAAATAATTATTACCCTTTAAATTTGTAGCAAAATGCCACATCCAAAACGCAAAATCTCGAAATCGAGAAGAGACAAAAGAAGAACACATTACAAAGCAGAAGCACCTGCATTAGTAGTTTGTCAAACTACTGGTACAGTACACATGCCTCATAGAGCCTATAAAGTAGAAGGAAACTTATACTACAAAGGTAAAATGATCGTAGAAAACGCTGCTAACTAACATTAATCACTCTCCTAATGAGAATAGGAATTGATATTATGGGTGGAGATTTTGCTCCTAAGGCTACAACCTTGGGAGCAATTTTAGCTTTAAATGAAGTCCCATCCGACTGTAGAATTGTCTTAATTGGCGACGAGCCAATGACTAAATCCATTCTTGCCGAAAACGGAGTTGACGCTAGTTTGTTCGACTTTATTCATGCAGATCAAGTAATCGAAATGGGTGAACACCCCACTCGCGCACTTTCTCAAAAACCAAATTCAAGTTTAAGTATTGGATTTCAATTGCTAAAAGAGGGCAACATTGATGCCTTTGCAAGTGCTGGAAATTCTGGCGCTATGCTAGTAGGCTCCATGTTTAGCGTAAAAACAATTCCAGGAATGAACAGGCCTGCCATTTGCTCTTATTTACCAAAAGAGAATGGCGGATTTGGAGTAATCTTAGATGTTGGCGCTAATGCCGATTGCAAACCAGAACTCTTAGTGCAATTTGCAATTTTAGGTTCTTTAGTTGCAGAAATTTTATTTGGTATCAAAAATCCGAAAGTAGGTTTGCTAAATATTGGCGAAGAAGCCGAAAAAGGAAACATACTTACACAAGCAACTTATCCGCTTTTAAAAGAAACAGCAAATATTAATTTTATTGGAAATATCGAAGGCCGTGATTTATTCAACGACAAAGCAGATGTAATTGTTTGCGATGGATTCACCGGTAACATTGTATTAAAATTATCTGAAACTTTTCATGATATGACAGCTGGAAAAGGAATGGATGCTCCATTTTTTGCTCGTTTAAATTATGAGAATTACGGTGGCAGCCCTGTACTTGGTGTCAACGCTCCTGTAGTGGTTGGTCATGGTATATCAAACGATATTGCAATTAAAAATTTGATTTTACTCGCTAAAGAAATGGTGAGCACGAATTTGACAGAAAAAATTAAATCAGCATTCAAGGAATAAACTAAATGGAGAAAACTCGCGCAGCCATTACCGGAGTGTTTGGATATGTTCCTGAATATGTTCTTACAAATAAAGAACTAGAAGTAATGGTAGATACCACCGACGAGTGGATTCAAACTAGAACTGGCATTCAAGAAAGAAGAATTTTAAAAGGAGAAGGTAAAGGCACCTCAGATATGGGTGCTGCAGCGGTGCTAGGTCTTCTTGCAAAAAAAGGAATCGATGCATCTGAAATCGATTTACTGATTTGCGCGACTACCACACCCGATATGCAATTTCCGGCAACTGCGAATATTATTACTGATAAAATTGGTGCTAAAAACGCATTTGGTTTTGATATTAATGCCGCTTGTTCTGGATTTATATATGCACTTACCACCGCTGCAAAATTTATTGAAGCGGGTAGTTATAAAAAAATAGTAGTAGTAGGTGGCGATAAAATGTCGTCGATTATCAATTACGAAGACAGAACTACTTGTATTATTTTTGGTGATGGCGCTGGTGCAGTTTTATTAGAACCTTCG
>JAURMH010000062.1 GCA_030830805.1 Bacteroidota bacterium
CATTTAAAATAATTTATTTCTTTTTCCAGATTTGTTGAATTTGATCGGAGCTTAAAATCTCTAGGCCAGCATTTCCGCTCTGTGCCTTTAAATACATGGCATTGGCTACCACCATGGCATCAATCGATTTATATTTTTTGAGTGGTCCGAGCATCATTATTTCAAAAAATGGCAGCAATATTAATGCAACTTTTTCTCCTAACCTAAACTCTTTACGAAAGCCCTTTAAAAAAGAAGGTTGAAAAATAAAAGTACTGTTAAAGTTTAATTTTTGAATTGCTTCTTCTAATTCGCCTTTTATTTTACTGTAAAATATTTTTGAATTTTTATCTGCACCAAGTGCACTTACTAATAAAAATTGTGTGGCGCCATGTTGTTTTGCCATTTCGGCAACTTGTAATGGATAGGTAAAATCAACTTTTGTAAATGCTTCGCGCGAACCTGCCACTGCAATGGTAGTGCCTAAACAACAATAAATATCATCTGCTTTTATTTCTGATTGGTGGTTTGCGAGTTGGTCAAAATCGCAAACAATATTGTTTAGTTTAGGGTGCGTAAAGCCAATAGGCTTGCGGCTGATAGCGATTACTCGCTCGTAAGCATTTTCGTTTAATAAATAGCTTAAACAAAATTTTCCAACCAATCCAGTTGCACCAATAATTAAAGCTGTTTTATTTTTCATCGAATGTTCTTTTAGCTAAGTAATAATTTTCTTTAGTAGTCATGGTTAATTTGCTTGCTTTACTTTTATCGGTATAGCCCATTAAATGCAAAGCTCCATGTACTAACACGCGACACATTTCATCCAATTCACTGACCTTAAAAGATTGGGCATTTTCTATCACCCTATCAGTACTTAAAAAAATATCGCCAGTTATACTTCCTTTTTTTTCTGAATGGTCAAAGGTAATAATATCGGTGAAAGTATCATGTTGTAAATAAGTCATATTAATTTGATGCAAGTAATTATCGGAACATAAAATATAATTGAGTGCCGCAATTTTAAAACCCTCTTCGGCTGCAACAGCCTTAATCCATTGCTTCAGCTCGCTTTTTAGCTTTAATTTATAATTACTTTCTTCGTTAAAAAAATGAATGGCCATGTTGTTTATTTTGGTTGAATAATCATTAATTGATCGAAATAGGCATTGGTTTTTTCTTTGTAATAAGGTTTAAAATTTGGCGGAACGGTTCTCCATAAATCAATTTCGGCAGTTTTTGTTTTTTTGAATTGTTCAAATTTAATATTTGCCGGAGATTGTTGTGTTTTAGCCTGTGCTGCTTCTCTTGCTTGATCTTGCTCTCTTTCTTTTATTGCTTTTTCTGTTGCTAGCAATCTAGACATAATTTCTTGTTGTCTATTAATGGTTTGTTGGTTTATATTCTTGTTATATAAATCGCTTTCGGTTTTTTCCATTTCCTTTTTTAATTGAGAAATTTCTTTTCCATTTCCTCCTTGGCCGTTTTTATCCATTTGTTGTGCTAATTGATCCATGGCATTTCGAATGGCTTGTTGTTGGGCAGCCATTTGAGCCATTTGTTGCGACATTTGCCCCTTTCCTGGCTTTTGTCCAGGTTTCATACCATTTTTGAGCTGTTCAATTTGCTTATTTAATTCGCTTTGCATTTTAGACAAACTATCGCCTTTACCTTTACCTCCGGGTTTTTTACTTGGTTTGGAACCAGGTTTTCCGCCTTGTTTTTTGCTTTGACTCTCTTTTTGCATTTGATCTAAAATTTCGGAAAGCAATACGGCTAAATTATTAATCGATGTCATGGCATATTGTTGACGCATACTTGCTAGGCCTGTATTTCTAGCTTCTAATGCGGCAATACTTTGTAACATGTTTAAACTAGCCTTACCAGTTTCTTTATTGACGATAGATTTTATCTGCAATACCTTTTTGCTTAAGGTAAATAAACTGTCTTCGATCATTTTCATATCCTCATTTAAGTTTCGCTGTGTTTTAGCTAGGCTAGTATATTGAGGGTCGTTGATACTAATTTTCTTTGTATCGTTTAGTGTTTTTTCTTGAGCAAAAGAAAGTTGAACAAGGTTATCTAATATTTGTCTTAGTGCACGCATGTTTATGTCAAGCTCTTCCGCTTCTCCAGCTTCTTGTTGCTTTTTCATTTTATCCGCAAGCTTTTTCATTTTATCCGCAGCACTTTTTTGTGAATCGCTTGCCTTATTTGTTTTATTATTTTCTAATTCCTCATTTGTTTTATTCAAATCATTTTCGATGTCTTTTAAATCTGCAGCTGGATTTTCCATTTCTATTTTATCTGCTAAAGCTTCATTTTTTTGCTGTAAATCCTTAAAGTCGTTCTGCAAATCTTTGAAATCTTTGTTGAGCTTTTGTTGCGCATCTTTGAGCTCAGAAACAGGTGTTTTTTTGTCCTTTAGTTGCTCATTTATAGTCTTTTGTTCTTCAGAAAGGGTATTTAATCTTTCGATGTTTTCTTTCGTTTTTTGCTCCACTTCTAGCTTTTTAAATAGCTCCAGCATGCGATCCATTTCTTTTGCAATTTCTTTATTGTCTAATTGCATTTTTTGAATAGACTCTTGGGTTTTTTCTTTGTTATTTTCGGACAATAGTTTTTCTAATTCTTTGATTAGCTCTTTTGTTTTGTTGTCTAATAAATTTTCGAACAATTCATTGATTTGTTTTTTCTTATCAAGTAATTCTTGATCAAACTTTTTATAGTCTTTATTGATTTCGTTGTTCGTTAAATTTTGTGATTGTATTTCTTTAACTTCTTCTGCTAATTTTTTTTGATTGGCAATTAATTCCGCTACTTCTTTTTTCTCTTCAAAATTCAGCTCTTTTTTATCGCGTAATTTTTCGTTTATTTTTTTTGCCTCTTTCTGAATTTTTTCTGCTTGTTTAATAGCCGATGCTATTTTATCTTTCAGTGCTTGATTAGCATCATTTTCTTCTTTACTGATGCTTGCCATACTTGGTGCCTGGTATACAAATAACTCAGATTTACTCGATTTAGGACCATTTATTTCATCATTATCCCATATTTCGAAATAATATTGTAATTCGTCTTCGAGCGCTAAGCCCAATTCGCTGGTATTGATATGATAAAAAAACTGTTCGATACTTGCACCTAATCTTATAGGAATTGACACACTTTTAGTAATGCTTTCTTTATTCGATTTAGTAATACTATAATGAAATTTGAGTTTGCTTAAGCCATAATCATCTTTAATTGCGCCATTAAAAAATAAATTAGCACGGTTACTAGAATCCTTTGCTTGACTTACTCGAATACTTGGATATAAATCGGGAATTGCTTCTATAACATAATTAATGGGCTCTGTTATAAAGCTGTTTTTATTTTTAGCCTGAATACTATATTTTAAATTTCTAAGGATTTGTTTTCGATAATTGGCTTGATTAGCTGTTATCTTTATTTTTTCTGTTTGATGATTGCTTATAAAAAGGATATCATCTGCCGCTTTAGTTTGAAAAATCCACTGAAGTTTGCTTCCTGCGGGTATGGTTAAATTGCCAGTGTTTTTAACTGTTTCGGCCGCTTTATGCAAATAAACAGGATAGTTTACTTGTATTTCAAACTTAACGATTGCCGGATTAGGCAAAACTGTTATTTCATATATTTCCGAATCGTATCCGAGTGCTTGAAAATAAAAGCGGCTGTTTTGTCTTAAGTTGAGTAAGGTGTATTCGAAGGTACTGCTTGTTATTTTCTCTAACTTAAAACTATTGTTATTGATCAGCACATGAATGTCTTGTGGAATTGGATTGCCGCTTAATTCCAATTCAAGCTTGAGCGCATCGCCTTGTTTAACCACAAGTGATTTGGTTTTTAAATGAAATTGAAAACTGGCTGGCTTTGCATAACTTTTATTGAAATGAATTAATCGGCTGCCTCCTTGTTTGATAAAATTAGGATTGATAATTGCCGTTAGCAACAATATGCACAAGGGAATTAAAGCATATTGTAATCGTTTTTTATTTTGTTTAAGA
>JAURMH010000063.1 GCA_030830805.1 Bacteroidota bacterium
TAATGGTCGATAATCGATGGGCAATGATAATCGAAGTTCTGCCTTTCATGAGCTCTTCTAAAGCCTCTTGCACTAATCTTTCTGATTCGGAATCGAGCGAGCTGGTGGCTTCATCTAAAATTAAGATCGCAGGATTTTTTAGTAATGCTCTAGCAATGGCTATTCGTTGTCTTTGACCACCCGATAATTTCACCCCGCGTTCGCCTACAATGGTTTGGTAGCCTTCTGGAAATCCTTGAATAAATTGATCTGCATTGGCTCTTTGCGCGGCTAAAATAATTTCTGCTTTACTTGCATTTATTTTTCCGTAAGCAATATTTTCTTCGATACTTCCTCCAAACAATAAAACATCTTGCGGAACAATGGCCACTTGATTTCGAATATCTGTTAAAGAGTAAGAGCTAGCTGGCTGATTGTCGAATAATAAAACACCAGCATCGGGTTCGTAAAATCTTAGTATCATCGAGGCTATGGTAGATTTTCCAGCACCGCTAGGCCCAACAATAGCAACCCTTTCGCCTATTTTAGCTTCAAAAGAAATTTCATCTAATACTTTAATTTCTTTTCTAGAAGGATAATTAAAACTTAGTTTTTCGAATTTAAGCGTACCTACAATTTTTTTATCAATTAGATGAGCATCTTTTACTAAAGGTAAATCTTCATTTACTTCATTCAGTAATTCGACCACTCTTTCACTAGCGCCTACAATTTTTTGTAGTTGCGCATAAAGCTCTGCAAAACTACCCATGGCAGCGCCTACAAAAGTTGAATACAAAATAAAGGAAGTAAGTTGGCCAACGGTAATTTCGCCAATTTGCACTAAGGTAGCACCATACCAAACCACGGCTACAATAGAACCAAATAAACAGAAAATAATAAAGGATGCAAACGCGCCTCTATATTTCGCTCCTTTTAAAGCTAATAAAACAACCTGATCTACCGAATTGGCATAGCGATTGGTTTCATAACTTTCGTTGACAAATGCTTTCACATTGGCAATACCTTGAAGGGTTTCTTCCACTACCACATTAGATTCTGCTAATTTATCTTGTGCTTTTCTAGATAATGTTCTGATGAATTTTCCAAAAACAACTGCAACAATAACGAGTACAGGAAATACACTGAGCATCATTAAAGTTAATTTACCCGATACTAAACTGAGGGCAATAATACCGCCAATAAATACAATGATTTGCCTTAACAGTTCGGCGATGGTGCCGGTAATACTATCTTGTATTTGCGCTAAATCTGCCGAGATTCTGGAATTCAGTTCGCCCACTCTTCTTTGAGAGAAGAATGTCATGGGAAGGGTAACCAATTTAAAATAGGTGTCTTTTCTTAAATCGGCCAATGATCTTTCGGATACTTCGACAAACCAGATTACCCTAAAAAAGGAAAAGGTAGCTTGAATTAATAATACACTCATCAATATTAGCGCGATTTCGTTAATGTTGCCAATTCCTTTTGTTGCGCCATCGATGAGCATTCCCATGGCTTTAGGAAAGGCCAAAGAGGCAATACTCGATAAAATGAGAAAGAAAATACCAATCAAAAACTTCTTACGATGCGGGTATAGGTATTTCAATAAAACTTTAACGCTTTTCAACGATTCTTTGTTGATTTTTGCTTTTGGAAGCTCTTCTTCTGGTGTATTACTGCTATTTAATCTTGCCCTAGCCATATTTTGTATTAAAAACTAAAAATATTCATAAATAAATGAACCAAATGGAGCTTTTTTTGTTTTTTATTCACATCGGTACAATTACCCTTAAAATAACCTCAAAACAATTTATTTTAAGTTAAATTTGATAAAAATAGCAGGTCATGAAACTTCAATTACTATTCGTTTTAATGTTTTTAAGTTTGATAGGTTGTACTTGGAAAAACCAGGATTCAAATGGCTCTTTAAAAGTAAATTTTGTGCATACTTTTCAAGACACTACTTTACAGATTTTGGAAAGTAATCAGTTAATTTATACTACCACAACAGGCAATAAATTCAATATCAAAAATTTAAAATATTACATTTCTAAATTAACACTTTACCAAAATAATGGGGCTAAGTATGATGTGAATATGGTTAAATTAATTAACCCTATGGAACAAAATACCAATTATCAAAATTATACTTTAGCAAATATTCCAAACGGAAAGTACACTAAAATTTCATTTATGTTTGGTGTAGATTCTGCTAGAAATACTTTCCCATTTGGTTTACCCAATAACTCCGAAAACAATTCGATGGAATGGCCATTTGCCTTAGGAGGTGGCTATCATTTTATGATGATGGAAGGCGTGTTTCAAAATTCGAAAAACGATACCGTAGGTTATGCCATTCACTTAGGCGTTACACCTAATCAATTTTACAATGAATTTCCATTATATTTAACTGTTAATGATAACGACCAAAGCATAACCATGCAAGTGAACATGGAGCAATGGTTTAACGGCATCAATAAAATTAATTTGAATGATGGTTATAATTATATGATGGAAGACCAAAAAAAGCAATTGTTGTTTAAACAAAACGGGGTAGGTGTTTTTACACTTAAATAAGGATGAAAAAGTTTGCTGTAATTGGAATATTGTTATTATCGGCTATGCTAATTATGCAAGCATGTGTAGAGCATACTGCTAATCCAGACGATACCTACGATTTTCAAACGCCGCCTTATTTTCCTAAAATTGTTTCGCCAACTAATAATCCATTAACTAAATCTGGTGTGAGTTTGGGTCGCATGTTATTTTATGATCCAATTTTATCTCAAGATAGTACCATTAGTTGTTCGAGTTGTCATAACATTGCAAATGCTTTTGCAGAAGATAAAAGGTATAGTGTAGGGGTAGGAGGTGCTACTGGCGATATAAACGCCATGGCTATTATCAATTTAGCCTGGCAGCAAAAATTCTTTTGGAATGGACGCGCTACAAGCTTAGAGGAGCAGGCATTAGGGCCCATCAACAATCCGCTCGAAATGCACGAAACCAGTGAAAATGTGGCTGCTAAATTAAGTCGTTCTAAAAGATATGCACCGCTATTTAAACAAGCATTTGGCAGCGCAAATGTAACGCCAGAAATGATTGGCAAAGCCATTTCGCAATTCGAAAGAATTATAGTTTCGAACCAATCTACTTACGATAAATTTTACGAAATACAAGAGCAAGCATTTACCGCAGAGGAATATGCAGGTTTTAGAATTTTCTTTACCGAAAGAGGCCAATGTTTTCATTGTCATGGAGCAAATGGCACTTTGCTTGCCCATAATTTAGATACTATTTTTAGAAATAATGGTTTGCTTACTGATCAAGAAATGATTGGAAAAGGACTATCATTTGTTACAAAAAAAACAACAGACGATGGAAAGTTTAAGGTGCCAACCTTACGTAATATTGAGTTAACTGGGCCCTATATGCACGATGGTCGTTTTGCAACTTTAGCAGAGTTAATGGATTTTTATAGTTCGGGTATTAAGCAAAACGCTAATTTAGATATTAATTTTACTAAATCGCCTGAAAGGTTAGAGCAGTATGGTGGTTTGGGTTTAACAAGCATCGAAAAACAACAAGTAATTGCTTTCTTAAAAACTTTGACGGATACTGCTTTTACGCATAATCCTGCTTATCAAAATCCATTCAAAAAATAAAATTTTATTGTTTGCTGATTTTTTGATAAAAAATTCCTTCTTCGGTATTTACTCTTAAAGTATACACGCCATTTGCTAGGTCAATTAAATTAATGGTGGTATTGTTTTTACCTACATTCTGTTCTAACAAACATTTTCCCATCATATTAAAAATGGCAATTGAATTGATTATTCTATAATTGTTGCTTTTAACATGCAAAATTTGTTGCGTTGGGTTGGGATAGCAACTTATTTGATAAAATGGATTTGATGCCGTTTGAATACCATCTGCTACAATTTGATTTTTAAATAAGACTAAACCGCCCTGAGGATTGCCCGCCAATAGTTCTGGCTTGTTGTCACCGTCTATATCGGCCATTGTAATGCCAAAACCTCCATTGCTTAAAGTATATTGGCCTTGCATTAGATCTATCGAATCTATCAACGCTGGTTTAACAGACATCATTAATTTATCGATATGGTTGAAAATGTAAACTTTCCCATTGGCGTTCGATACTATTAAGCGTTCTTGGTCGCTGTTAAATAATTTTTGAATAACTGCTTTTGTTCTACCACTTGGAAAACCTGAAACAGCTCTCATATTTATTTTAAACAAAGAGTCGGTCATTAATTTAAATTTGGGTTCTGCCGTATTAGAAGTATCCTGCCAATAATTAATATTGTCAAATCTTTCGCCCGAAATCATTGCCAGTCTTGAGTTTGGACTTAAGCTGTTATTTAAAAATGGGGTAGACAAATTACCTACATCTAAACCAGTTAAATAATTAGATTTAAAAATAAATTGAAATGGATTATTAGCACCTGCGGTATTTTCGAAAAAATAAAAATAACCATCAATCGCACCCGTAATCATATCAAGGTCGCCGTCTAAATCTACATCGCCAAAAGTAGGTGCCATATTCGAGATATTTAAATTCGACAAAGACCATTGGTCTCTGCTTACTAGCTCAAATGCAGGACTAGTAAGGCTTCCCACATTTTTATATGCAGTTAAACCAGATTTATATGTGCCATTTGTTTGAAAATATCCAGTGGTACTTACAACAAAATCCATGAGTCCATTTTGGTCGAAATCAACAAATACAGGATGTGAGCCTTCGCCCACTTCAATCATTTCTTCTTCTAAAAAGGCATTGGTGCTTAATACAAAATCTGGTGCTGCATCAGTTCCCGTATTCAAATACAATTTGCAATTTTCAAAATTATCTGCATTACCTGTTGTATTAGGAGCGGCAATTAAATCTCTTTTATTATCGTTGTTTACATCAATAAAAAATGCAGATGGAAAATTTTCCACTAAAATTGGATCTATAATAGGGTAATACCTGTAAAAAGTACTGAATATAGGATTAATATTACTTTCTGAATTTACTAATAAGTACATATTATTACAACCAATATCGCCTATTAAAATATCATTTTTACCATCACCGTTCGAATCGAAAACTAATAAAGTGGAGCCGGAGTGTTTGCCACCAGTTAACTTTTCCTGAACTAAATTTTCAAATTCGGATTTTGTAAATTCTGGTATGTATCGATTGCCAGTTGCGCAAGGTCCGCTTTGGTACTGTAATGATACATTGCAATTTTGAAAGGATTCTCTAAATCGTCCCCAGCATCTTTTATGTACGATAAAATTATTTACAGAATCTTTGACACCATAGGTTTCCATTGACATGTTTTTATACATATAAACGCCATCGCCTGCAGTATCTATTCCTAGCTCCATACTAAGTATATCTATATCGCCATCATCATCTGCATCTAAAATTGCTGGAATGTCTGCAGGGCTGCTGTAAAGCCTTGTAATAAAAGAACCAAAGTCTGCTTGTACATCTCCATTTACTAAACTAAAGGAAATACCATTTAAGGCAGTTGAAGTGTTTTTATAAATTTTTACTCCGCCCGGAATGGCTGTAAAAATATCTTCTTTGCCATCTCCATTATAATCGACTAATAACATCCAATCCATTAATTTTTTTGGAAATTTAGCAGCATATTGTGGGGCGTATTCGTAAGCAATTTGTCCAGTCATACCTTTATTGAGGTAGCAACTAATTTTACTACCCTCTCTGTCAAAAATTACGATATCTTTCTTGCCATCAAAATCTAGGTCACAAGCCGAAAACTGCGGCACATCGAATCCTCCGCCAAAAGGTAAGCTAATACTTTTATTGTTTTGATTTACTGGAATGGTATTTGGATAGGGGGTAAAACCTCCTGTGAAATTTTGAGCGATAGCTGTGTTGACTAAAAAATAACATGCAATGAATAATATTTTTTTCATTTATTGTTTGATAAACTTTGAACTGTATCGGTGTAAATCTGTTTTTATTTCTACTACATAAAAACCAGGTACTAAGCTACTACTTTCTAGTTTAATTTGATTGTTTAGCAGGCTAAATGCAATATCTTTTTTAATACCCATTAAGTCGGTTATCATTATTGAATTTATTTTTTCATTCAAAGGTATTTCAATATAAAATATTGATTCACATGGGTTTGGATAAGAAATTAAGGTATTTTTTCTGATTTGATTAATGCCAACTGGCGCCGAACTAGCATTCCAATAAATAGCCACACCACCCCTTGGAGTACCGGTAATTAATTCTGCTTTACCATCATCGTCTATATCGGCTAAATCAATTTTAAATCCACCATTTGCATAAGTATAAACACCTTGCATAAGATCTACCAAATTTGTAATTTTTACTTTTGATTGATTGGGGTCGGTGTATAAACTATCTAAACAGTAAACATAACCATTCGCATCACTAAAAATAAATCGATCTCGATCATTTATAAATAGTTTATTTATACAAACAGAGGCTCTTCCACTAGGATATAAAAATAGATTGCCTAAGTTGATTTTATATAGCGAATCGGTCGCTAAGACATAAGCAGGTTGTCTATTTGACTGACCTTTAAGGAAATTAATATTGAAAAAATTTTCACCCGAAATTAAATCTTGTATACCATCTTTATCGAGATCGTAAGCAGTAGGGCTGGAGTTATTACCAATATCTAAATTGCTAAAGGTATTTGGAATAAAATTTAAATTGAAAGGTTGACCAACACCCGCACTATTGCTAAAATAATAAAAATTACCATCGCTACTGCCTGTTATCATATCGATATCGCCATCTGCATCTGCGTCAAAAAATACTGGCGAAAACTTTTGTATGCCAATACTCGAAAAACCAGCATAATCGCGGGTTTGTAACTCATATTTTGGAGCTGATTTAGTACCAATATTTTGATATAAAGTAAGTCCACTTTTGTAGCTGCCATTGCTTTGGTAATAACCGGTACTTCCAATCATGATATCTATTAAACCATCTTGGTTATAATCAACAAAACTTGGGCATGCACCTTCGCCAATATCTATTTGTTCTTCTACTAAAAAGCGAGCATTATCAAAAACAAAATAAGGTACACTTGCATTTCCACGATTCAAATACAACCACACATTTTGAAAGTTATCGCTGCCATTTGGGGTATTTGGACAAGCAATTAAATCTTTTAATCCATCGTTGTTTACATCCATTAAAAATGCAGCAGGAAAGGTGGCAAAATTAATAGGTAATGTACTTGGGAAGTTAGTGATAACTTGATTCATAATGGCATTGGTATTATCGCTACCATTTATGGCTAAATACATTTGATCGCAACCTGCATCTCCAATTAAAACATCATTTTTACCATCACCGGTAAAATCATAAACTAAACAGGTAGAACCCGCGTGTCTATTGCTTTTATTCGCTAATAATAAATTTGCTTGGTATTCTGAAAGACTCAATTCTGCTTCTACTTTATTGCCCGTGCTACAGGGTGTGCCAGCATAATTTAACAGAATGGTACATCCATTATTATCTTCAATAAATCTTCCCCAGCATCTTTTCCAAATCACAAAAGTATCAATACCTGCGATGCCTGTTTTTTCTATGGTTAAATTTTTAAACCATTCAATTGGTTCGCCTGGTGTAATCGTTGCACTCCCAAATCTTAAAATGTCTAAGTCGCCATCACCGTCAACATCGGCAATACTTGGTAAATCGTTAGATGGTACGCCTATGGCTATGGTAAATTGGCTTGTGCTAAATAATATATTATCTATAATTAACTTAAATTTTAATCCTAAAGAATCTGTTGAAATATTTTGGTAACAAGCTATTCCACCATTTTTGTCACAAAATAAATCTTCTTTTCCGTCTCCATTAAAATCCATCATTAACATCCATTCGCCAATTACAGGGAATCGATTATTGTAACGAATATCGTATTGGTAATTTATTTCGTTTGGCCCTCCAATATTAAGAAAACAAGAAAGTTTAGATCCTTCTCGATCATGCACAATAATATCTTTTTTACCATCTAAATTGATATCGCAACTGGCAAATTGAGCAGCGTCAATTCCACCGGCAAATGGGGCTTTAAGTGTTTTGCCGTTTTCAATTACTACTATGGCTGCTTTTTGGGTGTCGTAAGGCTTAAAACCTAAAATATGCTGAGAATAGCCCGAAAGAGCAAGATTTAAAAGGATGAGGCAAAATCCCAATATTTTTTTCATTTTTGTCAAATCAATCAATATAAATATGCGTATTATTTTATTATTTCTGATTACTTTTTTTATAACAATTCAGTTGCAAGCACAGCAAACTGTTTATTTTAACTTATCAGAATTATTTCCAATTCAAGATTTTAGTTTAGCTAGGCATACCCATAATGGTCAAACACAATTAAAAATTATTGCTGAATTAAAAGATGCTAATATTGATAAAAGCATTGAAGGTAAATATGAGTTTGTAATAAATGGTTTTGTAGAAAAAATTGATTTTAAAAATGGTGCTGCTGCTTTACCAGAAGATATGAAAAGCAATGTGTTATTTATTAAACACGAAACAGCAAACACGGCTAATTATCACTTATATTATATTCTAGCAGGCTTTGTAATTCCAATTCCATTGTGGTTACTCATCGTTATTCCCATTGCTATTGTGGTCATTGCTTTAATTATAAAAAGAATATTGATGATTTTATTGATACTATTTTTCGTGTTATTTTTTGTGACACAGGGTATCGATTTTTCGGCCTTTATTAATTTAATGAGCTCGGCTTATCATTCCATATTTTAAAGCATTTTAGAATGGATAACCAATTCCAAAATTAAAATTAAAGAAGTTATAATTGTTAGCTTCTTTCCATGCATTATTATTGAATTGTTCAATCACCCATCTATTAGCATTTTCGAATCGAGGGTCTCTTAATTTTAAGCCAAGGTCGAATCGGAATAATAAGAAGCGGTAATCAAGTCTTAATCCAACTCCTGTACCAATGGCCAATTCTTTATAAAATGTACTCGTTTTAAATCCTTCTAATTCGTTTGCGTTTTTTTGAATATCCCAAACATTACCAAAGTCTATAAAACTAGCGCCTTTTAATTTTGCGCCAATAAATCTTTCTAATATATCGAATCGGTATTCAATATTTCCTTCGATTTTAAAATTTCCTGTTTGATCTAAATTCAAGGAAGACAGGTCAATGTTTCTGTAGCCTCCAGGCCCAACAGACCTAGCTCTAAATGCCCTAATGCTGTTTGCTCCACCAGTAAAAAACTGTCTTTCAAAAGGCAATACTTTTGAATTCCAATAAGCAAAACCTATGCCTGTATTAAATCGGTAAACGATTTGGCTTCTAGTACTAAAATTGCTAAAATACCTGGCGTCAATTTCTGGTCTCGTAAAATTATAGTAGGGGAGATTGAAAAATTCGTATTGGTTGAAATTGTTTTTTTGATCATTTAACAATTTACTAGCGGCATATAAACCGGTACCCATTACTTCTAGGTTGAATTTAATATAATAATAATTTTTTTTGAATTGATCGAGTTGTTGATTGCTAATAACCAATGAATAGCGCATACCTAGCGTAATATGTGGCTCAAAACTTTCTCTTAAATAAATATTATTTAGGCTATCTAATAAGTTGTTGGCTTCTGTAGATAAAAAGGAGTTGACAAAATTAATGGTCATTGGTGCAAATGAATGACTAACATAATTATTTTGTTTCCACTCGTAACTAAAGCTACTGTTTAATGTTCTTCTACTGTATTCTGGTCTGTTTTCGCTAATGTAGTTTATGCCAATGCGTGATTTTGGGTTTGAAAAAAGTACATAAGTTGGTTTGTCTCGAAAGAAAATAAATCCTGGAAAAGTTATACTTGCCGATGTATTTGTTTCGCGGCTATTGAATATAGGAATGCTCGATTGGTTCGCATCAACAAAGGCTTGAGTTTCTAAACCGGCTCTTATTTTAAATTCAAATACCTCGGCACCTTTAAAAATATTTCGGTTACTATAAATAAAATTGGCCGAGGTACCCACATTCTCGGATGCGACATATCCTTCTAATTCGGTATTGGTACTTTGTTTTTTAGCTAAGCTTAATTGAATATTCGCATTAAGTTGCGTGCTATCGATGCTGTCTTTTTCAAAATCAATATTAATGTATTTAAAAATACCTAAATCTCCCAAGCGGTTGTACGACAGTAGGAGGTCGTCTTCATTGAACTTTTTTCCGCGTTCTAAAAACAGCATCCTGCGTAAAATTTTAGCTTGTATTTTATTTTTTGTATGAATAAATTTAATATTATTTAATTCAATGGTATCGGTTAATAAACCGGTTCTTATATTATCCGAAATAATACTTGTCTCAATATTTTTAAGCTTGAAAGACTGATGTTTATTCGATTTTTCTGGATTTTCAATAATTACATTGATATCTAATTGATATGTTTTTAATGAGGTATCAATATCGAAATGGATGTATTCTCGATTGAAATAATAATAACCAAAGTTTCTTAAATATTTAGTAATTCTATCTCTTTCGTTTGCTAATGCAGCTTGGTCGAATTGCTTACCAATTTGTAAAAGTGATTCGTTTAATTTGTAAAAATAAATTGATTGAACAATACTATCCTTAATTGTATATTGAATATTTCTAATGTGATATGCCTGATTGGGTTCAATATTATAAATTACATTGGTTTTTTTATGCTGAGTAGTATCTTCATATTTTACTTTTGCTAAAAAATAGCCATTATTCATTAATAATTGTTGAATTTGAATAACAGAAATCCGAGAAAGTGTACTGTCGTAAATTACAGGTGGCTCTCCTAAATTATTGATAATCCAACTGCTTATTTTTGAAGGTTTTTTGCGATCAAAAAGTTGGTGGAGGTGTAAACTCACTTTACTGATGCCAAATAGCTTTTTATTTGGTTTTTGACGAATAAAAGGGGTGATTTTCTCTTTTAAGCTGGCATCTACCCCTTTAATTTGATAATTCTTTAATAAGCTTTGTCCTTCGTTAAAATTTCGCGTACTGCTGCAGCCACTTGCTAACAAAACAATAGAAATGAGTATAATTGTATTTCGAAAAGTATTTTTATTCAATGATTTCAAAAGCACAAATCAGTTTTATAAAGTCTATCCATCAAAAAAAATATCGACAAGAATATCAGTTATTCTTAATCGAAGGAGATAAATTGGTAGCCGAAATCATCGATTCTGCATTTACTATTGACCAAATCTACTGCACCGAAAATAAAGTGCAATGGTTATCATCTTTGCTTTCAAAGGTATCGAAAAATATAGAAATAGGCTTAGTTTCTGATGCAGAAATGGATCGAATATCTATGCTCAAATCGGCTTCGAATGTTTTGGCTATTGTTAAAATGCCAAAAAACAATCCAGAAAACCTTGATATGATTGATTTTGACAATCAAATGACTTTGGTTCTAGACGATATCAAAGACCCTGGAAATTTAGGTACGATTATCAGAATTGCAGATTGGTTTGGCTTTAAAAACATTATTTGTTCTGAAAATTGTGTAGAATTATATAATCCAAAGGTGGTACAAGCAACAATGGGTTCTATCGCAAGGGTTTCAGTTGCCATTCAGCATTTACCCGATTTATTTGCCAATCACAGTCATTTGCCCGTTTATGGCGCTTTATTAAAAGGAGAAAATATATATCAGCAACAATGGCAAAAAGGTGGCTTTATACTAATGGGCAGTGAGTCTCAGGGAATTTCTACCAATTTGATACCCTTTATTTCCAGCCCAATTACCATTCCTGCCTTTGGTGGGGCAGAAAGCCTGAATGTTGCAGTTGCAACTGCTGTAATTTGCTCAGAGTATAAAAGATATCAGTTTAATAGCTAATTAGCTTAAAAAACCGATAAATTCTTGTGTTCAAATATAATTTTACTACATTTGCAGACGCTAAAAAAAGGTCGAGTGGCCGAGTGGCTAGGCAGAGGTCTGCAAAACCTTGTACAGCGGTTCGAATCCGCTCTCGACCTCAAAAAAACAGTATTTAAAAAATTAATTTTAAGAAAATGGCAGTTACAAGATTAAAAAGAAAAGACAGAAAAAATAAAACTGTTTCTAGATTGAAAGTACAACATAAAAAGATGGCTACTGATAAATCTATCAAGAGACCAGTTGCGCGTACAGAAGAAAATAACGCAGCAGAATAATTTTTTATTTACCCTATTTGAAGCTGTTTAAGGAAACTTAAACGGCTTTTTTTATGCGGTTTTTTTCAGAATTGCTTGGTTAATTTGTTTGATCAAAGCGGGGCCTTCGTATACAAATCCGGTATACAATTGAATCAAGCTAGCGCCTGCATTTAGTTTTTCCAATGCGTCTGCTGCTGAATGAATACCACCCACAGCAATGATCGGAAATTGTCTTTTGCTTTTATCGCTTAAATATTGAATCACTTCGGTGGCTCTTTGGCGCAAGGGTTTGCCGCTCAATCCTCCGGCACCAATGTTTGTTAAAGTAATTTGGTCGGTTTGCAAACCACTGCGATCTATAGTGGTATTGGTCGCAATTAAACCTGCTAATTTTGTTTCGAGCATAATTTCTACCACATCATCTAATTGTTCATTTGTTAAATCGGGTGCAATTTTCAATACAATAGGCTTAGGATTTGCTTTTAATTGATTGATTTTTTGCAAATGATGGAGTAATGCTTTAAGGGGTTCTTTTTCTTGTAATGCCCTTAAATTAGGGGTATTGGGCGAGCTTACATTAACAACAAAATAATCTACTACTTCAAATAATGCCTCAAAACACTTTTCATAATCAAGTACGGCATTTTCGTTTTCGGTGATTTTATTTTTACCAATATTGCCACCAATAATTAAATTTTTATTTCTCTTTTTTAAGCGAATGGCAGCAGCTGTAACGCCTTCGTTGTTAAAACCCATTCTGTTTATTAATCCGCTATCTTTAGCTAACCTAAACATTCTTGGTTTTGGATTTCCTGCTTGTGCAACGGGAGTAAGGGTTCCCACCTCAATAAAACCAAATCCAAAATGGCTTAATTCATTAAATAATTTAGCGTCTTTATCAAATCCAGCGGCTAAGCCTACCGGATTAGGAAAATCAATACCAAATACCTTTCGATGTAGGGCAGGGTGTTGAACTACAAATATTTTGCTGATCAACATCGAAACGCCAGGTATACGATTCATCCACAAAATGCAAGCAAATATAAAATGGTGAATTTTTTCGGGATCGAAACAGAATAATATAGGCCTTATAATCGATTTGTACATTATAATTGAGTTAGAGTTGCTCTCATCATTTCGCGCTTGCCTAAGGCGCCATTTGGCCGTTCTATGCTAAATCCTAGTTTGCGTAAGCATCTCTTTAAATTTCCAGTTACGCTATAGGTTACAAATATACCTTTATCATTTAAAAATTGACAAATATGTTCGATCATTTCATCGGTCCATAGCTCAGGTTGTTTACTGCTTGCAAAGGCATCAAAATAAATGAGATCGTATTTTTTACTGCTGCTAAAATCGGCTAATTTTTTCTCTATAATTTGAAGTTTTTGTTGCACAGTAATTGCTTGTTCGCATAACAATGCAGCTTCATATTTTGAATTAAATAAATCGATTAATTCGGGCTTTATTAAAAATAGTTGGTAATTGGTTTGTTGAATTAATTGCAACGGGAGAGGATAAGCTTCAATGCCAGTATAGTCTAGGCTTAACCCTTGATTTAATGCGTAGTCTAGGCTGAGTAAATAATTTAATCCAGTGCCAAAGCCCATTTCTAATATGGAAATATCTTTAACCAATGTTTTTTGATGAAAATACTGCAGCCCATTTTCAATATAAACATGTTGCGATTCTTGATGCGCGCCATGAATGGAATGATAGTGCTCATTTAATGCCGCATGAAAAAAAGTGGTAGATCCATCTGCAGTTTGAACGGTGCGGATATTCTCGACTTGCATTTATTTCGCGTTTTTCATGCCGACTTTTAAAAGGTCTTCGTAACCTCCATTTAAATCAATGACATTTTTAAAACCTTTTTTACGAAGCAATGCCGCTGCTCTGCCACTTCTTACGCCAATGGCACAGTAAACCAAAAATGCTTGATTTTTATCGAGTTTTTCAATTTCGGATTCAAAAGCATCATTGGTAATATCTATGTTTTTAGCACCTTCTATATGCCCTTCAGCAAATTCTTGCGCAGTTCGCACATCAATTAATTGACCTTTGAATTTATAATAATTGGCTTTGAATTCAATAGAATTTACTTTCAATGCAGATTGTCCCATCACAAAAATGCTGAGGAACAAAAAACTAAAGGATAGTAAATATTTTTTCATGAATTTAATGTGTGCCCATTAATCTGCAGCTTTAACAATTTCTAACGATTGAAATAGCTGAAATGTTGTTCGGCCCTTTACAATATCAAAGGTAAACAATTGTTCTTTATCCTGTCCGCCTTTTATTGCTTTTCCGGTCCATTTTATAGTTTGTTTACCTACCGGCAAGCTCATTCTAGTATAGGAAATGTTATGGGGTAGGGTTTGCCAATTTCTGGTGTCTGCTTTTTCGGTTACCGCATTCACTACGCCCACTAAAGTGCCTAAGTTTTCGTTTTGGTCTCTCATGGCATATTCTGCAGCCTTTTTAGTCGCTAATCGAATGAGGGCGTTACCAATTTCTCTTTGCATTCTATCCTCTAAAGTTTTAAAGGCAATTAGATTAATATTTTCGGCTAGTTCCAGTTCTTTGTTGTTATTTGCAAAACTGATGTACCCTTTTTCATAATAGGGAGTTCTGGATATATATTTTGGGAAGGCAATTATTAATAATTCTAAGGATGCAAATCCTTCTTTTTCTTTTTTATTGGAGCTGCTTCTGTAGGGTACCGTAAAATTTAAATTATGTTCTTGATTCACAAAGGTCATAAAATTTTCGTTTGCGCCGGTTTTAGTAAAGTTGATACTATTCTCTGATTTAATAGGGCCTAATCCATTATTCCAAAAGAAGATTAGTTCACCATTTGTTGCTGCTAGATTCTCGAGTTTTAAATCAAATTTGTTTTCATAAAACAAGCCTTCTTCTGCAAAGCCACTTTGATAAGCAGTATAGATTAAATCCTTTTTTAATTGGATCGGTGCATTAATATTAAATTGCTTAGCATAGCTGTTTTCATAAGCTTCTAGCGCATTTCTATATGCAATAAAAGCGTTGTTATAATCGTGGTCTGCTTGGTAAATGATGCCTATTAAATTCAAACCAAAAGCATCCACTACATACTTATTTTTGTTCTTATATTTATCATTCAGTAATTGAAGTTTTAAATTTAATCGACGAGCTTCAATCAAGGCTTTTTCGTTATCATTTAATCGTAAATAATTAATGGCCTTGTAATAATGAATCAATACTTTTTCAAAATCTTCGCCCGGATAAGGCGTATTCATTTGATTGGTAACCATCGCTAAAGCTTGATCGGTAATTTTTTTTTGGTAGTCTTCTATGAGCAGGTCTGCCTGGTTAAATTGGGTATTGCTTTCGGTATAATTGCCTAATAAATGTTCAATGGTGCCTTTGTTAAAATGATAAAGTAATTGGTTTTTACCCGTCTGACCTTTTTTATCTTTTGTTAAAAAATCATTTGCTTTTACCAGATTTCCACTTTCAAAATCGTTATTAAATACCGCTAATTTTTGGTAATAAGTAGCACATGCAGTCAAAAGCATGGCTGTGCAAATGAAAAGAAAAATAGCAGATGAAATTTTCAAGAGTATGTAGTTTATTGCTGCCGAAAGGCAAAAGATGATTACAAAAAAACACCCTGTAAATGTATATCACAGGGTGTTTTTTTATTTAATTGGTAATTGCTTTTTTAATTTTTTTATCTCCAATCCAAACTTTTTCGTTTGTTTGCAAATTAGTTAATTCTAAATTGATTTGATAAAATACGACTTTATTTTTTCCGTATTGGTCTACAATAGAAGTAATCACCCCGTTTAACATAAAGTCAGCACCTTTTTCTAAGCCCCATTTCTTTTTAGTTTCTTCAGAAGAATAAGTTTGTTGATCGTTGCGTTCTTCTCTTAATTCTTTTCTTGCATCTGCAGCTTGCACAACACCAACTAAACCAGAATTGATATAAGCTTTTTCGATATCCTTGATAAAGGTTTCGGACTCGATATGTTCAGTTGTTTTATTTTTAATATTACCAACTATTACCATTGGTTTTTTACCTTTTACAGCAGTAAATTCTGTTCTCCATGGTCTAGACATGCAATCGCTAATCATTTCGTTAGAAACTAATCTCGAATCGGTATCATTCCATCTGCCGCTTAAATCTGTTTGTTGCGTAGGGTCTATGCGCTCAATTTTTTTTGTTTTAAATCCGGAAATAATACTGCCTATTAAAAATGCTGTAAAAATTAAGGATAATTTTTTAATAAGA
>JAURMH010000064.1 GCA_030830805.1 Bacteroidota bacterium
GGCCATTACTTCAACTTTATTTAATCCTTCGGTCGAAGTCAAAGCTGGAATTTGTCTGTTTTTATTACTGGCATCTACCGTATCAGCATCTACAATAGTCATCTTGCCAACGCCTGCCCTGGCTATCATTTCGGCGCAAATACCACCTACTCCTCCTAATCCCACCACCAATACATTCGCATTCATTAATTTTTCTATTTGCTCTTCAGGGAGCATTAAAGACATTCGAGATAACCAGTAAGGAACTGCCATAATTATTTAATTTGACATCAAATAAAAGCTAAATAAATGGAAATTAAAAATGAATTTACTCGGCAGTAAATTGAAAGGGAAACAAATGGATATTGGTATAATAAAATTTTATTATTTCTTCATATTTAAAGCCTTTATTGGCCATATTGATGGCGCCTTCTTGACACATGCCAACGCCATGACCAAAACCTCTACCATTTAAAATTAATTGATCACCTTTTTCTGTAATGGTAAAATAAGTAGATCTTAATTTCCAATCTGTACGGATTTCTTTGAGTGATATAGGAAAACAAGGAAGTTGTGTGCGGCGCATGAGATCTGCATAAACGCAAGGTTCTGGTATTTTTAGACCCGCTTTCTTTGATAGGTATTGCATCCATTCGGAACGAGGAATTTCTTTTACCCAAACAGCTTGCTTGCCAGCTGAACAAAAAGTATCATTCACGGCTCTCAAATAGCTTTTATTTTTGGACCATAAATCTTCCGAATTAATGGTTTGCCCGCCACAATTAGCATGAAAAACAGCATCAATTATTTCATTTTGATCATCAAAAATAGTAATGTAACCGGTGCTATCTACCGCTTGGTTAATCAATAAATTGAAACGACATTTGCCATGGTAAACCTGGCAATGGACTTTGTCGCATATTTGAAAATCTTCTGCTTTGTGTTTATCAATATTTTTCAAGACATAGGTTCTAGAAATTACTGCTTGTACTTTTAATAATTCTAAATTTTTAACATTACCAATTTCTGATTCAATTACACCAGCAACATATTGATTGATTCCAACAGAATTAATTAATTTTAAAGTACCATTGCTACTTCTGATAAATAGGCTGTTGGGATAAATACTTGTTTTTACTTGAGGTCTCAAGAGTGCTATTTTAAAGCTTGACAGCGAATCGGAACTAATGAGTTGAACCATTTCGGCAAGTGCCACAAATAGCCCATTTTTTTCGACGGATACCTTTTTACCCAAAGAACTCAATTCAATTTTATCGTTCTTATCAATTTTTATAATTATTTCGTCGTCGAGTGAAATATAATAATCTCCTGTTAATACGGATAGGTTTAATTGTACTGGACTTAATTCAGCTAAAATAGAAACCTGAATATTTTTTGCATACAAAAAATGGATACAAAAGATAAATAGGAAGGATAAAATATATTTTTTAAACATTTATTTAGGATTAACAAATTGGTAAATTGCTGAAGCGGCTCGCAAAGACGCTCCATCGGGGCCGACCATTTGTTGCAATGCTTGATATTTTGCTAATTGTTCGGTACGCCCTAATTCATTGACAGCAATAACTTTCAAGGCTTTTGCTATATTAACAACAGTACAATCTTGCTGAATTAATTCGGTCACAATTTGTTGGTCTGCAATGAGGTTTACTAAAGAAATATATTTTATTTTAACTAATAAACGCGCAATAAATACCGACAAGGCATTGGCTTTATAACATACTACTTGAGGTACATTTAACAAGGCAGTTTCTAATGTTGCGGTTCCAGAAGTAACCATGGCTATTTCTGCATTAGCTAAAATATCGTAAGTACAATTAAATAATAATTTAGCACCAGCCAAATTAAATTGCTCGTAAAAACTTGCTGGTAAACCCGGTGCTGCAGCTATAATAAATTGGTGATTGGGAAAGTGATTTTGTACCGCCAACATGGTTGGTAAAATTTTTAACAATTCCATTTTACGACTGCCTGGAAGTATAGCTATGATTGGCTTTTGTGGTAAATTATTAGCTGTAAGAAAATCTTTTTGAAAAGCGTAATTAGCAATGGCATCTTTTAATGGATTGCCTACATAAACAACATCCATTGCAAATTTTTTATAAAAAGCAACTTCGAATGGAAGAATACATAACATCTGATCCACCACTTTTTTAATTTTATGCACCCGTCCTTGATTCCAAGCCCAAATTTTGGGAGAAATAAAATAAGATACTTTAATACCTATGCTTTTGGCATAAGCTGCCATTCTTAGATTGAAACCTGGATAATCAATTAAGACCAATACATCTGGTTTTGCTTTTAAGATAGCAGCTTTACAAGCTGCTAAATTTTGATTGATGGTTTGTAAATTTGCCAATACTTCGACAAAACCCATGAATGCCATTTCGGAATAGTGCTTGAGCAATGTTCCTCCTTGCGCTTGCATCAGATCACCGCCATAATAATGAAATTCAGCATGCGCATCAAGTGTTTTAATACTGTGCATTAAATTTGCACCATGTAAATCGCCCGATGCCTCGCCTGCTATTAAAAAATATTTCATGATTTATCTCAAAAAGAAATAAGCAAAAACAATGGCATAGAAAAAAGTGCTAAATAAAACACCTTTTGCCAATGCATCAAATTGTTTTTTAATGGCAATTTGAAAAATAAGCATATTAACCCCCACACATAAAATTTGAAAGAAATTTGATCTCAAATGAAAGGCGATTTTGGATTGCAAAAAGTCACCAAAAAGGTAAGCAAGCAATGGTAATGCAATGCCATATAAAACGCCGAGGTAAAATTTATCTTTCATGTTTAAACGCTAAATTTCCAATTTGCTAATTCTTTGATTGCATCGTATGCCGTGAGGTCGAATTGCACAGGCACTACCGATACATAGTTGTTTTTTAATGCCCATTCGTCGGTGTCTTGTCCTTCATCATTCAATTCAAAAACACCTGTTAACCAATAATATTTTCTTTTATGAGGATCTAATCTTTCGTCGAATTCTTCTTGCCATTTAGCAACGGCTTGTCTACAAATTTTAATTCCTTTTAATTCATTAAAATTTTGCACCAATGGAAAATTAACATTCAATAAAGTGGATTTTGGCAAACCATTTTCTAACACATTTTTGGCTATCGATAAAATATATTTATGTGTTGGTTGAAAATTAGCATTGGCAGAAAAATCGGAGAGCGAAAATCCAATAGAAGGAATGCCTTCGATGGCGCCTTCCATAGCCGCCGACATAGTACCAGAATATAAAATATTAATGGAGGAATTGGAACCGTGATTAATTCCCGA
>JAURMH010000065.1 GCA_030830805.1 Bacteroidota bacterium
AGTTTTGTGAAGAGCTGCGTCAAACCATTATCGATCATGTATCGGTAAATGGCGGACATTTTGGAGCCAGCTTAGGGGTAGTAGAACTCACTACCGCTTTACACTATGTATTCAATACCCCACACGATCAACTAGTTTGGGACGTAGGGCACCAGGCTTATGGCCATAAAATTTTAACAGGCCGTAAAGACGTTTTTCATACCAATAGAATTTATAAAGGCATTAGTGGTTTTCCTAAACGCTCCGAAAGTGAATACGATACTTTTGGTGTAGGACATTCTTCTACATCTATATCTGCTGCATTAGGAATGGCAGTAGCCTCGCAATACAAAGGCGATAGCAATCGTCAGCACATTGCGGTTATTGGCGATGGCGCCATGACAGCTGGAATGGCTTTCGAAGCCATGAACCATGCAGGTGTTTCGGGCGCTAATTTATTAGTGGTATTGAACGACAACTGTATGTCGATAGATCCAAATGTGGGCGCGCTTAAAGAATATTTAACAGACATTACCACTTCGCATACCTATAATAAAGTACGCGAAGATATTTGGAAATTATTAGGCTTGGTAAGCAAGTTTGGCCCCAATGCACAAGAAATTGTAAAGAAAGTAGAGAAAGGTTTGAAAGGTGCTTTGCTTAAACAAAGCAATTTATTTGAAGCCTTAAATTTCAGATATTTTGGTCCAGTAGATGGACACGATGTAGATCATTTAGTAAAAGTATTAGCCGATTTAAAAGACATACCTGGTCCAAAAATTTTACATTGCTTAACCGTAAAAGGAAAAGGCTTTGCACTGGCAGAGCAAGACCAAACCAAATGGCATGCGCCAGGTTTGTTCGATAAAATTACCGGAGAAATAAAAAAGAGTACTTCGACTACACCGCAGCCACCCAAATACCAAGATGTATTTGGAAATACGCTGTTAGAAATGGCGCAAACCAACGAAAAAATTATGGGCGTTACGCCGGCGATGCCGAGCGGAAGTTCTTTAAACATTATGATGAAAGCCATGCCAGACAGGGCTTTCGACGTGGGCATTGCGGAACAACATGCGGTTACTTTTTCGGCAGGTTTAGCTACGCAAGGTTTAATTCCTTTTTGTAATATTTATTCTTCGTTTATGCAGCGTGCTTACGATCAAGTATTGCATGATGTAGCTTTGCAAAATTTGAATGTGGTATTTTGTTTAGACCGCGCAGGTTTTGCAGGAGCCGATGGACCAACGCATCATGGTGCTTATGATATTGCTTACATGCGTTGTATTCCAAAAATGACGATTGCCGCACCAATGAACGAACAAGAGTTGCGCAATTTAATGTACACCGCTTCGCAAGATAACATGGGGCCCTTTACCATTCGTTATCCTAGAGGAAACGGGGTAATGGTAGATTGGAAAACACCTTTAGAAATTTTACCAGTAGGTATTGGCAGAAAAATTAAAGAGGGAGAAAAAGTAGCCATCTTAACTTTAGGCCACCCAGGAAATTTTGCAGTCGAAGCCTGCGAACAATTAGCTAAAGAAAATATATTTCCAGCACATTACGATTTACGATTCGCTAAACCATTAGACGAAAAAATGTTGCGCGAAGTATTCGAAAACTATACGCATATTATTACCGTAGAAGACGGATGTTTACAAGGCGGAGTGGGTTCGGCTGTATTAGAATTTATGGCAGACCACGAGTTAAACGCAATCGTGAAACGCTTAGGTATTCCCGATCAATACATCGAACACGGCGAACAACCCGAACTTTGGAAAGAATGCGGCTTCGATGCAGAGGCAATTGCTGCAGCTGTTAGGGAAGTTTATTAATAGTGGAATCTACAGCTCAAGATGTAACACACTTGGGTCTTTCGGCTATCACCACTGATTTTATAAACTAATCGATGTTCATCGGTTATTCTTCTAGACCAATAACCTTTTAGGTTTTGTTTAAGAGGTTCTGGTTTTCCGATTCCTACAAAAGGTGTTTTTGCAATCGCGTTGATTAATTCTTTTATCTTTTCAACTTTACTAAAATCTTCTTTGATCCAAAACGATAAATCTTCCCAAGCATTTAAAGAAAATTCTATCGTCATTTTTTTATTTTTTGAATAGCTTTTTCAATTTCTTTATAAGAAATAGTCTGCTTGTTTTCGATTTGTTCGATTGAAGTTCGTAACCTATTTCGGTTAGCTTCTGTTGATAACAAATAACTGGTTTCAGTAAGTGAATTATATTCTTTGATAGACATTAATACAACGGCATCATCTTCCTTATTTCTAGGGATAATAATTACTTCAGAAGATTCACTGACCATATCAATAAAGTATTTGATTTTACTTCGTAAGGTGGTGATAGATACCGCTTTCATGTCTTCTTTTTTTATGTACTCCCAAATGTACATAATATTGTACGTAATTTCCATATTTTTATCTTTTTTTAAATTTTATTAATTCCTAAGCCTTAGCAATCGCTCCAATATAAATATGTTGCACGCCAGCTTTAGCTAAAACTTGTGCGGCACTAACGAGTGTGGCGCCGGTAGTGAGTACATCGTCTAGTAATAAAACATGATCGGGCAAGCGGCTTGCTTTTTCGGAAATACAAAAAACACTTTCCATATTTTCGAAGCGCTGAAACCTATTTTTTTTGGTTTGACTTTGAGTGGCTACGCTTCTAATAAGAACACCATTGACAAT
>JAURMH010000011.1 GCA_030830805.1 Bacteroidota bacterium
AAAAAAGTATTCAAAATGAATATTGATGTGGGAGTAACTTCGCTCGATCCTGCTTTTGCTAGAAACCAAATGAATATTTGGTGCGTAAACCAATTATTTAATGGATTAACCCAATTAGATAGTAATTCGCAAACACAACCTGCCATTGCCAAATCTTGGGATATCAACGAAAGTGGATTAGTTTATACTTTTCACTTGAGATCGGATGTATATTTTCATGACCACAAAAATTTTTTAAATGGCAAAGGCAGAAAAGTAGTTGCTGCAGATTTTGTATATAGTTTTAGGCGTTTAATTGATGCAAAAGTCGCTTCATCTGGCGCATGGATTTTTAATGATAAAGTGGCCGATAGCAGTGCATTTCAAGCCATCAACGACAGTACTTTCCAAATTACCTTAAGCAAAACTTTCCCTGCATTTTTAAGTCTATTAACGGTACAATACTGCTCGGTTGTTCCAAAGGAAATTGTAGATTTTTATGGAAAAGATTTCAGGAATCACCCGATAGGCACTGGTCCTTTTCGCTTCTCCTATTGGAAAGAAGGGGAAGTAATGACTTTCCTGAAAAACGAAAATTATTTTGAAAAAGAAAACAAGCATCGACTTCCTTATTTAGATGCTGTAAAAATTTCATTTATTAATGATAAACAAACTGCATTTTTAGAATTTGTGAAAAAGAATTTAGATTGTTTTTTTGGAATAGATGGTAGCTATCGGAATGATGTATTGACTAAAGACGGAGCCCTTAGGGAAAAATATATAGGTCGATTTAAATTAACAAAAGCACCTTATTTAAACACCGAATATTTAGGCATGTTATTAGACACCACCTTGCCAATAGTGCAACAATCTGCCACCAAAGATAAACGCATTAGACAAGCCATTAATTATGCTATTGATAAAGAAAAAATGGTTGCCTATTTACAAAACAACATAGGCACCGCTGGCCATGCAGGTTTTATTCCTAAAGGCATGCCGGGCTTTGATGCGCAAAAAATAAAAGGCTATTCTTATAACACCGCAAAAGCAAAAGCATTATTAGCTGCAGCGGGTTTCCCGAATGGAAAAGGCTTGCCAATTATTACTTTAAATACTACCAATACTTACCGAGATTTAATTGAGTTTGTGCAAAATGAATTAAGCGCAGTAGGCATCAATACTAAAATTGAAATTCACCAAGGATCTAGTTTAAGAGAATTAATTGCGAAGAAAAATGTGAGCTTTTTTAGGGGTTCGTGGATTGCAGATTATCCAGATGCAGAAAATTATTTAGCGGTTTTTTATTCTAAAAACTTTGTGCCTAATGGCCCTAATTACACCCATTTTAGTAATGCCAAATACGATGCGCTTTTCGAGCAATCTTTTAAAGAAAAGAACGACTCCGCGCGCTATAGTATTTACCAAGAAATGGACAATATTATTATGGAAGAAGCGCCTGTCGTTATTTTATATTACGATCAATCTGTTAAATTAATTCAAAATAATATTAGCGGATTACCCAGCAATGGCTTGAATATACTAGACTTGAAGCGCGTTCAAAAAAAATAATTTATGCGAATCTTTGTTTTAAAATTCTAAAAAAATGCTTTTTGTCTGCCTCTTTATTTTCCCATTGATAAGGAATAGTGCAGGTTTCATTTAAATAATTTTCCACCTCGTCCCATGCATCTAGTGTGGCAATATGAGTCATTATTCTATTGAAATCATTTTGATTGTCGTCGAACAAATTGGAAACAATAAACATTTTATCGTTGACACTGAAAGACAAATCTTTGATACTGCTTTGTCTTTTTAGTGTATCGGCTAAAGAGGTAGTGCTGGTTTTCTCACTCAAGCGTTCGTGTAAAGATATTTCGGGATGTTGACTGGCATTTGTTTGATTTGTTGCAGCTGGAGCCGAATTGGCTATTGCAGCAGAAAGCGACTCTATAGTTACAGCCGTATTGTTGATCGGGATTGCCGCAACAGGAACGCCTGGCAAACCTTCTACTGTTTTTAAAAAATGATTTAAATAATTAGCTTGTTCTGCTAAATAATTGATATTAGAAAGAAACACACCTACTTCGAGTGGTGTTATTTGATACCCTCTTTTGAGCCAATCCATTGATTGCACTTGTAATTCTTCCGAAATAAATGCAATCTTATCTATTAATATTTCTTTATTCATCATTGTTATATTATTCAGCAAAGCAAATTTAATTGAAAAATCTCATTTTCATGCGATTTCAATTATTATATTTGTAAGATGACCGCCATTCAAGAAAACCAACCACGCATATTACATCACAAAGGTAGCATCGAAGTTATTTGCGGCTCTATGTTTTCGGGTAAAACAGAAGAACTCATTCGCCGTTTAAAAAGAGCGCAATATGCTAAATTAAATATTGAAACTTTTAAACCAAGTTTAGATATTCGATACAACGAAACTGCCATTGTATCTCATGATGCAAATACGATCAACGCTACTCCTGTAAATAACGCAGAAGCTATTTTATTATTATTAAATAATGCCGAAGTAGTAGGAATAGATGAAGCACAATTTTTTGATGGAGCTTTGCCTGCCGTATGCGAACAATTGGCAAGCAAAGGCATTCGCGTAATTGTTGCAGGATTAGATATGGATTATTTGGGCAAACCATTTGGCCCAATGCCAGCATTAATGGCTATTGCAGAACAAGTGACCAAAGTACAAGCGGTATGCGTTCAATGCGGACAACCGGCTAGTCATTCTTTTAGAACTGTAAATATTGATACGCAAGTTTTATTAGGCGAGAAAGAAAACTATGAGCCTCGATGCAGAACTTGTTTTTTAAAACCCTAATTTTTTCAAAAAAAGAGCGGTCAATAATTATTGACCGCTCTTTTTTTTAATGTGCGCTTGTAGCAGGCGAATCGTATTCGATTCCTTGTTTGGTTAAAATTCTTTTAACAGCTACTGCAAAAAATGCGATATAAGCAAAGCAGATTACGGTAACCCAATAAGACTGATGAATGCCAATCATATCGGCTAGCTTGCCTTGTAATGGCGGAATAATTCCTCCGCCTAAAATCATCATTACTAAAAATGCAGATCCTTGGGTAGTATATTTTCCTAAACCAGCCAATGATAAACTGAATATACTCGGCCACATAATACTACACCATAATCCGCCACTCAATATAGCATAAATTGCAATTTGTCCTTGTGTAAACAAACCAATTAACATAGAAATAATTCCTAATGCGCTAAAGATTAATAGCGTTTTAACGGGCTTGTCGTTTGAGATAAAAAATGCGGCAATTAATATGGCTACGCAAAGTACATAGGAATATAAAGGCGACATATCTTTTTGCGCTAATACATTCACGCCAATAATTATTCCGAAGGCAAGCAATGGCACAACCAATAATAATAAGCGTTTGGTTTGATTAGATAAATTAAAAACATTGATACTTCCAGCCCATCTACCAATCATTAAACTACCCCAATACATACTGATATATGGAGAGATTTGTGAAGAGGCAAAACCTCCCATATAATCTAGTTTTAATAATTCGCCTAAATTACTTTGTATAGCCACTTCCACGCCTACATAAGTAAAGATGGCTAACATACCTAATACCAATTGCGGGAATTGCATGGCACCCCAACCATGTGGATTTTTTTTGGCAGATTGAAAAGAAAATAACATACCAAAAATAATCACAAACAATGCGCCTAATAACCATTTGAATCGATATAATTCTAAGTCGTATTGCTGTGTTGAAGATAAATCTGTGGCTAATCCAATATAACTTTTGAATACTGGAATAAACATAAAGATTAATAGACCTGAAATAATTAATAAAACATTCAATGCTTTGTTTGCAGGCTCTTGCTTTTCGATGTTTAAGCCTGCTGGTACCTTTTTACTAAAATTAAATAATGCGGCAGCTGCAATAAACAAGGCGCCAACACCGGCATACATAAAACTCACATTATTTAATCCTAGATTTTTTGTTTGTTCTTCTGTTGCTGCAGCCGTACCAAATAAAAGCAAAGAAACAATGATTGGACCAATCATTGTTCCAAAACTATTGATTCCACCACCTAAACTTATTCTTCCTGTTGCAGTTGATTCATCGCCTAATGAAATGGCAAATGGATTAGCTGCAGTTTGTTGTAAACTAAAGCCCAATGCAACTATAAATAAGCCGACCAACATACCTGTAAATGTATTTGCATTTACTGCAATAATCATAGCAACTGCGCCAACTGCGCTAAACAACAAACCGTAAACGATACTTTTTTTATACCCCCAAGAACCAACCAAATCCTTACCAGTAGCGCTACTGATCATGAAAATAACCAATGCGCCAATATAATAAGCTACATAAAACGCATAATCAACTAATTGACTTTGAAATTGATCGAGGTGAAAATAATCTTTACAAAATGGGATAAAAACACCATTTCCTGCGGCAATAAACCCCCAGAAAAAAAACACGGTAATAAGAGTACTTAATGCGCCGTAATTTGTTGCTTGCAATTTTGCAGCATTAGAATGATTGTTTTGTTGCATGTTATTTTAATTGATTGAATTGTAAATATATTTTATTTGAACATAAAATAAGAATAAAAAAACAAGATGGCCCTCTGTATTGTTTAATGGGATGTTTAATGCATTTTATACGATTTATTTTAAACCGAAGGATTTTAAAGTATTGATCGTCTAAGCAAATTTTTACATGAAATTAAAATATTAAATCATTGATTTTCAATATTTTAAAGTAATAAGTATAGACTTAGTGTATTTAATACATTTTTACATATTTTAATGTTATATTTGATTTAGCATGAATAAAAAATTAATCATTTTAATATTCTTATTGTTCATAGGAAATCTACTTTTTGCACAAACCAAAGTTGTGAAAACAAGTAATGGTTTTGAATTGCAAAGAAATGGAAAACCTTATTATATTAAAGGTGTGGGTGGTGATGTGAACATGGAAAAAATTGTAGCTATAGGCGCAAACTCTATTAGAACATGGGGTGTAGAGCGCGCACAAGAAGTGCTAGACGAAGCCGAACGTAATGGCTTAACAGTCATGCTTGGACTTTGGGTACAACACGAAAGACATGGTTTTGATTATAACAATCAAGAAAAAGTGGCTAAACAATTGGCTTATTTTAAAACTGTTATTGACCGATTTAAAAACCATCCTGCATTATTAATATGGGGCGTAGGAAACGAGGTTGATTTAAACTACACCAACCCGAATGTTTGGAATGCTATTCAAGATATAGCAAAGTATATACACCAAAGCGACCCCAATCACCCAACAACAACAGTTACTGCAGGTTTAGACTCCTTAGAAGTTGCTTTTATTACCGCTCGTTGTCCAGACATCGACATTTATTCCATTAATACCTATGGCGATATTGGTAATGTGCCCAATCATATTGCAAAGTTTGGTTGGAATGGCCCATATATGATTACCGAATGGGG
>JAURMH010000066.1 GCA_030830805.1 Bacteroidota bacterium
GCCGTAGATCCATCCAAAATCATTGCAGGCTTTTCTAGTAATGGCCCAACAGCAGACGGCAGAACAAAGCCCGATGTAGTAGCGCAAGGTGGTCCAGCTTGGATTGCAAAAGTAAACACCGGTGGATTTGGTTATGGAAGTGGTACTTCGTTTTCTGGGCCTATCATCGCTGGTTTTAGTGCTTGTGCTTATGAATTATATAAAATTCAATATCCTGGAGCAAACCCTTTACAATTTAAAGCTTGGATGAAAGAGCATGCAGATAATAGCTTAAATCCAAATAATCAATATGGTTGGGGATTACCCAATGGCAGAAAATTATTTGATGTTTTGGGAATTAATTTATCGAAAAATAAAATTTCTTTATACCCAAACCCCGTTAATGATTATTGTCAATTCAATTTAGTAAACATACAAAATGCCGAAATAGCTATTTATAGTAGCGTTGGGGCCTTCATACAAAAAGAAAAATTAGCGTCTGAAAATGGGTGTTTTAGGTTTTCAACCGCAAACATTAATCCTGGCTTATACGTTATTAAAGTACAAACCGAAGCTTCGGTATACAGCATGACTTTCCTTAAAACCAATAGTGAAAAATAAATTCTTCCTTTTACTCGTATTATTAGCAAGCCCTGCTTTATTATTTGGACAACAAAAATTTAGCATCAGTGGCTATGTAAAAGATGCTTTTTCTGGCGAGAGTTTAATTGGCAGCACCGTTGTTATCAAAGAACTAGGAAAAGGCGTGAACACCAATGAATATGGCTTTTACTCTATTTCATTACCCGCAGGAAAATACCAAATTGTGGCCAGTTATTTAGGTTTTAAACCTATTTCGGATACCATCAATTTAAACAAAAACACCAAAAGAAATTTCTTCTTAAAAAGCAATTCGATTGTAAGTAAAGAAGCCATTGTGCTTGCCGAAAAAGCAGAAAATAATTTCAAGAGCACTCAAATGGGAACGCAAACTTTGCAAATGGAAAAAGTGAAAACTTTACCCGTAATATTAGGCGAAGTTGATATTTTAAAAACCTTGCAATTGCTACCTGGTGTTCAATCATCGGGCGAAGGCAATAGCGGATTTTATGTTAGAGGTGGCGGCCCAGATCAAAATTTAGTATTGTTAGATGAAGCCACTGTTTATAATTCTGGGCATTTATTTGGCTTCTTTTCGGTTTTTAATTCGGATGCCATTAACAGCGTAACCCTTATTAAAGGGGGTATACCAGCCGAATATGGTGGCAGATTATCTTCAGTAGTAAATGTAAATATGAAAGAAGGTAATAACCAAACTTACCATGCAACTGGTGGCGTTGGTTTAATTGCTTCGCGACTAACACTCGAAGGTCCTATACAAAAAGGAAAAAGTTCATTTATGTTGGCTGCTAGAAGAACTTATATCGATGCACTCATCAAACCCTTTGTAAGCAGTACTTCTACCCTATCTGGATCTGGATATTATTTCTACGATTTAAACCTAAAATTAAACTATCAGTTTTCGGATAAAGACCGTGTATTTTTTAGTGGTTACTTTGGTAAAGATCAATTTGTATTTCAGGGAGAAAGGTTTGGTATTAAATTTCCATGGGGAAACTCTACCACCACCATGCGTTGGAATCACTTGTTTAACGAAAAATTATTCATGAATACCACCGTATTATTCAGTGATTATATTTTTAAAATTGGCGCCTCCCAAAGCAATTTTAATTTCGAATTATTTTCGGGTGTGAGAGATTATTCAACCAAAGTAGATTTTGATTATTTCCCTAATATCCGCAACCAAGTTAAGTTTGGTGGCGCTTATACCTTTCATACTTTTACGCCTACTACCGCAACTGGTACCATTGGCGAAACTAGTATAAGTCCAGAAAAAATTAACAGACAATACGCAAACGAAGCGGCTGCATATGTTTCGAATGATTTTGATTTAACAGAAAAAATTAAAATTAATGCAGGTTTACGCTACGCCTATTTCCAACAGATTGGCCCATACGATCGTTATATTCAAAATAATTTAGGCACTGTAATAGATACCATTTCTTATGCATCTGGTCAAAACATTAAAACCTACCATCGTTTAGAACCCCGTTTTTCTATTCGTTTTCAAACGAGTAAATCGGCTTCTATTAAAGCGGCCTATACCGTTACCAATCAATTTGTAAATTTGGCTTCGTTGAGCGGAAGTACACTGCCTACAGACCTTTGGGTGCCTGCCTCATCTGTAGTTAAACCGCAATTTTGTACGCAATATTCTATTGGTTATTTCAGAAATTTCAAAGACGATCAATTCGAAACATCGGTTGAATTATACTACAAAGACCTTCGTAATTTAATTGAATTTAAAGAAAATACCACCGGCAGATTAAGTGCAAACGTCGAAAACGATTTCACTTTTGGATTGGGTCGTTCTTACGGAGCCGAATTTTTTGTTAAAAAATCGGTAGGTAAATTCAATGGTTGGGTTGGTTATACCCATTCTTACGCAGAAAGAACTTTTGCCGATTTAAATCAAGGAAAAACTTTTTTTGCGAGATACGATCGTAGACATGATGGATCTGTTGTTATGTCATATACGCACAATCCAAAATGGACTTTTGGCGCGGTGTTTGTTTATGGATCTGGCGCAGCATTTAATTTACCAACCAGCTTGGTATTCTTTAGCAATGGCACGCAGGGCTTGTATTTCGAGCCCGATTACCGAAACAAATATCGCTTAAGTCCTTACCATCGTTTAGACCTTTCGGCTACTTATACCGCTAAAAAAACAGACAAATACGAGTCTACTTGGAACTTTAGTATATACAATGTTTATAATAATTTAAACCAATACATTGTTTATTTAGATATACAAGGTGATGTCTTAAATCAAGGATTAAAAGTGCAACCAAAACAAATTACGGTATTCCCTTTTATTCCCTCAGTAACTTGGAATTTTAAATTTTAAGACCATGAAGAAAAAATTTTTATTCAGTCTAATCTCATCTATATTGATTTTACAATCATGTGAGAAAGATATTAATATTGATTTTCCAATTGCCCCAAGTCCATATGTAATTGAGGGTTATATCGAAAATGGTCAAGGTCCATTTGTAACCGTATCCAGAGGAATTTCTTTTATAAACGAAATTTCAAATGATGATTTTTTAAACTTATTCGTAGACAACGCTAAAATTAGTTTGACAATTAATAATGATACCACTGCCATCAATTTAAAAATGGTGAAAATTGGTAATGCCTCTTTTTATATTGATACCACAAATTTAATAGGTGTAATTGGCAATACTTACCATATCAAAGTTGCCGTAGACGGTAAAGTGTTTACTTCGAGCACACAAATTTTAGCACCTGCTCCTTTAGATAGCATTATCGTGGAACCTGCACCCATTTCAAGAGCAGACACCGATAGCTTAGTACAATTAACAGCCTATTTTACCGAACCAAACCCTTTAGGGAATTACTATCGATTGCTTACAAAGAAAAACAACGACCCTTTATTTGATGTGGCTTTTAATTCTATTTATGATGATGCCATTATCAATGGTAAGGCCATTCAATTTACTATTACTGGTGGAAAATCGCAATTTCAAAATAATGACACTGCCGATTTTAGACAATATGGTTATTTTAAAAAAGGAGATAAAGTACTGGTAAAATGGGCCAGTATAGATAAAACCCAATTCGATTTTTGGAAAACATTTGAAGCACAAAGCAGTAGTTTTGGCAATCCATTCTCCCCTACCGTAATTGTAAAAAGTACTTTCAAAGGTGCAGGATGTTTAGGTGTTTGGGCTGGTTATGGATGCACCATCGACACTATTATTATCCCCAAAGATTAGGTAAATTTCCACATCAAATAAATCAATCGATTTTTTAACTAATTTTGATTTTCGAAATAAAAATGGAAAATACAGAACACATACATTGCTTAATTATTGGCTCAGGACCTGCAGGTTACTCTGCCGCTATTTATGCAGCTAGAGCAGACCTTAAACCAGTGATGATTACAGGCATGCAGCCTGGTGGACAATTAACCACTACAACAGAAGTAGAGAATTACCCAGGCTATCCTAATGGTACGCAAGGCCCCGAGATGATGGAAGATTTTCGCAAGCAAGCGGAAAGATTAGGAACCGAAATTCGTTTTGGTTATGTAACCTCTGTAGATTTTAGCGCTAAGCCTCATAAGGTAGTCGTAGATGAAAGCAAAACCATAACCGCTGATGCAATTATTATTGCAACAGGCGCTTCGGCAAAATGGCTAGGATTGCCTTCGGAAGAAAAATACAACGGGTTCGGCGTTTCTGCTTGTGCGGTATGCGATGGATTCTTTTTTAAAGGTCAAGATGTAGCTATTGTTGGCGCTGGCGATACAGCTGCAGAAGAAGCTACCTATTTAGCTAAACTGTGCAATAAAGTATATATGATTGTTCGCCGTGATGAATTTAGAGCTTCTAAAGCCATGGTTCACCGCGTATTGAATACACCAAATATTGAAATTATTTACAATTCCGAAACCAAAGAAATATTGGGTAATGGACAAACCGTCAATGGGGTAAAAATTAGTAATAAAGATACACAAGAAGAACGCATCTTAGACATTACAGGATTTTTTGTTGCTATTGGTCATACGCCTAATACCGCTGTTTTTAAAGACAGTCTTGATTTAGATGAATCGGGTTATATTTTAACTATACCTGGAAGCACCAGAACTAAAGTAGCAGGTGTATTTGCAGCTGGAGACGTACAAGATAAAATTTATAGACAAGCCGTAACATCGGCTGGATCTGGCTGTATGGCTGCATTAGATGCCGAAAGGTATTTAGCTGCCGCAAATGACATTGCTTAATCAGCAAATAAAAATCATAAAAAAAACACGCATCGTTTGATGCGTGTTTTTTTTATTTCTTAGCGTAGAGTGCTTCTCTTTGCTGCTTAACCCTTTCGTCTGTTATATACTCATCATACGACATCGATTTATCAATGAAACCATTAGGGGTAATTTCAATAATTCTATTGGCAACTGTTTGCACAAACTCATGGTCATGAGAAGTAAACAAAAGAGTGCCTTTAAAGTCTTTTAAAGAATTATTGAAAGCCGTAATCGACTCTAGATCCAAGTGATTGGTCGGTTCGTCTAACAATAACACATTGCCATTCATCATCATCATTCTAGATAACATACAACGCACTTTTTCTCCTCCAGACAACACATTACATTTTTTGAATGTTTCTTCGCCAGAGAATAACATTTTTCCTAAAAATCCACGAATATAAGTTTCATCCTTTTCTTCTGAATATTGACGCAACCAATCAATTAAATTTAAATCAACTTTAAAAAACTCGTGGTTATGACCCGGCAAATAAGAAGGTGTAATGGTTATCCCCCATTTAATTTCTCCTGAAGAAGGCTTTGCATTTCCTGCTAATAACTCAAAAAAGGCAGTAGATGCGACCGAATCCTTAGATAAAATAGCTACCTTATCTCCTTTTGATAAACTAAAATTCAAATCTGAAAATAATTTATTTCCTTCTTCGGTATAATGATTTAAATTTTCTACTGTTAAAATTTGATCACCTGCTTCTCTTTCTTGTTTGAAAATAATAGCAGGATATTTTCTAGTAGAAGGTTTAATTTCATCTACATTTAATTTTTCTAATAATTTTTTTCTCGAAGTTGCTTGTTTCGATTTAGAAGCATTGGCACTAAAACGCTCAATAAATTCTTGTAATTCTTTACGCTTATCTTCTGTCTTTTTATTTTGATCGGATCGTTGGCGCAAAGCTAATTGCGAACTTTCGTACCAATAAGTATAGTTTCCAGTATAAAGATTAATCTTACCAAAGTCAATGTCGGCAATGTGTGTACACACTCCATCTAAAAAATGTCTATCGTGACTCACTACAATTACTGTATTTTGAAAATCAGCTAGAAAATCTTCTAACCAGGCAATGGTTTCCATATCCAAATCGTTGGTAGGCTCATCGAGTAATAAAACATCGGGGTTACCAAATAACGCTTGAGCTAATAATACCCTCACCTTTTCGTTACCCGCAAGCTCTTGCATTAATTTTGAATGGGTTTCTTCTTTAATACCTAATCCGCTCAATAAAGCAGCTGCATCAGATTCTAAATTCCACCCGTTCATTTCTGCAAATTGCCCTTCGAGTTCCGAAACGCGTTCGCCATCGGCATCGTTAAAATCTGGCTTTGCGTATAATGTTTCTTTTTCTTGCATGATTGCCCAGAGCTTTTGATGACCCATTATCACGGTTTGCAAAACAGAAACTTCATCGAATTCGTAATGATTTTGTCTTAAAACAGCGATACGCTCGCCTGGAGTAATATTAACATGTCCTGTGGTAGAATCGATATCTCCCGAGAGTATCTTTAGAAAAGTAGATTTTCCAGCACCATTGGCACCTATTACCCCATAGCAATTGCCTGGTGTAAATTTTACATTAACATCTTCGAAAAGTACGCGCTTACCATATTTCAGCGATAAATTAGCAACAGCAATCATAATCCTTTATTTTTTTGCAAAGCTAAGGAAAATGATTGGTTATTGATTATTTAAAACTGCAGATGTTTGACTGTTTGCCCATTATTAATGAGCTGTTCAAGCGATCGAATGCCAACAGCTAAATGGTTTTTTACGAAATTTGCAGAGACCATGATATCACTTTCGGAAGTCTTTACCCCTTCTGGAATCATTGGTTGATCAGATACGAGTAATAAGGCGCCAGTTGGTATTTCATTATGGAAACCAGTAATAAAAATGGTTGCTGTTTCCATATCAATAGCCATGGCTCTTAATTTGATTAAATATTCTTTGAAAACTTCATCATGTTCCCAAATGCGACGATTAGTGGTATACACTGTTCCTGTCCAATAATCTAGTGCTAATTCTCTAATGGAAGTGGATATTGCTTTTTGTAATGCAAATGAAGGCAAGGCAGGAACTTCTGCCGGAAAATAATCGTTAGATGTACCTTCGCCTCTAATTGCGGCAATGGGTAAAACTAAATCGCCAATTTTATTTTTCTTTTTTAAACCCCCACATTTACCTAAAAACAAAACTGCTTTTGGATTGATGGCACTCAATAAATCGATCACAGTGGCAGCCATTGCACTACCCATTCCAAAATTAATAATAGTTATTCCGTTAGCAGAAACGCTTTGCATAGGTTTGCCTTCGCCCATAATTGGCACTTGGTACATTTCTGAAAACAACTGAAGGTACTGCGAAAAATTTGTCAACAGAATATAAGGTGTAAAATCTTCTAGGGCTCTACCTGTATACCTAGGCAACCAATTCTCTACAATTTCTTCTTTTGTTTTCATATTTTTTTTACCATTTTATTATGCAACTTTCATTTTTGTGATTTCAGATTTGTTAAATTTCTCTAAAGCATAATCTAAATCGATATTTAATGTTTTAACATTCTTTTCAGAAGGTAAATCAAACATGGCATCTATCATGATGGCTTCTAAAATAGAGCGCAATCCCCTTGCACCTAATTTGTAAGTCATGGCTTTTTCTACAACAAAATCTAAAACATCCGAATCAAAACTTAAGTCAATTTGTTCGTATTCGAAAAGCTTTTGGTATTGTTTTACCAAAGAGTTTTTAGGCTCTGTTAATATGGCGCGAAGTGTGGTTTGATCAAGCGGATTAAGATGCGTGAGCACTGGTAATCGACCAATAAGTTCAGGAATTAATCCAAAACTTTTTAAATCTTGAGGGGTCACATATTTCAATAAATTTTCTTTATCAAATGCAATTTGCTCTTTTTCTATAGCATATCCAATGGCTTGCGTCTGCATTCTTCTCGCAATTTTTTTATCAATTCCGTCAAATGCACCACCACAAATAAATAAAATATTACTGGTGTTAATGGCAATCATTTTTTGATCGGGATGTTTTCTTCCTCCTTGTGGTGGAACATTCACCATAGTGCCCTCTAAAATTTTCAATAAAGCTTGTTGAACACCTTCGCCCGAAACATCTCTGGTTATGGATGGATTGTCGCTTTTACGAGCCACTTTATCAATTTCATCGATATAGACAATTCCTCGCTCAGCTGCGGCCACATTGTAATCTGCCGCTTGGAGTAAACGCGTTAAAATACTTTCTACATCTTCACCAACATATCCGGCCTCAGTTAAAACTGTTGCATCAACAATACAAAATGGCACTTGCAAAGTTTTGGCAATGGTTCGTGCCAATAATGTTTTACCCGTTCCCGTTTCGCCAATCATAATCATATTAGACTTTTCAATTTCTACCTCGTCGGCAGAAGATTTTTGAGCCAATCTTTTGTAATGATTATAAACCGCAACGGCTAATATTTTTTTAGCTTCATCTTGACCAATTACATATTGATCTAAATGCGCTTTGATATCTTTAGGCTTCGCTAATTTAATGCTGGCATTTAAGTTCGCATTGTTTTTAGCGCTGGTTTCTTCTGTGATAATTGTACTCGCTTGTTGAATACACTTTTCACATATATGGGCATCTATGCCCGCAATCAACATCATAGATTCTTGTTTCCCAGAACCACAAAACGAACATTTTAAATCTTTTGATTGTTTTGCCATTATTTTGCTGGTTCGGTTGGAACACTTCCTAAAATTTCGTCAATCATTCCAAATGCTTTGGCTTCGTGGGCTATCATCCAATAATCACGGTCCGAACATTCCCAAACTTTTTCGTAAGGTTGTTTAGAATGTTTTGCAATGATATCGTACAATTCTTTTTTTAATTTACCAATTTCTCTTGCAGTAATTTCAATGTCTGATGCTTGACCTTCTGCACCGCCCATTGGTTGGTGAATCATGACTCTTGAATGTGTTAAGGCAGCGCGTTTTCCTTCTGCACCAGCACATAATAATACAGCAGCCATAGAAGCAGCCATACCTGTACAAATGGTTGCTACTTCGGGTTGTATGTAATGCATAGTATCATATATTCCTAATCCAGCATATACAGATCCACCTGGAGAGTTGATGTAAATTTGAATATCTCTTTTAGCATCTGTTGATTGTAAAAATAATAATTGTGCTTGAATAATATTGGCCACACTATCATAAATAGCATCTCCTAAAAAGATGATTCTGTCCATCATTAATCTAGAGAATACATCCATTTGCGCAACATTTAATTGGCGCTCTTCAATGATATAAGGTGTTACACTTTGCGGTGTTAACCTGTTTTCTACTCTTGAAATAAAATTATCAACCTGAATACTGTTGATACGATGGTGTTTAACCGCGTAATTTCTAAATTCTGCTTTATTGATCATAATTAATATTTGCTAATTTTCTAGACTAATCTAGCTTATTTTTTAAAATTTAAAAGGGTAATTTTCAAAATTTAATTTATTTTGAAGCATTACCCTTTTTTAATAGTTTTAATCAAGAATTATCTTAATTCTAAAAATTTATTATAGTCGATTTCCTTGCTTTCAAGGGTAATAACCGTTTTTAAGTGCTCAAATACCTTTTGATTTCTAACCTCATCTAATAAACGAGAAGATTGCTCTCTATTTTGTAAAAAGTTCATGGCATATTGTTCTAACTGCTCTTCGGTAAGTGGTTGAGGACTATACATCTTAAATTGCGCATCAATTCTTTTCTTAGCCAAATCAACTACTTCTTGAGATTGAATTTCGATGGCATTATCTTTCATAATGCGATTTTCCATTAAGGTCCACTTTAAGTTTTTCGCAAAATCGTCGTATTGTTCGGCAATTTGTTGGTCGCTTAGTTTGTTTTCGTTACTTAATTTTAACCAACGCTTTAAAAACTCATCTGGCAAGTTAATTTTAAATTTATCTACACCATAAGCAACTAAATCAGTTTGCAATTTACGGTCTGCGTTTTCTTGCATTATGCCAATTAATTCTTCTTTCATTTTTTCAATGAAAGCGGCTTCAGAATCAACCGCACCTGGGCCATAAATTTTATCGAAAAATTCTTGATTCATATCTGCTTCTTCCATTCTGTTGATGTTTTTCACTTTCAACTGGAAATTAGATTTTAAATCTTTTGCCATGTCTTCTTCTACATTTAATAAACGAGCAATTTGATGCGCATCGTTTTTATATGCTTTTTGAATATCAATAACTGCTTGATCGTCTTTTTTTAATCCGACCAAAGACTTTTTCGTTTTCGCATCATCGATTAAGTCTAATCTGATAGAAGCGGTATTGACTATTCCACCTTCAAACACAGTACCATCAGGCGATAGCTGAGTTAATTCGCCATAAATAACATCTTCTTCCGTTACTATTTCTGGATTAGACATTTTACCATAACTTCTGCGAATATTTTTTAATCTAGAAGCAAGTGTTTCTTCGTCGATACGCACTTTGTAGTGGGTAACTTTATCTTTTGCCGAAAATGTTTCTTTTATTTCTGGTGCCATTCCTAATTCAAAACTGAATTCGAATGATTCGTTATAATCCCATTTTGGTTGATACGAATCGTCTTCTTTTGGAAGAGGCTGCCCCAATACTTCTAGTTTTTCTTCATTGATATAGTTATTCAAAGAATCTGATAATAAGTTATTGATTTCTTCTACCAATATGCTTTTACCATATAATTTTTTGATATGTGATGCAGGTACCATGCCTTTTCTAAAACCAGGCATATTCGCTTTTTTACTATGGCTTTTTATAGCAGCTTCTACCTTTGATTGGTAATCTTCGGGGCTTAATTTGATTTTTACAACTGCATTTAATGCATTTACTTTCTCTAATGTTATATTCATTTTTCTATCAATTTTACTATTAAATAAAAACCCGCCAAAGCAATTCGAGCTTGGGCGGGATAATGTGCGGAAGAAGGGACTCGAACCCCCACGCCGTGAAGCGCCAGATCCTAAGTCTGGTGCGGCTACCAATTACGCCACTTCCGCAAAGGATTTAAAGGAAGCAAAAGTACTAAAATTTGCTGATAAAAAAATTGTTTTTGCGGGTTTTATAGCCTTTTTTGCATTAAGATGCTTGAAACACTTGCTTGAAATAAGCGCAGCTTTGTAATAATCGACTGCCATACCAGCTAAACAACTCCCCATCAACTACTTGAACGCTAGCACTGAATAGTAATTGTTGAAATGCAATTCTATGTTTTTCTTTAAATGGATAAGGTTCTGAAGACAATAAAATGATATCAGGATTAATTTGCTGTATTTCTGATAAGGTAATAACAGGGTATCTGTTAGGATTTGGCAATTCATTTGCCGCATTTTCGAGACCCATGCGTTCGATTAAATCGTTAATAAATGTTTGTTTACCCGCCAGCATATAAGGGTCTTTCCATATTAAATACAATACCTTTTTCGGATTTTTCGCTTGGTTTAAGACAGCAAAATTATCGGCAATTTGATTACAAATTTGCTTGCCTTCTCTTGCTTTTTGAAATAAATCTGCGAGCTTTTGCATCATCTCCAAAGCTTCCGTTAAATTTGAAATGTCACTCATCCAAACCGGAAAATCTTTTTGCAAAGTTTCGATTTGTATTTGTTCATTTTCTTCTTTATTGCCAATAATAATATCCGGTTTTAAAGATTGAATAAGCGCAAGGTTGAGTGTTTTCGTACCTCCTACTACGCTTGCATTTTGTTTAATATTATTTGGGTGGATACAAAATTTGGTGCATCCAACAATTTGATCTTGCAGCCCAATGTCGCACAGGTATTCTGTTTGAGAAGGTACTAAAGAAATAATACGCTTTGGAATAATCGGAAAGTCGAAGACATTTCCCATTTGATCTACTTGCAACATCTTTTTTTATTTGACGAGTTGCATGGTGTTACCGTCCCAAGTATGCATACTGATTAGCGTATTTGGATAAGCCTTTTCGAAAACATAGCTGTTCTGTTTTTGCTTATCAAGCATAACTTGTACAGTCCAAGTATTTGAGTCGGAGCCCGAAACGCTAATAACAGCATGGTATACACGCAAATCACCAACAATTGGTGTTGCTTGATTTTCTAAAATATCCATCTTTACTTTCAAAGTATCACTAAATAAAAGCGCTCGTAAAGAGTAAGGTAATTGATCCGCTACTAAGATGTCTTTAGGAAGCACCTTCTTTCCTATACCTTCATAATCAATATAAGAATCGTAATTTAAGGTCAATATACTTTTGGTATTAAACATTGATTTACTACAATTTCCATTTTCAGAAATACCATTAAAATTATACTTATGCAAAACCAATGCGTTAGTATTTAAAAAATACTGATGCACAGCATACATAGGCATGTTAGGTTGTTTAGTAGCTATTTGTTTAGTAGAATATTTAACAACTTCGTATAAATCTGGACGCGCTGTATTTTTAGTTTTCACATTGAATTGATCGTTAAATTGTTCTTTATTTATCTGAACATTCATTTGGTATGTAACTTGCTCCTTGTTTACTATTGTAGAACATTCGTAGATGTGTTCATCACGCTTATTTTTTTTCCAATAAGCGTGATTTGCCCAATTAACATTGAATTTAGTATGGCTTTCGTTGAAGTAGATTTGGCGCTGGTCAAATTCTTTTTTTGTTTTACTTTTTGCAAATTGAATGGAAAACCACACGGCAAACAATATGGCAACAATAGCTAAAATGGATACTATTCGGAGTATTTTATCTAAAGATGATTTGGCTTTATCGATATTCATAAGGCAAAAATAGCTGATTTTGATAGATTTTCCACATCATTTTTTTTTATATTAGCCCTATTGGCATAATTCTTGTAAATCAAGTAATTGGCTTTATTTAATATAACATATTTTGAAACATTTTCTTCGAATTTTATTTGCTTTTAACTGCTTTTTATTGTTTTTAATAAATAGCTTAAAAGCCGATCACATGGTTGGTTACGACATGACTATGATCTCTTTAGGGAACGATTTGTACAAATTTAGGGTGGTGGCCTATCGCGATGTACTAGGAATTCCCATTCAGAGTTCATTTAATTTTAATATTTATAAGAACTCCGATAATTCTGCTGCCCCAACATCTAGTTTTGTGGCTTCCCAAATTAATTTTTCAGCTATTACCTATGATCCAAAAGATTGTCCGCCTGCAGGTGCCGATTTACGACTCGAAAAATATACCTACGAATCACCTTCTATGAACATGTCGGCATTTAATTCCGCATCTGGTTATTATGTAACGGCCAGTACTTGTTGTCGAAATGCCGGAGTTTCCAATGTGTTAAATTCTACTTCTGCTGGCATTACGCTTACCATGGATTTTCCTAGATTAAATTCTACTGCTCCTACTCGTTTTAATTCTTCTCCTGAATTTAGAAAAGCGCCACTTGCATTTTTTTGTGTGGGTAAACCTTATACGTTAGATTGGAATATAGTGGATCCCAATGGCGACTCTTTGGTATATTATGTTGCGCAATCAAATAATACGGGCTCCACCAAACCATTACCAGTTATTGATTATGCGCCAGGTTATAATTTATATTACAACAATATTGATGGCGTACCCGATTTAACAATGAATATTAAAACAGGTATCATTAATTTTATTCCTACTAAAGTGGGTCGTTATTTGGTTGCCTTTAGAGTAGAAGAATGGAAACGAGCTTCGGGATCTACACCGGGTTATAAAATTGGGGAGATTAGAAGAGAGTTTCAGTTAGAAACAGTATTATGCCAAGATGCTCCGCCGGTAACTATCGATGAGTTGAATCAAAAAAGAGTAATTGTAGATACGGTTTATTATAACACGGTGTATAATAAAATCTTTACTTCTAGAGATAGTCAAACGGATTCTTTATACATGTATATATTGCCTGACATCACTCCTGGCGAAAACGTGTTAGACCC
>JAURMH010000067.1 GCA_030830805.1 Bacteroidota bacterium
TTTGTTTCCTGATGAACCTGCAACAGCTGGATCGCCACGGTGAACAAATACAACTGCATTTAAATCTTGATCAACAGAAACTCTTCTTCTGTTTTGACCAATTTGCGTAAATGCATTTACCGCAGAACCAATAGTAATTGGCGTAACAGTTAAAACTGAATTAGCAGTTGTTTTAATGTTTGGATTTCTTTTTACAACGCTTACTGAATTTTGCTTTTGGCCATCCAATAAATTCGTTGAAAGACGCGTTACGTCTTGAGCTGAAGCTTGTAAAGCCATCACAGCTCCCATGCTTAATAAAAGTAGTTTTTTCATCATAGTTTTTTTTAATTGTTTATTTGCAAAATCTATTAATATCAAATATAACATTTGATTTAAAAAAAACCAAAAAATATTGCTTTAAATGAATAATTTGCAAGAAAATTAGCAATTTAAGGAGTTAAAAAGTGTTAACCTATTAGGAATGAACAATTTAAATATACCTCAAGAAATCTTAAACGGCTTTATCTGTCGCATTTTTGCCGCTATTGGACTGAATGAAGCCGACCAAAAGCAGGCTGCCGCGGTTTTATTAGCAGCCGATTTGCGTGGTATAGAATCTCATGGATTGGCTCGTTTGAGCGGTTATGTTCGATTATGGGAGAAAAAAAGAATCAATGCAAGGCCCAACATTCGCGTAGTTCATGAATTAGCTACAACTGCTACCGTAGATGGAGATGAGGGCTTAGGGCTTGTGGTTGCCCCATTTGCAATGGATTTAGCCATTAGTAAGGCCAAGCAATATGGTAGCGCCTGGGTAGCTGTAAAAAACTCGAATCATTTTGGTATTGCTGCTTATCATGCCATGAAAGCCCTACCAGAAGATATGATTGGCATTGCCATGACCAATGCCAGCCCATTAGTGGCCCCTACTTTTTCTATCGAAAGAATGTTAGGTACTAATCCTATGTGTTTTGCTTTTCCTGCAAAAAAATATGACCCAATTGTGATAGACATGGCCACTGCTGCAGCAGCAAATGGCAAATTAGAAATTGCACAAAGAGCAAACAAAAAAATTCCTGAAGGATGGCTACAAAGCAAAGAGGGCAATGCTTCTAGCGATCCTAACGAATTAAAAAATGGCGGATCACTTTTACCATTAGGCAGCGATATAGCACATGGAAGTCATAAAGGTTTTGGATTAAGTGCAACCGTAGATATTTTATCGGCGGTATTGTCTGGCGCAAATTTTGGACCCTGGGTTCCTCCATTTGTGAGTTTTTTAGAACCCGCCAAAAACCCTGTTGGTAAAGGGATTGGTCACTTTTTTGGTGCAATGCGAATAGATGGTTTTAGAAATAAGTCTGATTATTTTCAATCTATAGACACTTGGATTGAAAGATTTAAAACAGCCAAACCCAAAGATACAAATCAATCAGTGATTATTCCTGGAGAACCAGAAATGATAGCTTTTAGAAACTATTCAAAAATTGGAATTCCAATTAATCAAATAGTTTACGAAGACTTAAAAAAATTAGCAGCCGAATTAAAAGTGGATATGGATTTTTAATTGATGCCGTTAAAGATTCTTGACCACCTAATTTTATTCAAGAATGTACCATTGGTATCCCAACTCATCCAAATAAATAAAGCCTTACCTACAATTCTATTTTCTGGCACAAAACCCCAGAACCTTGAATCTAAAGAGTTGTGGCGATTATCACCCATCATAAAATAATAATCCATTTTAAAAGTATAGGTATCGGACTTTTGTCCGTTAATATAAATACCATCTACTTTTTCTTCTAAAGTATTTCCTTCGTAAACGGTAATTACTCTTTTATATAAACCCAAATTAGTGCTATTAATATTCATAGTCATACCTTTTGCTGGCACAACTAATGGACCAAAATTATCTTCGTTCCAACCTAACTTCGGATCATAGGGAAATACGTAATCAGCATATTGTCCATGCTCTCTAAATGCAGGAGATACACTTCTTACATTCGCAAAATATTGCAATTTTTCTGCATTGGCTTTGGTTAAGGTAAATATATAATCTCCATCTTCCGAAACCCTACCGTACTCGTAAATATCTAATGCCATCAATGCTTTGTCGTTAAAAGCAGTACCGTCTGTTTTTACTAAGTAATTTGTTTGAGACTCCACTGGTAATTCTTCTGCCACTCCATTTACACTAACAGACATATTCTTTAATTGAATGGTGTCGCCTGCAATAGCAATACATCTTTTAATATAATTTTCTTGTTTATCGATGGGTCTAAAGTCTTCCATTGGATAATTAAAAACTACTACATCGTGTCTTTTAATTTTTTGAAAACCAGGTAATCTAAAATAAGGTAATTGAATAAAATCTAAATAAGATTTAGTGCCTATAATAGGCATGGTGTGGTGTGCAAATGGAAAAGCAATGGGTGTAATTGGTGTTCTAGCACCGTAATTTACTTTACTCACAAATAAGAAATCACCCACTAATAAAGAACGCTCCATTGAAGGCGTTGGAATGGTAAAGGCCTCTATAAATAAGCCCCTGATAATGGTAGCAGCTATAACTGCAAACAACAAAGCATCAAACCATTCGCGTGTGGCAGATTTTTTTGGCTTTGCTGCTTTTGTGTTTTTTTTATTCCAAAATTTCCAATTCATTTTATATTTTTTTATAACGATAATAAATCGTTCATGTTAAAAATTCCTTTTTTATTACTAATGAATTTTGCAGCTTGAATGGCTCCAGCTGCAAATCCTTTTCGGTTATGTGCAATATGTGAAACCGAAATTTGATCGATTTCGTTTTCAAAAACAACAGTATGTGTACCGGGCACATGCTCTTCGCGTACAGACCGAATTAATAGGTTCGAATTTGAAGAATTATTTTGAATAGATAAATCATTTTTTGTAACGATTTCGTTAGTCCAAGCAGACAAACTGCGCATTTCTTGTAAAATCAATTCTGCAGTTGTGATGGCTGTACCACTGGGTGCATCTAATTTTTGCGTATGGTGAATTTCGTCTATATGTACTTGGTAATCGTAATTTGAAATGATTTTTGCGGCTGTTTGTGTTATTTTCCAGAATAAATTTACGCCAATACTGAAATTTGTAGCATGAAATAATGTGCCATTTTGCGCCTGTACTTCTTTTGCAATTTTATCGTAGTTTTCGTACCAAGCGGTAGTGCCAACAACAATTGGCAAGCCAGCTGCTAAACAAATTTGAATGTGCGACTCTACTAATGAAGGCTTAGAAAACTCAATAGCTACTTCTGCCTTTTGCAAATTGGAAACTGTTAATTCTGCAGCATTCTCTGAATTGATTTTCAAAACAATTTCGTGACCATCTGCAATGGCAAGATTCGCAATCTCTTGACCCATTTTACCAAAACCAATTAATGCAATTTTCATTTTATTTAATACGTAGGGTAAGCGTTAAACCAGTTGCCAAAGCTCCAGCGCTCGCAGTAAACGCGGGCTGATAAACATAAGGCCTTACATTCAAACTTAAATTATCACTGACATCGAAATTATAAAACTGTGCATAAACGTAAGCATCTAGGATGTTTGCTGCATACCACAAAGACAAAACAATTGCCGATAAATCTCGATTTCTTCTATAAAAATCTTTTAAGACAATAAGATTAGACACAGAATACAAACCCGAAAATTCGGATTGTGTGCTGGAACTGGTATCGGAATCTAGTCGATAAGCATTTAAATACTTTTTATATTGTAAGTTATTCCAACGAATACCGTAAATCAAACCAGCAGCACCTGCATAAAAAACAGGCACTTTTAAGTATTGTTTATTATAGACTTGCCCTAAACCTGGCAACATGGCGGATAAATTAGCAGCTTTATTTGGCGAATGTGGATTCAGTAAAACAACCGAGGGCGTTGATGATTGAGCCTTCGCATGGGTAAAGCTAATGACAAACAAACTGAAAAACAGTAGCCATTTAAGCATCATTTACCAATCTAACATTTCTAATATTCTATTTAAATCATCGGTAGAAATAAATGGAATCTGAATATTTCCGCTTCCGTTTTTATCTGCTTTCAAACTCACTTTAGCATCAAATTTTGCAGCCAAATCGGATTGAATTCTTTGGTATTCCGAAGAAAATGCTTGTTCTGCTTTGGCTGCAGGACTTTTCGTTTTATCAGTTGATTTAACTGCATTTTTATCAGACATGCTGCGCACTAAATCTTCTAATTTACGAACTGATAAATCATTTTTTAAAACTTCTTCGAAGGCATACAACTGCTTATCTATAGAGTCCATAGAGATCATTGCCCTGGCATGACCCATCGATATTTTTGAATCTCTTAAGGCTGCCTGAATTACAGGTGGCAACTTTAATAGTCTTAAATAATTGGTAACAGTCGATCTATTCTTACCTACACGATCGCCTAATTCCTCTTGCTTTAAACTGCATTCATCTAACATGCGTTGAAATGAAATGGCTACTTCGATGGCGTTTAAATTTTCTCTTTGTATGTTTTCAATCAATGCCATTTCTAACATTTCTTGATCATTCGCAGCCCTTATATAAACTGGCACTTCGGTTAAACCTGCTAATTTACTGGCACGCAATCTGCGTTCGCCAGAAATTAATTGATAGGCGTTATTTGCAAGTTTTCTAACGGTTAATGGTTGAATTATTCCTTGTACTTTTATAGAAGCTGCTAATTCTTTCAAAGCTTCTGTTTCGAAAGAATCGCGAGGCTGATAAGGATTGGTTTCGATTAAATTGATATCAATGCTATCGATACTGTTATTTTTAGAAACAATTGGTGGCAATCCTGTACTTTTAGGATTCACAATATCGTTGTCACTTAATAATGCTCCAAGTCCTTTCCCTAAAGCGTTTCGTTTAATTGCGCTACTCATTAATTATTTTTTAAATCAGTGTTTTCTACTTCTTTGGTTAAACCGTTTTTTTGCAAAATTTCTTTAGCAAGATTGAGGTAGTTAATAGCTCCTTTGCTAGAAGCATCGTGCATAATTACAGAAACACCAAAACTTGGCGCTTCACTTAAACGCGTATTTCTTTGAATGATGGTATCAAATACTAAGCCTTGAAAATGTGTTCTTACTTCTTCTACTACTTGATTAGATAAACGCAATCTGACATCGTACATGGTTAGTAAAATACCTTCGATTTGTAAATTTGGATTTAACCTTGATTGTACAATTTTAATGGTGTTTAATAATTTACCTAAACCTTCCAATGCAAAATATTCGCATTGTACTGGCACAATTACCGAATCGGCGGCAGTTAAGGAGTTAATGGTAATTAAGCCTAAAGATGGCGAACAATCAATGATGATAAAATCGTATTGGTCTTTGATTTTTGCAAAAACCTCTTTCATTTTATGTTCTCGATCCGGTAAATTGATCATTTCTATTTCGGCACCCACTAAATCAATATGGGCAGGTAATAAATCAAGATTCGGTGTATGTGTTGCTAATATTGCATCTCTAGGTTCTACACTATTGATAATGCACTCGTAAATACTCGCTTTGATTTCTCTAGGATCGTAGCCAATTCCTGAAGTCGCATTGGCTTGTGGATCGGCATCTACTAAAAGTGTGCGATATTCTAAAACAGCCAAACTTGCTGCTAAATTGATAGACGAAGTTGTTTTTCCAACGCCCCCCTTTTGGTTTGCTAACGCAATGATCTTACCCATTTATTTATTAAATTTTGAATTAGCCTGTTAAAAACAGGGTTTAACGGCTATTTTAAGCATTTTTGATTGATTCCTGCTAATGGCTAAAATACGAAATTATTTAGACTTTTAGATGGCTAATTGGTCCAATCCATGCACTTCCTTCAAAACCGAAATAAAACTGATTGACTTGCATGATTTCAGCTAAAATTTCGGCAGAATCGATGATTCGTGGCCCTGGTCTATTGAAATAAGCATTGCCATCGGCTATAAAAACACGATTTTCTTTCACTGCCATTAAATCTGCCCAATTTGGATTTGCTTGCAATAAATGAACTTCTTGTTTAATTCGCTCTAAATTAAAGCCGCATGGAGATAGGATAATAAAATCCGGATCGGCTTGTTGTAAGTCGGACCAAGTAATTTTTTGAGAATTTTGGCCAGGATTTGACAATAGACTTTGCGCGCCTGCTAGCGAAATTAAAGATGGAGTCCAATGCCCAGCCGTCATTAATGGATCGAGCCATTCGATAAAAACCAAGCTAGGCTTTTGCTTCACATGCTTTACCTTGTGGGCAATAAGGTCTAAGCGATCTTGGTATTCTTCGAGCAGGCTTTCGGCTAATTCGGATTTTGATAAAGCTGTGGCAATTTCTTTTATGTTTAAAAAAATATCGTCGATGGTGCTAGGGTTGATAGAAATGATAGATACCGGATAACCCAAGGCTAATTGTATTTGGGCTTTTAATTCGTCGAGGTGTATGGCGCAAACCTTGCATTGATCTTGTGTGATAATTAAATCGGGTTGCAAAGATTTGATAAGACCCCAGTCTAGCTGATAAAGCGATAAGCCCGCTAAGGCTTGCTGAGCAACCATTTGATCTATTTCGAGGCTAGATAGCTTGCTATTAATTACTGTACTGGTACATTTTGGCAAATGCGAAATTTGATCAGGAAAATCGCATTCATGTGAAATTCCAACCAAACAATTTTCCGAATCCAAAGCACAGATGATTTCTGTAGCAGCCGGCAATAAAGAAATTACCCTTTTATAACTCATTTTTATATTTTACTTTGCGAAAGTATTAAAAAACATGCGAGCAATTTTCAAAAAAATAAAAATAAGCATTTTCGCCTTTGCTTTATTGGCTATAGGATGCAAACAACAGGCTAGCAATCCCAAAAAAGTATTCAAAA
>JAURMH010000068.1 GCA_030830805.1 Bacteroidota bacterium
AATAACGGCTTAGGCACCTCTACAAATTTTAGAGCTATTGAAAGTAAAGGAAACACACTTTTTGCTGGTGGTCAAATTGGAACAGGCGTTTATCGCTCTACAGATTTTGGAATAAATTGGACATTATTGGGAGGAGGGCTTGCATCTGGTTCATATAGGGGGTTTGCCTGCAATACACAGTTAATTGTTGCCGGTTCTTTCGGTGCAGGGGTTTATTACTCAACAGATAATGGCAATAATTGGACAGCAATCAATACTGGTTTAACCGATTTGACTATTTTTGATTTAGAACTAAATGATAATTTTATAATTGCAGCCACAAATACCCAGGGCGTTTTTAGATTTCCACTTTCTAACTTAAATTTATCAACGGGAATTCAGAATATTGATACTAAAAGTGTCATTTCTATTTTTCCAAATCCAACTGCGAATCAAATAAATATTCAAACCTCTAATGGTATTTTATTAGACAAAATAATTATTACTGATTTAACTGGAAAAACAGTTTTGGAACAAACTCAAAATACTAATCAAGTTACCGTTGAAAAACTGGCAACGGGTATTTATATTTTAAATGGATATTCTGAAGGGAATAAATTTCAAGAAAAATTCATTAAGGAATAAACTCTTTTATTTCTCATAAAAAAGAAAAAAACCCGACACTTTCGTATCGGGTTTTGTTTAGCTCCCCCTATTGGAGAAAGTTATAATTTTGATGCGATGGCAATTTACTTAACTATCAGAAAAACAATGTTTTGATTTAAAATAATTTGTTTATATTTGAAAAAATGAAAAAAACATAAAAATGAAAACCCGAAATTCACTAATAACAGCAATTGCAATCTTTGGATTTGCAACAACTACCATGGCTCAAAATATTCGAGCTTGGGGTACTTATTACACAGGTACAGGACAAGTATGGCCGAACGGAGAAGATAGAGGGAGTTCTTGTATTACCGATGCCGCAGGCAATGTTTACATGGTTGGATTCACAAGTTCAAATTCAGGTATAGCCACAGCAGGAGCACATCAAACTGTTTATGGTGGGGGCCCTATCAGCTTTGGTACGGGAGGTTATGATGCTTTTTTAGTAAAGTTTAATTCAAGTGGAGTTCGACAATGGGCTACTTATTACGGAGGGAGCGAAAATGATAAGGGAATTTCTTGCGCTCTTGACGCTTCAGGCAATGTTTACATGATTGGCTCTACAAGTTCTACATCAGGTATAGCCACAGCAGGAGCCCATGAAACTACAGTTAATGATGGCTTTTTAGTAAAGTTTAATTCAAGTGGAGTAAGGCAATGGGGCACTTATTTCGAAGGTACTGGTAATGCCTGCACTACAGATGCTTCCGGCAATATATACATAGTTGGATTAACAAATTCCACTTCAGGTATAACCACAGCAGGGGCACATCAAACTGTAATGTCGGGCAGTGGTGACGCTTTTTTAGTAAAGTTTAATTCAAGCGGAGTAAAACAATGGGGTACTTATTTTGGAGGTCCTTATACTCTTGCTTCCGGAATGGAAACGGGATTATCCTGCGCGACCGATGCTTTGGGGAATGTTTATATGACGGGGCATACGCCCTCCACTTCTGGCATTGCCACGGCAGGCGCTCATCAAACTATTTATGGCGGAAGTTCTACTGATGCTTTTTTAGTAAAGTTTAACTCAAGTGGAGTAATACAATGGGGTACTTATTATGGCGGTGCAGGGGTAGATATAGGATATTCGTGCGCTACCGATGCATCAGGAAACGTCTACATGGCGGGAGACGCACAACAACAAAATTTGCCTGCTTCAGGCATATCCACAATAGGAGCGCATCAAAGTGCTTATGGTGGTGGTTATAGTGATGGGTTCTTAGTAAAGTTTGATTCTAATGGTCTAAGGCAATGGGGAACATATTATGGTGGTAGCTTATTAGATGTTTCATTTTCATGCGCTACCGATGCATCAGGCAATGTTTACATGTCGGGTAATACACAATCTCCTAATGGTATAGCTACATCTGGAGCACATCAAACTACATTTGATGACGCGTTTTTAGTCAGTTTTAACTCAAGCGGAGTAAGACAAAGCGGCACCTATTACGGTGGTGTCAAAAATGTCTGCACTACCGATGCTTCAGGCAATGTTTACATGACGGGATATACACAATCTAATTCGGGTATAGCCACAGCAGGAGCGCATCAAACCGTTAATGGAAATAATGGTTACAACGATGCTTTCCTAATAAAATTTAATGGTTTAAGTTTGGGTATTAATGAAAATATAAATGATAAATTATTTACAATTTACCCTAACCCTGCTTTAAGTATTCTAAATATAAATACAGATTATCAACTTATCAATCAGCAGTATACTATTATTGATGGTTTAGGAAGAGTTGTTTTAAATGGAAAACTAAACGAAGTTGATACAGCTATCAATGTAGAGCAACTATCTAAAGGTATTTATTATTTAAAGGTATCAGATAGAACCGCAAGTAAGTTTATTAAAGAATAATTTTGGAGTTATTTAACACAACAAAACCCGACACTTTCGTATCGGGTTTTGTTTTGCTCCCCCTGCTGGACTTGAACCAGCGACCCTCTGATTAACAGTCAGATGCTCTAACCAACTGAGCTAAGGAGGAATGTCTCAATTCGAGGATGCAAATATATGTAATTTTTCGAATTCAAAAAGTGAATTATTTAAAAATTTCATCACTTTTTTTTCATCTTGGATCTAAGTTATTCAAAATCATCGCTATCCACAGAAAAATCATCAATGCTTGTTTGGTATTGATCTTCTTCTTCCTCGTGATCGAAAAAGTTTGTGGCGTCTTGATCATCGCGATTAGCAGGTCGAAGGATGTTAGTTTTAGAAACATTGAGGCGGATTTCTGTACGAGAAGTACCGTCTTCGACTTGAATGGTTTTTGCGAAAGGTGTACCTAGAATTTCTACAAGCGTTCCTCGGGTCAGAAAATCAATGATGCGCATGTTGGATCCTTCGCGTTTCCAGATGGTGCAATTGACCCAAGTGGTTTTGGTGCGCATTTGCCCCGTTTTTTTGTCCTTCCAATTTTTATTGTGGGCAACTGGGAAGTTAATTGCCACAATGCCGCGTTCCATCGTTTTTACGTGTGCATCTTTGCCGATATTGCCAATGAGTCTGGTTTCAAATACTGTAGCCATGGGTCTAAAATAAAATTGCGTATACCGAAATACACCGATATACGCAATTCAACAAAGAAGTCTGTAAAATGTTGCAGCTTAGTGCTGATGACCGTGTGGACCATGCGCATGACCATGCGCTAACTCTTCAGGTTCCGCTTCGCGAACCTCAAGAATGGTACCTGCAAAATGAAGGTCAGTTCCGGCAAGTGGATGATTGAAATCCATCTGAACTGTTTCTTCTGTAATTTCTAAAATACGACCACGCAACTGATTGCCATCGCTATCAGACATCGGCACTAAACTTCCTACTTGAAACATTGCTGCATCAAACTGTCCGTCTTCATTATGGAAGATATTTGCAGGAAGCATCACGATGTGCTGTGGATCTTGCTCGCCATACGCATTAGCGGCTGCAATATGAAAATCAAAATGTTCACCAGCAGTTTTGCCAGCGAGTTTTTCTTCAAATTCAGGAATCATTCCACCCACACCATACAAGAAGGTCAAGGCATTTTCCGGAGTTGTTTCTTCGATGTGTTCTCCGGTTGTGTGATCAGAGAGCTTGTAGGTCAAGGTGACGACCTTGTTGTGGGAAATTTGCATGTTATTTTTGAATTAATTGCTTTACAAAATTAGGCAAGGCGAAAGTGGAGAAGTGGATGTCTTCGTTGTAGTAGCGAAGGCCTTTCTCGGCAACAAACGACTTGATGACGTTGGTGTTGGTTACTTTTCTTGGGTCTACGGAACCTTTGAGGCCATATTGGAAAGACCACATGCCGGTAGGGTAGGTTGGCACGAAGAATAAACCAACTGGTGCGTTATTGGCACCAAAAATTGATTGAAGGGTTTGGTTGAGTTCTGCGAATGCTTTTTCGTTGAACTTAGGTGATTCACCCTGAGCAACCAAAATACCATCAGCCTTGAGGGTGCGGTAACAATTTTGGTA
>JAURMH010000069.1 GCA_030830805.1 Bacteroidota bacterium
CAATATTTAAAGAGATTGCAGATAAAGTTTATGCCACAAGCTTAACCATGCATAATGATAATGCAAATGCATTGGCAGTTGCCATTGCACCTACTTATCCAGATGCAAAATCTGGAGATAAAACAAAAACGGTTTTGGCTTATCAGAAAATGGGAATTAAAGCTCCAGCAAATTTCGATGCAGCATATGTTACTATCGATAAAAATGAAAACGGTGTGAGTCTTAGCCCTAAAGCAATGATAGCAGGTTTGGTCCCAAATGTAGTAGGAATGGGCTTGCAAGATGCATTGTACTTAATAGAAAATGAAGGAATGGTTGCGGTAGTAAATGGTAGTGGAAAGATTACCAATCAATCAATTACCGCAGGAGCAAAAGTAAATAAAGGAAGTAGAATCGTATTAGATTTAAGATAATGAAATTAAGTGCCTTATTAAGTTCTTGTAAAATTTTGGAGTTGGTAGGCAACACCGAGCAAGACATTACGGGCATTTGTTTTGATTCAAGAAAGGTAAGCACTTCGTCTATGTTTATTGCTACTGTTGGAACAGTGGTAGATGGACACCAATTTATTGCAAGCGCAATTGAAAAAGGGGCAAGTGTAATTGTATGTGAAAAATTGCCTGAGCAATTAGTTGCTACAATTACTTATGTGGTAGTCGAAAATAGTAGTCGTGCCATGGGATTAATTGCGGCAGCCTATTACCAACACCCATCTAAAAAATTAAAATTGGTTGGTGTAACAGGTACCAATGGCAAAACAACTGTTGCTACTTTGCTCAGTAATTTATTTCAAGCATTAGGTTATAAAGTAGGTTTGCTATCTACAGTCGAAAATAAAATAAATAATACCGTTATTCCTTCTTCGCATACTACACCAGATAGTATCACCATTAACGAACTCCTGTTAGCAATGATTGAGGCTAATTGCGATTATTGTTTTATGGAAGTAAGTTCGCATGCAACAGTGCAAGAACGCATTGCTGGCTTGAGTTTTACAGGAGCTGTATTCACTAACATCTCACACGATCATTTAGATTTCCATCATACATTTGATGAATATATCAAAGCAAAAAAATACTTTTTTGATCAATTACCAGCCTCGGCTTTTGCCTTAACTAATTCGGATGATAAGCGTGGCGCAGTGATGTTACAAAATACAAAGGCACATGTTAAAACATATGCCTTACAGTCGATGGCTACATTCAAAGCTAAAATAATTGAAAATCAATTTTCGGGTTTGTTTTTAAATATTGATGCAGAAGAAGTTTGGTTTAAAATGGTTGGCAGTTTTAATGCTTACAATTTACTGGCCGTTTATGCAACTGCCATGTTATTAGATCAAGATAAAACCAGGGTCTTAACTATTCTATCTACCCTAAGTGGCGCAGAAGGAAGATTTGATTATACCATTGCCCCCAATGGCGTAATTGGAATTGTAGATTATGCGCATACACCAGATGCCATTAAAAATGTATTACAAACCATTGCCAATATTAGAAAAGGCAATGAAACGGTAATTGCAATTGTGGGTTGTGGTGGCGATCGCGATAAAACAAAAAGACCCATCATGGCTGAAGTAGCTTGCAAGCTGAGCGATAAAGTAATTTTAACTTCAGATAATCCTAGAACAGAAGATCCCGCAGCCATTTTAAAAGAAATGGAAGCAGGTGTTCCCATTTCATTAAAGAAAAAAACTATTACCATTCAAGATAGAAAAGAGGCCATTCGTACGGCTTGTCATTTAGCGAAGAGTGGAGACATTATATTATTAGCCGGAAAAGGTCACGAAAAATACCAAGAAATTAATGGCGTAAAATTTCCTTTCGACGACAAACAAATTTTTTCAGAAATAATGGAATCATTAAAATAATAAAACAAGATGCTGTATTATCTTTTTACTTATTTAGACAAACACTTTGATATACCTGGGGCAGGATTGTTTCAGTTTATCACCTTTAGAACTACTTTGGCGATCATTGTTTCGCTATTTATTTCTTTATTGATGGGTAAAAGATTGATTGCTTTCTTGCATAAAAAACAAGTAGGAGAAACCATTAGAGACTTAGGCTTAGAAGGTCAATCGGAGAAAAAAGGCACGCCAACTATGGGCGGCTTAATTATTTTATCGGCTATTATTATTCCTACTTTATTATTTGCAAAATTAACAAACGTATACATTATACTCATGTTAATTACCACAGTGTGGATGGGAACTATTGGTTTTATTGATGATTACATAAAAGTATTTAAAAAGAATAAAGAAGGTTTAGCGGGTAGATTTAAAATTGTTGGACAAGTTGGATTGGGTTTGATTATTGGTTATACTATGTTTTTTCATCCATCAATTGTAGTGAAAGAAAAAATTCCAGCATCGCAATTAGCAACCATTAAAACCTCAGAAAACACTAAACGCACAGCTAGTAGTTATTATGTTGCTCATGCACAAAAATCTACCAAAACCAATGTGCCTTTTTATAAAAACAACGAATTTGATTACGCAAAACTGTTGAAATATTTTGGGCCAGGTTATGAAGACTATGCATTTTGGATTTTTATTCCAATTGTGATTTTAATTATTACGGCAGTTTCTAATGGCGCAAACATTACAGATGGGATAGATGGCCTTGCCACGGGCACTTCGGCAATTATCGGTTTGGCATTAGGCGTGCTTGCTTATGTATCGGGTAATATTGTCTTCGCTAATTATTTGAACATCATGTACATTCCAAATTCTGGAGAATTGGTGGTATTTGCTGGTGCATTCTTAGGGGCTTGTATTGGATTTTTGTGGTACAACACTTATCCTGCGCAAGTTTTTATGGGAGATACAGGAAGCCTTGCAATAGGCGGTATTATTGCATCCTACGCCATCATGATTCGTAAAGAATTATTAATTCCAGTTTTGTGTGGCATCTTCTTGGTAGAAAACTTATCGGTAATTATTCAAGTAAGTTATTTCAAATACACTAAAAGAAAATATGGAGAAGGCAGAAGAGTTTTTAAAATGTCTCCTTTGCATCATCATTATCAAAAATTAGGATATAGTGAGCCAAAAATTGTGACCCGTTTTTGGATTATCGGAATATTATTAGCAGTCATTACCATTGTTACTTTAAAATTAAGATAATAGATGAGCAAAAGAATTGTAGTATTAGGAGGAGCAGAAAGTGGAACTGGAGCGGCTGTATTAGCTAAGCTTCAGGGCTTCGATGTGTTCTTGTCTGATATGAGCAATATCGCACCTGCTTTTGTGAATACCTTAAATGATTATGGAATTGCATTTGAACAAGGACAACATACTGCCGATTTAATTTGTAATGCGACCGAAATTATTAAGAGTCCTGGCATACCTACTAAGGCGCCAATTATTCAACAAATAATTGCTTTTGAAATTCCTATTATTTCGGAAATAGAATTTGCATCGAGGTATACTCAAGCAAAAATGATTGCCATTACGGGCACCAATGGTAAAACCACTACCACTTTATTAACCTATCATTTATTAAAAAATGCGGGCTTGAATGTAGGCCTAGCAGGCAACATAGGCAATAGTTTTGCAATGCAAGTGGCAACTAAAAAATTCGATTATTATGTTTTAGAGTTGAGCAGTTTTATGCTAGACGACATGTTCCACTTTAAAGCAGACATCGCCATATTAACCAATATTACTCCCGATCATTTAGATCGATACGATTACCAAATGCAAAAATATGTGAATTCTAAATTTAGAATTACACAAAATCAAACGGCAAGTGATTATTTTATTTATTGTAAAGATGACGAAGTCATTCAAGCAGCACTTGCCTCTCAACAAATAGATTCGACCATGATTCCTATTTCTATAGTAGAAGATTTGGCATATGGCGCCTCTATTAGCAACCAACATTTAAACATAAAACTAAAACAAAATACATTTACTATGACTATCCAAGAACTTGCGCTACAAGGTAAACACAATCTCTATAACTCAATGGCATCGGGCGTTGCTGCAAAATTGTTAGACATCAGAAATGAAACATTAAAAGAGAGCATGTCTGATTTTAAAAATGCACCGCATCGATTAGAGCATGTGGCACGCATTCAAGGCATCGAATTTATTAACGATAGTAAAGCTACGAATGTAAATTCTACTTGGTATGCATTAGAAAGCATCAACACGCCAATTGTTTGGATTGCAGGCGGAGTAGATAAAGGAAACGATTACAGCATGCTTAACCAATTAGTAAAAGACAGGGTTCGCGCCATTGTTTGTTTAGGAACCGACAATAGTAAAATACATGAGGCTTTCGGCAATGTGGTAGATATTATCGTGAATACTGCTTCCGCTAAAGAAGCGGCCGAAGTAAGTTATCATTTAGGCAAAAAAGGAGATACCGTTTTATTGTCACCGGCTTGTGCAAGTTTCGATTTGTTTAAGAACTATGAAGATAGAGGTCAACAGTTTATGGATGCAGTAAAAGAACTTTAATATTTAAATAAAATGGCTTTAAATTGGATATTTAAAAACGCAAAAGGCGACCGATATATTTGGTTGGTGGTAATATTTTTATCGCTCTTTTCTTTACTTGCAGTTTATAGCTCTACCGGAACACTGGCTTATAAAAAACAACACGGTAATACCGAATATTATATTTACAAGCATGTTACTTTAATGATTGCGGGCCTTTTCTTAATGTATTGGGCACATAAATTAGATTATAGATATTATTCAAAAATTGCGCAAATTTTATTGTTTGTTTCTTTTCCATTGTTGGCCTATACCATTTTAATGGGTGATAAAATTAATCAAGCAGCACGATGGATTACCATTCCAATTATTGATCAATCTTTTCAAACCTCCGATTTAGCCAAGTTAGCTATTATCATGTATTTAGCGCGAGAATTATCGCGCCGGCAAGAAAATATCAAAGATTTAAAAAAATCTTTTTTACCAATTATTGGCGCAGTGGTGTTAACCATTGCCTTAATTGCTCCAGCTAATTTCTCTACCGCTTTAATGCTTTTTGCAACATGTTGCTTAATTATGTTGATTGGTAGAATAAGCGTAAAGCATATCTTAACAACCCTAGTAGCAGGGGCTGTTATATTATCTTTGGTGGTATTGATTGGTCCAAGAAAAGAAACGTATAAGTCGCGTATTAAAACTTTTTTAAGTAACGAAACTGTTGATAAAGACAAAAGTTTTCAATCCGATCAATCTAAAATTGCTATTGCAACCGGTGGCTTATTTGGCAAAGGACCAGGAAACAGTTCACAAAAAAATTATTTACCACATCCATATTCCGATTTTATTTTCTCCATCATTATCGAAGAATATGGAATGATCGGTGCCTTGATGATCATCATTGCATACCTCGTATTTTTATATCGATCCATAAAAATTGTCACTAAAGCGCCAAAGGCATTTGGCGCATTACTGGCTTGTGGGTTGAGCTTTAGTTTGGTAATACAAGCTTTTGCCAATATGGCCGTGGCCGTAAATTTGATGCCCGTAACCGGTGTGCCTTTGCCATTGGTTAGTATGGGCGGAACTTCTATCTTATTCACCAGTGTGGCTTTCGGAATTATTCTGAGTGTGAGCAGAGACATTGAAGAAATGGAGAAAGGAGCGGAACTTGCAACAGCCTAGAATTATTATTAGTGGCGGTGGCACAGGTGGCCATGTATTCCCAGCAATTGCCATTGCCGGTGCTATTCGAGCACAGTATCCCAATGCACAGTTTTTATTTGTGGGTGCGATAGGTAAAATTGAAATGGAAAAGGTGCCTGCTGCAGGCTACGATATAGTGGGGTTAGATATCAGGGGTTTACAAAGAAATTTATCTTTAGCTAATTTGAAGTTCCCGATTCGCTTACTCAAAAGCTGTTGGAAAGCGCGTCAAATTATTAAAAAATTTAAACCCGATGTGGCGGTTGGCGTTGGAGGTTATGCATCTGGTCCATTGCTCTTTATGGCTGCACAACTTAATATTCCTTGTCTTATCCAAGAGCAAAATTCGTACCCTGGAATTACCAATAAATTGTTGTCTTCGGCTGCTAAAAAAATCTGTGTGGCTTATGATGGCATGGAAAAATATTTTGACCATTCGAAGCTTTTATTGACAGGCAATCCTGTTCGTTCGCAGATCGTAAAAATGGATGTTAAAAGATTGGATGCCATTGCACATTTTGGTCTAGCCGAAAATAAAAAAACAGTACTGATAATTGGTGGAAGTTTAGGTGCTCGTACACTCAATACCAGTGTCTTGAAAGACCTGAATTTACTAGTCGCTCAGGATATTCAAGTAATATGGCAAACAGGCAATTTGTACTATTCCACAATTGTTGAAAATGTAGGGTCGAAATTGCCGTCAGGAGTGAGGATATTTGAGTTTATTAGTAATATGGAGATGGCTTATGCTGCAGCCGATGTAATCATTTCGAGAGCAGGTGCTGGAACCATTTCGGAATTATGTTTATTGGCTAAACCAGTAATACTCGTTCCCTCTCCAAATGTTGCAGAAGATCATCAAACAAAAAATGCGATGGCATTGGTTAAAAAATCTGCTGCCATTTTAATTACCGATGCAAATGCATCAACAACATTAATAAAAACTTGCATCGATTTATTAAACGATGAAAGTCAAATAAAAAGTTTAGGAAAAAATATTTCACAATTAGCCATTACAGATGCGGCAGAAAAAATTGCAACAGAGGTAATTAAATTGATAAAATAATTAGATGAAATTAGCGCACATTAAAAATGTTTATTTAGTTGGCATCGGAGGAATCGGGATGAGTGGACTAGCGCGCTATTTTAAAAATAGAGGTTGTGAAGTTGCGGGTTACGATAAAACAGAAACTATTTTAACTAAAGAATTAATTGCCGAAGAAATTCCAGTAACTTATTTTGATGATAGTTCTTTACTGCCGGAAACATTTTTAGTTCATGATCCAAGCACCCTAATTATATACACGCCTGCAATTCCCCAAGACAGCGAAATCTTGAATTATTTTATTGAACAAGATTTCATGTTGAGAAAAAGAGCGCAAGTATTGGGTATTATCTCAGAAAGTTCTTTTACCATTGGTGTAGCAGGTACGCATGGCAAAACAACCACCTCTACCATTATTGCACATTTACTTAAACATTCGGGTTATGATTGCTCGGCATTTTTAGGGGG
>JAURMH010000070.1 GCA_030830805.1 Bacteroidota bacterium
AACTCTGAATATATAATCGTATTTTGTACGAACTACTTCTGATTGTGCATTAACAAATAGCGATTGAGATTGATTTAAATCGAATGCGTTTAACATTCCTACAGCAAATTTTTCTTTTGCATAATTATAAGCTTCTTGTCTTGCTTCTAAAGTTATAATTGCTGATTCATAGGCTTTCATCGCACCTTTAGCATCTGTAAAAGCAGTGTAAATATTTCTCTCTAAATCTAATTCTTGTTGGCTAAACGCAATTTTAGAACGGTCCAAAGCTACTTTAGATCTCTCTACATTATTCTTAGTTGCAAAACCATTAAGCACTGGAATATTCATTTGAAATCCAAAAGAGTGTCCCTTGTTTAAATCAAATTGTCTCAATACAGAAAAAGGAGGTTGAAAACTTGGATTTCCAGCAGGATCAAAAACAAGTCTGTCAGAATAGGCCGCTCTTGTACTTAAACTATAAAACCCTTGAATTGAAGGTTGATAAGCCCCTTTTGCAATTTTTACATCGCGCTCAGCAATTTCTAAATTGGTTTTTGCGATTTTCAATTCTACGCGTTCTTCCTTAGCTTTTGCATAAATTGCAGCTGGAGTTTGAAGTAAGGTAGCACTTTCAGAAACCGGATAATCAGCATCAATAATATCAAAATCTTTAAAATTCTCTAATTGTAACAATTGCGCCAGGCTTAATTTAGAAATTAAAAGTGCATTTTGCGCGTTTACAATCGCTTGGTTATTTGAGGCAACTGTCGCTTTAATATCCAATAAATCTCCACGTGGCACTACTCCGGCGTTCACTAACTCTTGCGAACGTTGCAATTGTTTTTCATTATTGGCTAATTGCTCATTTTGAACTTTTAGATTTTCTTTATTAAATAATATTTGCAAAAAAGCGTTGGCGATATTTAAAGAAATATCATCTTTCATTTTTGAAAGCTGGTATTTAGTTGCTATTATTGATAGGTTCGCTCTTCGTAAACGGTTTTGATTTTGCATTCCGTTATAAACATCAATATTAGAATTTAATCCAGCAGCGGTAAATTGTGTGGTTTGGTTTTCTAATAAACCTGTGGTTATGTTTTGGTTCAAACCAATATTCCAAGAATGCGAACCATTGATATTTAGCGAAGGTAAGAAGCCGCCAATAGCAGAAGATTTGTCTATTGCAGCCGACTTTGCATCTAATTCCGATTGTTTAATTGAAATGTTATTTTTGATGGCGTAGTCAACACATTCTTCCAAAGTCCATTTTTTAGTTTGTGCTTGAGAAAGTACACTTAAAAAAAGTAAGGTAAAAAATGTGATTTTACTAATAATTATTTGTTTCATATGATACAAAGTTCTTAATCTATTGATACAACTGCAAAATTAACTTTTTTTGGCAATTTATACTAAATTTAACTTAATCTTATTAGACGACTTATATGAATTTATGTTACGGGGATTTAGTATTTAAGAAAAATTAAAATTATTTTTGCACTTTAATTATATACTATGATCCTTTTGAGAACAATTTCTAAAATCAGTCTTCTTTTTGTGCTAACTCTTTTTTACAGTTGCGCTACTACTTCAAAAATTACTGCGTTAAAACCTGAACCGGACGATGCTTTGCCATTAGTGTACGACAATACGCCTTCATTTATAAGTATTCCAATTGATATTAAACTGAAAGATATTGAAAATCAGACTAATAAATTAATGAATGGTTTGATTTATGAAGACACCAAAATTGAAGATGACGATATTCAAATATCGATTTGGAAGTTGGCTCCCATTTCTATTACTAATTTAGACGGAAAGATTAAAACTGTTTTACCTTTAAAAGCGGCCATTAAATACAGAATCGGTACTGATAAATTAGGAATTGCATTGTACAGCACTCAAGAATTCAATTTAAACGGAAATATCACTTTATTGAGTGACGTGAAATTATCGAATTGGAAGTTGAGTACCAAAACGGAGTTTAAATCTTTGGATTGGAATGAAAGCCCAACGACTGTAGTTATGGGAAAATCAATACCAATTACTTATGTTATTAATCCTACGATAAAATTATTTAAATCGAAAATTGAGCGAACTATCGACGAAGCTATTGAAAGTTCCATGGATTTTAAACCAAATGTGCTTGATGCCTTACAGAAAATATGTACTCCAATACAAATGAATGAAGCGTTTGACACTTGGTTACGAATTGTTCCAATAGAATTGTACGCCACAGACGCTCGATTTGTAAAGGACAATATTTCGTTGGCAATGGGATTGAAATGCAATATGGAAACGTTAATTGGGCAAAAGCCATTGACTAAATATGACAAAAACAAAATAGTATTAAAATCGGTAACTCAAATGCCAGATAATATTTCGGCAAATATTGTTGCCGTTTCTAGTTATCATGATGCCTCAAAAATTATCACTAAGAATTTTGCCGGACAAGAATACGGCTCAGGAAGTAAAAAAGTAACGGTTCAAAATGTAGCTGTTTGGCACAAAAACGGTAAAATGGTGATTGCTTTA
>JAURMH010000002.1 GCA_030830805.1 Bacteroidota bacterium
AAATGGGTTTCGAAAAGCACAGTATTAAAAATCCAATGCCATTTTATTTAACAGATAATGGCGAAATGTGTAGCGTAAAAAAAAATGGGAACAACATGGCTGCTGTCCCCATTTTTCATTTAGGAAGTTTTAAATTAATTAAAAAGTATTCCTGATTATTTAACGAGTTTTTCTAGTGCTTTGTCTAGCTCTTCCCCTCTAAGATTTTTTCCAACAATAATGCCATTACCATCTATTAAAAAGTTTTGAGGAATAAACGAAACGCCGTAAGTAGCTGCAGCCGAAGAATACCAGCCCTTTAAATCAGAAACATGATTTTCCCAAACTAGTTTGTCTTTTGCAATTGCTGCCATCCAAGGTTCTTTCGTTTTGTCTAAAGAAACACTGTAAATATCAAAGCCTTTTGCATTTTTAAACTTTGTTGTTTTATAATGGGCATAAGTTTTAATTAGATTTGGATTTTCCATTCTACATGGACCACACCAAGATGCCCAAAAATCTAGCAATACGACTTTTCCTTTGATAGCAGAAAGTGCAATTTCTTTACCTTCTGTGTTCGCCAGTTTTAAATCGATATACTTATTGCCTACTTCAATTCCTTCTGATTGTGCATTTGCAAATGCACTAAATCCAAATGCTAAAACGATAGCTAAAAATAATTTCTTCATAAATAAATAATTATACGGTTTGATAATGATCTTCAATAATTTTTCCTTTTTCGCATTTGATAATTCTTGAAGGGAATTTTTCAATCATGCGGTAATCGTGCGTAGCCATTACTACTGCGGTACCCATCTTCGAAATCTTTAATAATAAATTCATGATTTCTATAGAAGAATCTGGGTCTAAATTTCCGGTAGGCTCATCGGCCAAAATAACAGCAGGGTGATTTACCATGGCACGTGCAATTACGACTCTTTGTTGTTCTCCACCCGATAGTTGATGAGGCATTTTATGATTTTTACCAGCCAAACCTACTTCGTTAATTACTTCTTCGGTTCTGGCAGCAATCATTTTTGGATCGTCCCAACCTGTAGCACTCATCACAAATTTTAAATTTTCTTCTACCGAACGGTCGGTTAATAGTTGAAAGTCTTGGAAAACGATGCCCATTTTTCTGCGCATAAATGGCACTTCTTTTTCTTTAATTGTAGTAAGGGAGTAACCGACCACCTCGCCATTTCCTTGGCTAATTTTAAGATCGCCATAAATGGTTTTAAGTAAACTGCTTTTTCCGCTACCCGTTTGGCCAATTAAAAACACAAATTCGCCTTTATTGATGGTTAATGTAACGCCAGAAAGAACTAAATGGTCTTGTTGAAACACATTGATATCTTGCAGTTGAATAATTGGGCTATTGGTCTCCATTGAATGTTAGTTTTTGTATTACCCCAAAAGGCATGGTTTTAATAAGTTCGTTAATATAATCGGAATGTTCGCTTAAACCGCATTTTTCAATAGATTTCTCTGGTCTATCTACTCTAAAATAGGCTAAAAGTGTAAATTGTTCGTCTCTTAGTTGAATGTAATCGGGGATTTTGGCAATCCCTTTCACTTTAATGATATACAATTGGCCTCCTTTGTTTGAAATTGTAAATTCGTCAATTTCTATTATATTTGCGCATCGCTATTTTAACAAAAATAGAGTATTATAACGATTAACAAAATAGTTTTTTTACACATTATAATTAGTAAATAAACCTAAAAACGCAATCAAAAAACAATAAATATGAGAACTTTTCAATTTAAATTGGTATTAACAGCATTGGCAATTACGGCTTTCTTATCGAGTTGTAATTCTTTAAAGTCGATGAAAACCAAAGCTAATACCATTAGTTATGAGGCAAAACCAAGTCCATTAGAAGTTAGAGGAGATAGTATCGACGTAATGGTAACAGGTAAAATTCCTGCTAAATATTTTGATAAAAAGACTAGCATTAGTCTTAATCCTAGTATCGTGTTTAATGGTACATCCGTTAAGTTAAAACCAGCATTTATTAAAGGTGAATTAGTGGTAGATGTAAAAGGCGCAACCATTAGTAAATTAACAGGCGGTACCTTTACCTATACCGATCGTGTTGCTTATTCCGATCAAATGGCTGATGCAACTTTAGTTTTTGATTTAGTAGCTACAAAAGGCACTAAATGCCTAGCTTTTACAACTGTTGAAATTGCTAAAGGTACTTTGACCACAGCTTATTCTGTAAACGCAACAGATGTAGCTATTTTAGCTGCAGATAACTTTCAAAAAGTAGTACCTGTTGAATTAAAAGGACAAATACTATTTAATATTGATGATGCTGCAATTGCTGCTAAACAACAAAAATCAAATGATATCAAAGCATTCGAGGCTTTTGTAAAATCGGGTAATCAATTAACAGGTATCAGTATTTCTTCTTATGCATCTCCAGATGGAGAATTAAGAAGAAACGATCAATTATCAATGAATAGAACAGATGCAACTTATTCATTTTTACTTTCTTGGTTAAAGAAAAAAGGAGTGATGCAAGTGAACGATAGTTCATTCTACAAGAAATCAGCAACGGCAGAAGACTGGGACGGTTTGAAGCAAGCGGCTGCTAGTTCAGATTTGGCAGATCGTGATCAAATTATCAATATTGTTTCTACCATTGCAGATCCTATCGAAAGAGAAAATGCGATTAAAAAATTAAAATCATATCAAAAATTGGCGAACAAATTATTGCCAACTTTAAGAAGATCTGAAATTACATTAATGGCTACTGCAAAAGTTAAAACGGATGCAGAAATTACAGCTGAAGCTGCTAAAGACACGCCAATGTTAAGTGTAGCAGAAATTTTATATGCTGCTACATTAACATCAGATGAGTCAGCAAAACTAGCTATTTATAACAAAGCCAATACTGCATTTCCATTAGATTGGAGAGCTTCTACTAACATGGCTTATATTTATTTAAATCAAGGCAATAAGGCAGATCAAGCAATTGAATTGTTAAACAAAGCAGCTTCTTTAGATAAAGACAATGCAATTATTTACAATAACCTTGGTGTTGCATATGCGCAAAAACATGATTATGCAAATGCCGAAAGAAATTACTTATTGGCTAAATCATTTGGTGCACAAAATAACATCAACTTAGGTAATACTAAGATTCGTCAAGGCGATTATAGTGCAGCTTTATCTTATTATGGAACTGTTAATGCATGTACTTATAACGCAGCATTGGCAGCCGCTTTAGCGGGTAATTACGAGCAAGCATTAAAGAATTTAGATTGCGCTAAACAAAATGCGAATGTATATTATTTAAGAGCAGTAATTGCAGCAAGAACTAATAATTTAGATAATTTAACAACAAATTTATCTCGTGCAATTTTAGAAGATCAATCTTTAAAAGCAAAAGCAGTTAAAGATTTAGAGTTTAAGAAATATGCCGAAACCGATGCATTTAAAGTTGCAGTAAGGTAATACAACATTCAATAAAAAAATAGCCAATTAAATTATTTTAATTGGCTATTTTTTTGAGAAATTCAATCGTATTAATACCATCAGCATAATCTGCTAAGCCAGGGTTTTGTGTTTCTCCAAAACAAACTAATTGGTTTTTGATAGTTAAATTTAGATGGCTTGCCACACATTGTATTTTGTCTTGATCGGTATTTATCTTTTCGGTCAAATCTTCGATTTTTTCGTAAAATTCATAATGTAAAACCGAAATAGCAGCTTGAAGAGCGGTGCTTTCTTTCAATAACAAAAAGCCATTATCTAGGTGTTTTACACCATTCACTAATAATAGTGATTTTTGAAAATCATAATTATTGTGGTATTTATGAAAATCGGCAATGGGTTGATAGCTTTCTAAATGAGCTAATAAAAAAGTTAAATCGTAATTTTTTGGAATATAAATTTTAGAAACATTTCTACAACCTAAACCAAAATATTGAAAAATATCTTTTCCTAAAATATTTATTTCTTCTGGTGTTTCGTTGCCAGATAATACCGCAATACTATTTCTGTTTTTTCGAATTATATGTGGTTTGTTACCAAAATAATATTCAAAATACCTTGCGGAATTGTCGCTACCTGTTGCTATCACTGCATCTACCGCATTCAACCTTTCTGGATAAAATATTTTATTTTTTAATTCCGGAGCTAAAGAAATCAATTTTTCTAATAGCATTGGAATTAATTGTTGATCTTGAGAAGATAATTTAATATGTGCTTCGTGCCCCGTAATTAATACTGATAAGATATCGTGAAAGCCAACCATTGGAATGTTTCCGGCTAGTACTAAACCCACTTTTTTTGGAGTATGATTTTCCAAAACACCTTCCGAATTTACCCAATGACTTAGATTTTCGCTTGTTAGTAATTTAGCCCAAGCATCAATGGCAATGGTAACATTTGCCGTATTAAACCAAGCGTTATAGTTAGACAAACTACTGATTTTTGCTTTTAATGCTTCATCCTTTGTAATTAAATATTCCCCTAATCCATTTAAAGCAGCTATTATTTTCATTTTTTATATTTTATTTTGAATTTCTGAAATCAAAAAAAGCACTTTATTGTTATATTTGCAGGGCTGAAATTAAGAAATAAGATACAAATGGCTATTATAATTACCGAAGAATGTATTAATTGTGGTGCCTGCGAGCCAGAATGCCCAAATAATGCAATATATGATGCAGGCGCTGCCTGGAAATTTTCAGAAGGAACCAATTTAAAAGGCTTAATAGATTTTGGCGATGGACATACCATTGATGCAGATCTAGCTCAAAATGCGGTTTCTGACGAAGTATATTATATTGTTCCTGATAAGTGCACCGAATGTGTTGGTTTTCATGATGAGCCGCAATGTGCAGCTGTTTGTCCGGTAGATTGTTGCATCGATGATGAAAATGTTCGAGAGAGCAAAGACGAATTATTAGTCAAGAAAACTTGGTTGCATCAAGAATAATTTAAAAAGATAAGCATGAACAGACAATTTGCGATCATTACCTTAAGCGTAGTTCCTGTTCGAGCACAACCCTCAGATGCCGCAGAGCAAATTAGCCAACTATTATTTGGTGAATCGGTCGAGATTTTAACACAAGAAGCTAAGTGGTGGAAAGTGCAGTGTTTGTTCGATGATTACATTGGATGGATAGATCCTAAACAATGCCATCTTATTCCTGCCACTTCTTTAAATACCCCACAACAAATTAGCATAGACAGGTTATCTATGATCAGCAATGGCAATGGTTTGCAGCCCATCAGTATTGGCTCTACATTGCCCAATTTTCAGAATAATACCATCGCAATTAACGAACACAAATTTACATTTGCGGGTCAGACAAATGCCGAAAACCATTTTTCTTATGCCAATATTTCGGATTTAGCTAAACTTTTTCTAGCAGCTCCTTATCAATGGGGTGGGCGTTCTATATTAGGAATTGACTGTTCGGGCTTTACGCAATTAGTATATAAAATTATTGGCATTAAAATTCCTAGAGATGCCAAAGAACAAGCCTTACAGGGTCAGGTAATAGATTTTGTTGCAGAATTACAAGCGGGCGATTTAGTTTTTTTTGATAACGAAAAAGGCAATATTATTCATGTTGGTATTGCATTAGCGGGCGGGAAAATTATTCACGCATCAGGACAAGTACGTATTGATCAATTAGATCATCAAGGTATATTTAATCAAGAAAAAAATGCTTATACGCATCAACTAAGGTTAATGAAACGCTTTAGTGTAAAGGATTAGCACGAACAGTTTGTCGAAAAGCGCTGTACTATAAATTCCACACTTTCAAAACCTTATCATCACCAACACTAACCAAAGTGTTTTCGAATGGCGTATAACAAAGTCTATTCACAGATAGTTTATGGCCATTTTGTTGGCTATTCAAATTTTGCAGTAATTGGTAATTGGTATCGTCCCAAATTTTAACATGTTTATCTCTACTTGCAGACACAATAATTTGTTTATCTGGTATAGCTAAAATATCGTTGATGGCAAATAAATGTGCAGGAATAGTTTGCACTAATTGATAGTTTTTTGCGTCATAAATATTTAGTTGCGCATCTCTAGATCCAGTAACATAATGTTGGGCATTGGCATTAAAGCAACTTGAAAAAATGGGTAGGCTATGACCACTAAGTTTTCCAATTAAATTAGCATTACTTCGATCGAAGGTTTGTAAAAATTGTTCTTTTCCTCCAATTAAACATTCGTTATTATTTGGATTTAATGTAATGGTTCTTAATGTTTGATGGTGTATTTTATATTTTTTAATTAAGCTGAAGTCCTTTAAATCATAAACATTCAGGCTGCCATCTTCCGAAACCGTATAACAATATTTCGCGTCTGATTGAATCGAAAAAATGGCCGCTTCGTGTGCTTTGAAATTAAAAAGTAATTGTTGGCTTTCAAAATCAAAAACCGCAAGATGTCCTGTTCGATCGCCTGCAATTAAGATATTGGGTTGAGCAACCGAGTGTAAACAATATACGCTGGACTTCATATGAAAAACTACTTTCAAAAAAGTTTTCTTTTTTAAACTCCATTCAACTACGGCACCTTCGCCACCTGCAGTAAACACAATATGTGGCTTGCTTGATCCTGCTAAAGCATAGATTGGATGTTTATGACCTATTAAATCGTATGAATGTTTTGCGATTACCATGAATGTTAAATATAGTATATATTTATTATTTTTGAAAAATGAGATTTGCTAATCCAACTGTTTTACTTGCTTTGTCTGCCGTATCAATTCCAATTTTGATACACTTATTTAATTTACGTAAATTCAAAAGGGTCTTATTTACCAATGTACAACTTTTAAAAGAAGTGCAACAGCAAACCATTAAACAACATCGCCTCAAGCATTTATTGGTTTTGTTAAGTAGAATATTATTTATATTTTTCTTGGTTTTTGCATTTGCTAAACCATTTATTCCATCTAGTACGCAATCAGTTCGTCAAGGGGTAAATTATACCTCTATTTATATCGATAATTCCTTTAGCATGAATCTGCAAAACGCAAATGGCGTTTTATTAGAACAAGCTAAAAATAAAGCTAAAGAAATTGTTTCCGCTTATCAACCTTCAGATAAATTTCAAATTATAAGTAATGATTTAGCCGCTCAAAGCCAGCATTTCCTTACAAAAGAGGAAACTTTTAAAGCCATAGACGAATTAAATATTAGTCCAAATTTTTGTGCATTAACTAGTGTAATCAATAGACAAAACAGTTTATTTTCAACAGTTAGTGCAATAAATAAAAACTGTTTTTATTTAAGTGATTTTCAAAAAAACACTATTGATAAACAATTAAAACAAGTAATTGATACCAGTATTAATTATCGAATGGTTTATTTTAATGCGAGCCCAATTCAAAATATTGCTATTGATTCAGTTTGGTTTGATGCGCCAATACATTTGGCTAATCAATCCGAAAAATTAATCATAAAAGTAACCAACTATTCAAGCGAAGCGGTTAAAGATTTACCCATTAATTTACAATTAAATAATCAATCTAAAGCATTGATTACTATTGATATAGCCCCAAATGCAACAAAAATTGATACTATTTTTTATACTAATAATTCTTCCCGAATTCAGAAGGGAATGGTAGCTATCGCATCAGAACAATTGCCTTTCGACGATCAATATTATTTTGCTTATGAAATTGCCGAAAATATTCCAGTCTTGTTAATTAATGGGAATACTCTTTCCAGTAAATACATTCAATCAGTATATCAAACAGAAACTATTATTGAGTTAAGTGTAAATTCTTTTGAGCAAATTAATTATGCTAGTTTTAATAATTACGAAACCATTATTTTAAACGAACCTATAAATTTAAGCGATGGCTTAATGGCCATGTTGCAACAAGTTGTTGCAGATGGTAAAAGTTTAATTATCATTCCTTCCGAAAAAACGAATTTACCTAACTTAAATAAGTTGTTAAATACCTTCCAAATACCTAATTTTATTGCTCTTCAGTCGAATGAACAAAAAATTAAAGAACTGAATATTTCAGATAAAATTTTTACTGGAGTTTTTAATAATTATTCGGAAAATTTGCAATTCCCAACAATTAAAAAATATTTTAACCAACAAAATACTGCTCTTGAAGCAATTCTAAAATTAAATGATGGCACCGTGGTGCTCCAAAAAAATAAATACAAAAAGGGGAGTGTTTACCTTTATTCATTTTCAATGGATCCAAGTTTTGGAGATTTTGCAAAGCATTCATTAATGGTGCCTTTGTTTCTAAGAATTCCACAAATCTCTAATTATGATTTACAAATAGCCTACGAAATTGGTAAACAAAATAAGCTTAATATTTCAACTATTTCCAATCCAATTTCGGATCAAAATCAATACCTTTTAACTATTGGTTCTCAGCAATGGATTCCCGAATGGAAAATCATCAATTCGAATACTTACCTGGTTATTCCTGAAGAAATAAATCAAGCTGGCTGGCTATCATTACAAAATAAACAGCAAAATATAAGGGCAATTGCCTTAAATTATAATCGATCAGAATCTTATTTAAGCTACTTAAATAGCTCAGCATTAAGCGATTTTGGCTTTAAAACAGCGATTATTTACGAGG
>JAURMH010000071.1 GCA_030830805.1 Bacteroidota bacterium
CATATTCCATCAGATTTAGATCGAATAAGAATAGATTTAACATTATTGAGCCCTGGAGTTTTTCAAATAGATGATGTGCAATTAAAGGAAATAATGAGTAATGAATCGAAATAATCCGACTGTTACTTCATTATTCTTTCAACGTATTCGCCAGTTTCTGTATTGATTTTTAATTTGTCACCTACTTCCACAAACAAAGGAACTTGAACATTAATGTTGCCTTCTACTTGTGCTAATTTGAGTAGCTTTCCTTTGACACCCACTTCTGAATAAATGGTTTCTAATTCCACATGTTTAGGTAAATCGCCTGCTAATGGTTTTTCATTATCATCAAAACGAATTCTTAAAATCATTCCTTCTTTTAAAAATTGTACGGCCTCACCAAAAATAGTAATAGGAACGGGTATTTGATCGTATGTTTCTTGATTCATACAAACAAGTGAATCTCCCTCTGAATAGAGGTATTGCATTTCATATTCGTCTACACGAATAATGTCTACTTTTTCTCCGGAACGAAAACGCACTTCACTCTGTTTACCAGTCTCTACGTTCCTACATTTTAAAGAATAGATTGCATTTCCTTTGCCTGGTGTAATATGATCGTATTCAATCACCTTTAATAATTCGTTATTGTAACGTATAAATGAGTTTTTGCTTAATTCGGAAGTAGTAGCCATTTGGTTTTAATTAATTTTTTAAAGATAATAAAAAGGGTAGGTTTTGCGAATGAATTCGCAACGCTTCCGGGGATTACCTCCGCTGCGCTCCGCTGATCCCCGGAAGGGGGAAGCTGAGTCAAAGAAAAATACCGGTGCTGCGCACCTCTGCATTTTTGTTTTCTCGCTTTTGCGAATGAATTCGCAACGCTTTAAAACAAAAAATGCCGTCCCTTACGGGCGGCATTTTTCTTTGGCGGAGAGTGGGGGATTCGAACCCGCGGACCTTTAACAGTCAACAGTTTTCAAGACTGCCGCAATCGACCACTCTGCCAACTCTCCGCCGCAAAAGTACAAAAACAGCCGTCTCTAGCAAATTTTTTTTGTTAAAACTTATAAATTGCTAAGTATCTTGATGTTAAAATCTGATTTTCTGGCTTAATTTAGCCTATTCTTGGGCGAACAATGCTTTTAATTCGGTTGCGTCTTGCGCTTTCATTTTACCGGCTAATACCAAGCGCAATTGTCTCCTTCTTAAGGCGCCATCAAATAATTTTTGCTCCTCTTCCGTTTCAATTTTTACGGTAGGTACGGGAATGGGCCTGCCTGTTTGATCAACGGCTACAAAAGTGTAATAAGCTTCGTTGCTTTTTTCTTTGCGTCCTGAAGGGATATTTTCAGACCATACATCAATTCTAATTTCCATAGAAGAATTAAACGAGCGGGTAATTTTTGCATGTATAGTTACTACATCGCCTAATCTGATAGGGGCTTTAAAGGAAACATTATCGACCGATGCGGTTACTACAATTCGATTGCTGTGTTTTTGAGCAGCCATTGCGGCACCAATATCCATGAGGTGTAATAATCTGCCACCCATTAAATTATTTAAAGTATTGGTATCGTTAGGCAACACAATTTCATTCATAATGGTATGTGATGCGGAAGCTAGTTTTGCGTTCATAATTTTAAGGTTATAATTTGACTAATACATTTAAACTGCTGGCTTCGGCTTTGCTTGCAAATAAGGCTTTTGTTGCTGGCCAAACCGATTGAAATAATTTAGAATCTCTATAGTTATTTAAATCATCTTCAGAGTCCCAAATCGAATAGGTATAGTAAATAGAAGCATCGCTTTGGCTGTTCCATAATTCTAAATGTTTACAACCTGGCATAAGCCTAATTTTATCTTTTGATTGATGAAAAATGTTTAAGAAATTTTCCACTTCTTCGGGTCTGAAATTCATTTTAACAATTCTAGTGATCATAAAAATTGAATTTGAATTTTTTCGTTGATTCCTAATGCTAACAAACCGCTTGCATCTCCTTTGTTTATGGCTATTTCGAGTTTTCCCGTAATACCAAATAAACAGAGTTTTTCACCCTCTGTTACTTCGCTATAATGCTTGCAAATTTTGGTAATTTTTTCGTTTCTTTTGAATACAATTTCAAAAGGTCTATTTCTAGCAACGGTATCAAAAATTTCTTTGGTAATATTTGAAATTGCATTTCCAAAATTATCAACATGAATAATACTCCCCCGAATAATCGAAGGTTCTATAACAGGTTGAATAATTGTTTTGTAATTTAAGTTGGTGATTTTTCTGCCAATGATTTCCATTTTACCACCTTTTGCTAAATGCACTGCAGATTTGGCTAAAATATCTTTGATAGGGAAATGAATAAAATCATCTTGAATCCTCAAATTTATTTTGACAATTTTTTCAATATCTTCTGGATTTAGAAACAAAGAAAATAAACCATTATCGGGGCCAATAAAATAATGTCCTTTGGCTTTTAAGGCAACAAACTTTGCATCCGATTGGTAAGAATTATCAATACTTACCAAATGAACCGTTTCTAATGGAAAATGATAATAGGCATTAGAAAGCAAAAAAGCAGCTTGAATGATTTGATAGGGAGGGATATGGTGCGAAATATCAACAATTGTGGCGTCTGGCATTGCACTTAAAATAGACCCCTTTACAGCCGCTAAATAGAAGTCTGTGGTGCCGAGGTCGGTAGTAAGTGTAATTATTGACATTTATTAATATCTATTTAATATTGATTCGCTCAAAATTAATTATTTTAGCAACAAAGCATTATAAAAATAGCATTATTAATCATATTATCTTGAACGAAACAACAATTACACTAGAAGGCATCAATCCTATCGAATTTTGGGGAATCGACGATGTCAATTTAAATTTGTTAAAAAAGTCATTTCCAAAGCTTCGAATTGTTGTTCGAGGCGAAGCTTTAAAAGCCATCGGTGACGATGAAATGCTCCAAAATTTTCAAAAGAAAATAAAAATCTTAATGGAGCATTTTGAAAAATTCAACCAATTAACAGAAGGGGATATTCGTTTAGTTGTTCAGGACCAGTCGGAAAATAATGACAAAGAAAAAGCACCTGCTACACCTGCCAATTTTGAAGCGGAGCCTTTGGTTTTTGGACCCAATGGTATAGTGGTTAGAGCGCGCACTAAAAACCAAAAAGTAATGGTCGAAAGTGCATTGCGAAATGATATTATATTTGCAATTGGTCCTGCTGGTACTGGTAAAACCTATACTGCGGTAGCTTTAGCGGTTAAGGCATTAAAAAATAAAGAAGTTAAAAGAATTATTTTAACTCGACCTGCAGTAGAAGCAGGCGAAAATTTCGGTTTTTTACCAGGCGATTTAAAAGAAAAAATTGATCCTTATTTAAGACCTTTATACGATGCTTTAGATGATATGATTCCGGCCGATAAGTTGAAATTATATTTAGAAAACAGAACCATCGAAATAGCGCCACTTGCATTTATGAGAGGCCGAACTTTAGATAACGCATTTGTGATTTTAGATGAAGGACAGAATGCCACCGATATGCAATTGAAAATGTTTTTAACCAGAATGGGCCCAACAGCTAAATTTATTGTAACAGGCGATGTTACTCAAATAGATTTACCTAAAAAATCTATGTCTGGGCTTTTTAATGCTATCACCATTTTGAAAAACATTTCGGGTATAGATATTATTTATCTTACCGGAGAAGATGTGGTAAGACATAAATTAGTGAAGAAGATTTTGGAGGCATACGGCGATATTCAATAATTATGTTAATAATTGTTTATTAGTTAACATAAATTAAATCATACAAATTTCGATATTTGTATAAAAATATTATCATCATGACCGCTTTAAAAGAAACTGCTTTTCAATTTCCTCAGCAAACGCAATTTTACAAAGGGAAAGTAAGAGACGTATACACCATTAACGATGATCTTTTAGTGATGGTTGCTTCGGATAGAATTTCTGCATTCGATGTGGTTTTACCAAGTGCGATTCCTTATAAAGGGCAAGTGCTCAATCAAATTGCGGCAAAGTTTTTAGCTGCTACGCAAGATATCGTTCCTAATTGGGTGGTGTCGGTTCCAGATGCCACGGTTACCATTGGTAAAAAATGCGAAACATTTCCAGTAGAAATGGTGATTAGGGGCTATTTGGCTGGGCATGCTTGGAGAGAATATGCTGCAGGCAGGAGAGTGGTTTGTGGAGTTGCGCTACCAGAGGGATTAAAAGAAAACGATTTATTACCCGAACCAATTATTACGCCTACCACAAAGGCGCATGAAGGTCACGACGAAGATATTTCTAGAGAGGCAATTATTGCTACCGGTTTAGTTTCGGAAGCAGATTATATTCAATTAGAAAATTACACCAGAAAATTATTTGCTAGAGGCACCGAAATGGCATTGGCAAAGGGCTTGCTATTGGTAGATACTAAATACGAATTCGGTAAAATAGCCCATCAAATTTATTTAATCGACGAAATTCATACGCCAGATTCTTCGAGGTATTTTTATGCCGAAGGTTACCAAGAAAGACAAATTGCTGGAACAGAGCAAAAGCAACTTTCTAAAGAGTTTGTTCGCAAATGGTTAATTGAAAACGGTTTTCAAGGTAAAGAAGGACAAGCTGTTCCAGAAATGACACCAGCAAAAGTGAAAGAAATTTCGGATCGTTATATCGAATTATACGAAAAAATTATTGCGGAGAAATTTATACCCGTAGATAATTCAAATATTGCACAAAGAATAGAAACGAATGTTTTAGCAGCTTTAAAAAAATTATCATGAAATTCGAAATAGATAAACACGAAAAATATGTATTGCTTAAACCTTTAGATATTGAAGAATTAAATTCTGAAAAAGCACCTAAGTTAAAGTCGGAATTTAATGCTATCGAAGTAGAAGGTATCAGAAACGTCATCTTAGATTTAAGTAATGTTTATACAGCCGATGAATCGGGTATTAGCGCCATTTTATATGGCGCACGCATGTGTAGAAATAATGTAGGTACCTTCGTGTTGGTTGGCGTGGCAAGCGATTTGCAGAAGATTTTGGGCTTGTCTACTACAGAAAACTACCTCAATATTGTACCAACCGTAACAGAGGCTATCGATTTTGTTTTTATGGAAGAAATAGAACGCGATTTAAATAATGAGTTAGGTAATGAATAAATAAAATGGGTGTTTTTGAAATTACTGTTTTAGGAAGTAGTTCTGCAACTCCGGCATACAATAGAAATCCATCGGCGCAAATTATTAATTTGAACGAACATTTTTATTTAGTCGATTGTGGAGAAGCTACGCAAAACCAACTCAATAAATTCAAAATAAAATCTGCAAAAATTGATACCATTTTTATTTCTCATTTACATGGCGATCACTATTTAGGCCTTGTTGGATTATTATCTACGCTTCATTTAAATGGCCGAACAAAAGAGATGCATATTATTGGGCCTCCTGAGCTCAAAGACATCATCGATTTACAATTAAAAGTTTCGGAGACGCAATTACGCTTTCCTATTAATTTTAGGGCAACACAGGTAGATTATACCGAAGTCGTTTTTCAAAATAATGATGTAATTGTTGAAACTATTATTCTCAATCATCGCATTCCTACTACGGGTTTTATTTTTAAAGAAGTTACGCGTAAAAGAAAAATAAACACCGAAAAGTTAAGCGAATACGACATTCCATTGGAGTATATTCCATTGCTAAAAAACGGCATAGATTATTGCGATAAATTTGGTAGAACTATTGCGAATGCGGAATTAACGTTTGCGCCAAAACCAGCCAGAACCTATGCTTACTGTTCGGACACCATATATACCGAACATTTTTTAGATCAAATTGAAGGCATAGATTTTTTATACCACGAATCAACTTTTTTGCATGAATTATTAGCGCGTGCGCAGGAAACCTTTCACACCACTGCATTACAAGCCGCCGAATTAGCAAAAAAAGCAAATGTTAAACAATTAATGATTGGACATTTTTCTGCCAGGTATAAAGAATTAGATTTATTATTAGCCGAATCGCAGTCTGTATTTCCAAATACTGTTTTAGCTGTAGAAGGACAGCACTATTCGCTATAGTTATTTTTTCACTTTTCTAATTTCGCTAGAATCGCTCGGTTCTTTATATTTTTTGTTTTTACCACCAAAAAAAGATAAGTGAACATATCTTTTAGGATTCAATCTTAAATCAACCATTAATTTTTCTAAATCTAATGCTGTTTGATTGATGTTATTATACAATTGATCGTCGTTTACTAATTGGCCTAAAGTGCCTTGACCATTATTGATTTTCTCTGTAATACTTGCAACTTGGGCAATAGCGCGATTTGCGTTATCGATGGTTTGTATGAAATTAACCTTAGCAACAGAATCCGAAATTTGATTCAAATTGGTTAATATGTCTGTAATTTTTTGA
>JAURMH010000072.1 GCA_030830805.1 Bacteroidota bacterium
AATAAGTATATTTCTAGGTTTACTAAATCGCTTCATATACCTAGCTACTTGTTGGGTTTCAGCGGCTCTAGTTGCTGCTTCTGCCGAACCATTTCCAGCTTTCAAATGCAAAACAATTACCGTAAAGAAAATAGTATCTTTTGTTTTAACAAGATTTGAATCTATATAAAATAAATTAAAGGCAGTAATTTCTCGTTGCACTTTTGAAACGGTATCTTGAGAAATAAGTTCAAACTTTTTTGAATTATAAAATAGCGTATTGGTTAATGAAGCATCAACACCGGCCTTAGAGAGTTTTGCTCTTTTCCATTTGGTTTCCCCATTTATATTTAAGGCACCTGTTAAAACGTTTTGCGCATAATCGGCTGTAGCAGAAAGTTCGTTACATCCAATTATGTCTGGCTTGACATAATTGATAATGGTCGAAAGTAAAGGGTTTTTGGTACTAGGTGGTTGATTTGATTCACCATAACGAAGTAGATTATATTGCATCACCCTTATGGTGTCTTGGGCAAATAAATTAATATTCATTAAAACAAGACAAAACCCTGTCAAATAGAGTGTTTTAAACAAAAAAGTTTTTCTCATTTTATTCCTATAAATCAGCCTGTAAATGTACATATAAATATATGCTATACAATGCAAAAATAGGCGAATGCCCGAGAGTTAACGCAAATTTGACAGGATGTTTAATTTGGAAATAAAATGTAAGTCAAATTAATTTTAACTAATTGTATATCAAAAACTTAGTAAAAAAGCTATATTAATTTAATTGATCCGTTAGTAACCTCATCTCTATTAATGGAGAAATATTTTCATATAAAACAGCAAAAACGGCCCTACATATAGGCATCTCCACTTTATACTGTCGATTGATTTCATGAATACATTTAACCGCATAATAGCCTTCTGCAATCATACCCATTTCAAATTGGGCTGATTTTACAGAATATCCCTTCCCTACCATATTGCCAAAAGTCCGGTTCCTCGAAAATTGAGAATAGGCTGTGACTAATAAATCGCCTAAATATGCAGATTCTTTGATATCCCTATTAATTGGATGAACAGCTGCAAGAAAGCGTTCCATTTCTCTGATGGCATTGGAGATTAATACCGATTGAAAATTATCGCCATAACCCAAACCATGAAAAATACCCGCTGCGATTGCGTATATATTTTTAAGCACGGCTCCGTATTCTGTTCCATAAATATCATCGCTGGTGACGGTGCGGATGTATCGATTATTTAAAATAGTAGCGAATGCATCTGCATGATTTTGCTGTAAACATGAAATTGTTAGATAAGATAATTTCTCTAAGGCCACTTCCTCTGCATGACAAGGCCCGCTTATAACTAAGACCTGTGCCAATGGTAATTTAAAATAACTATTAAAGTATTCTCCGATGATTAAATTAAATTCAGGAACAATGCCTTTTATTGCACTGCAAATAAATTTTCCAGCAAAATCTGCTGGACTCAATGACGATAAACTAGTATGTAAAAAGGCTGCAGGAACTGCCAAAATAATTATATCTGCAGCGGCGATGGTGGCTTTTATATCTGTGCTTACACGTTCTTTCGAAATGTTAATTTCTGCCGATGATAAATAATGAGGGTTTCTACCGAAGTTACGAATGTGTGCAACCGCCTCTTCATTTCTCATCCACCAGGTTACATCTGCTTGGTTGTCGCAAAGAATCTTTACTAAGGCTGTAGCCCAACTTCCACCACCAATTACGGCAATCTTAGCTTCTTTATTAATTAGCTTCATAATCTACAATAAGCACGAAAATACCAAAATTGAAATAGAAAGCCAAAAACTAAACTACTTCTTCTCGTCTGAAGTATATAAATCTTCTTTGGAAGCAATTTCTATTTGCATTCCATCTTTTAACATTTTGGAGATTGCTAAATAAGGCGCAACTACTACTTCTTGTCCTTCTTTTAAACCCTCTTTAATTTCAATGTACATATCGTCTTGAATACCGGTTTTAACAGGAAGCTTAATTACTTTGTTATTTTCTATTATAAAAACAAATTCTTTCATACCCGAAGCATTTGCCTTAACGGCTGTTGTGGAAGTGCTTTTATCTTCTACAGAATCTTCTCTTGTAGTAACAGATTGAATGGGAACTGTTAAAATATTAATTGTTTTTTCGGTTTGAATTTCTACTGTTGCAGATAATCCTGGTCTTAAAGGTGAAGCTAAGTTTTTGTCTTTGCTATTTAATTTTGCGTATGATTCACTCAAAATTCTAATCTTTACTGGAAAATTGGTAACCTGGTCTGCGCTAGCACCTACAACACTTGCAGAGTTTGCAATTTCTGTAACTACACCTTTAAATGACTGATCAAGAAACGCATCTACTTCTACTATAGCAGTATCACCAATAGACAATCTATTGATATCGTTTTCGTTCACATCTACACTTACTTCCATAGAATTTAAATTAGCAATTCGCATAATTTCGGTACCCGTCATTTGAGAAGTTCCTAAAACACGCTCTCCTAATTCTACATTCAATTTAGAAACGGTTCCGTCTACCGGAGAAAAAACAGTAGTTTTAAATAAATTATCTTTTGCTTCTTTTACCGATGCCTCTGCACTTTTAACATTAAATTTTGCTGCTTGCACATCTGCTCTTGCCGATAAATAATTACTTTTTATTAGTTCAAAATCTGCCTCAGAAATAATTTTATCTTTTATAAGTTTAGCGTTCCTGTCGTATGCTTGTTCGGTTTGAATAAATCTAGCTTCTGCATTTGACAAATTCGCTTTTGAAGTATTCAAAGCAGCCGAAGCTCTGTCTAGATAAGATTCATAGATATCCGGTCTGATTTTGCAAAGTAGTTGTCCGCGCTTTACTTTTTGGCCCTCTTTAACCATTAAAGAAACTATTTCGCCAGAAACATCAGAAGATATTTTCACTTCTATTTCTGGTTGAATTTTTCCACTTGCAGAAACGGTTTCTACAATTGTTCTAAGCGCTACTTTTTCAACTGCTACTTTTTGATTAGCCACACCGCCAATCCAACCCATTTTTTTACCTGTAATTGCAAATGCGACTAATACTATCACGGCAATTATCAAATATTTAATTAAATTATTTTTTTTGTTCAACATGTTTTTATGTTTTAAAATGACAATGGTATTCCTAAATAAAAATCAACAAGCTTTTGTCTGAGTATTAACTCATATAATGCTTGTACACGATCAGCCTCAGACTTTGCTAAGTTATTTTTTGATATAATAAAATCAACTGCATTAATTAATCCAACTTCGAATTTTTGTTGATTATATTTAAAAGATTCTTTGAGCGCAATATTACTATTTACAGTAGACTCATATTTTTTTTCAGCAGCCTTTAAATCTGTTAACGCTTGTGCAATCGATTTACTTAAATTTAGCCTTGCAGTTTGCGTATTAATATTGGCATTGGCTAAATTAATTTTCGCTCTTTTTAAATTAGCATTTGCATTTCTACTGTTGAAAATGGGCACATTCAAACTAAATCCCCAATACTGCCCAAAGTTGTCTTGCAATTGACCTTTAAATGTTTCTCGTGCCAATGAAACATAATTTGAATTGATGCCTGCACCAAAACTTAAACTAGGAAATAAAACTGCTTTACTGATTGCTACATTTTTAGCCGCAGATTGAAACCTAAAATCGAAGAGCTTTACATCTGGTAGTTTTTCGGCCGCTGACTGATACACCGAACTAAATTGATACTGCTCACTTTTATCTAAGGCAGGGATTAAATTTGCTGGCTTTTCAATTAGCATTTCTTCTGCAGGATCTCTATCTAATAACTGCAATAAATTTAGCCTTGCAATCGCTAATTGATTTTCTGCATTAGTTAAATTTAATTGGTCTCTTGCTAATTGCGCTTTGCTTTCTAATAAATCACCTTGTGTGCTATTACCTACTTCAAAGTTTTTGTTCGCCCTTTCGAATTGTTGTAAACTTATTTTTAATTGCTCTTGCGCAACAAGCGTAAGGTCTTGATTATACAATACATTTAAATAATTATTGATTACTGTAAGTGTAATGTCGTTTTTGATTTTAGCTAAACTCGCCACCTCTGCAGCTAAATCGAAAGTCTGTGCTTGGTAATTATATAGTTTTTGTCCAGCACCAAAAATGGTGACCTGCGAATTAACACCTGTTGAGAAAGAACTGAAGCTTTGGAATTCAGACGAACTTGTTACTGGGTTAACAGACAAGCCATAGTTTTTTGAATTAGATGCACTTGCATTAAAAGATGGCAATAGCGCATTTTTACTTTGGGATAAATCAATCGATGCCAAATCAACATTCAACTTGTATTGCTTGATGGTTAAATTATTTTCGAGTGCATAACTAATGCAATTTTCTAAAGACCAAACTTGGCTTTGGGCTTGCAATTGGGCAAAGCCTAATCCAAAACAGGAAGTCCATATGAGTAATATCGTTTTTTTCATATTTCAGAAACAAAAATATAATTTGAACTGCAAAAATATAGTAATTTAGCTCCATATCCTTAATAAATTGCTAAATTACCGTAACATTTTTTTTACTTGATGTACCTCAGCAAAACACCCAAATTACTAAAAGCATTATATCCCAATCTTATTTGGGATTATCGCACGCATAAAGGGGTGGTATATTTGACTTTCGATGATGGCCCAATTCCCGAAGTAACACCCTATGTTTTGGAAGTGCTAGCTAAATACCAAATCAAAGCGACATTTTTTTGTATTGGGGATAATGTTCAAAAACACCCTGGCGTTTTTGAAGAAATAATAAAAGCTGGACACGCTATTGGAAACCATACGTTTAACCATTTAAATGGTTGGAAAACAGATAAAAACAATTATCACCAGAATACACTTGCTTGCGAGCCTTATTTTAAAACAAATTTATTTCGCCCTCCTTATGGCAGAATTAAAAGAAGCCAAATAAAACTACTTCAAGAAAAGTTCAAAATTGTGATGTATGATGTATTAAGTGGCGATTTTGACCAAAAAAGTAGCCCCGAAAAGTGCTATCAAAATGTACTCAAACATTCAAGCGATGGCGCTATTATTGTTTTTCACGATAGCCTGAAAGCATATGCTAATCTCAAAGAATCATTGCCAAGATCAATAGAAGCGCTATTAAACAAAGGTTTTCGATTCGAAACAATCAAATAAACAAATGCAAAATTGATCGAAAAAAATAATAATTTATCCTAAATTCGCGGTAGAAAATAAATTATTATGGCATTTGATATAGAAATGATTGAAAAGGTTTATGCAAACCTTGACGCGAAAGTTAACGCTGCTCGCAAAATTGTTAACAAACCCCTCACTTTAACCGAAAAAATATTATACGCCCATTTATGGGAAAGTGCTACAGAAGCCTATAGTAGAGGTAAGTCTTATGTAGATTTTGCACCAGATAGAGTGGCGATGCAAGATGCAACTGCTCAAATGGCTTTATTGCAATTTATGCAAGCAGGCAGAGCAAAAGTAGCGGTTCCTTCTACTGCTCATTGCGACCATTTAATTCAAGCAAAAGAAGGTGCAACCGCCGACTTAGCAACTGCAAATTTACAGAACAAAGAAGTTTTCGATTTCTTAGCTTCTGTTTCTAATAAATATGGTATTGGTTTTTGGAAACCAGGTGCTGGAATTATTCATCAAGTTGTCCTAGAAAATTATGCGTTCCCTGGAGGCATGATGATTGGTACAGACTCCCACACAGTTAATGCTGGTGGCTTAGGTATGATTGCGATAGGTGTTGGCGGTGCAGATGCTTGTGATGTAATGGCTGGCTTACCTTGGGAATTAAAATTTCCAAAATTAATTGGTATAAAATTAACAGGTAAATTATCTGGTTGGACTTCTGCAAAAGATGTAATATTAAAAGTAGCCGGAATTTTAACTGTAAAAGGTGGAACAGGTGCAATTGTAGAATATTTTGGAGAAGGCGCGCTATCATTATCTTGTACGGGAAAAGGGACTATTTGTAATATGGGTGCAGAGATTGGTGCTACCACTTCTATTTTTGGTTACGATGAAAAAATGGCCGCTTATTTAAGAGGCACAGATCGTGCTGACATAGCTGATCTAGCAGACAAAGTAGCACATCATTTAACTGGCGATGCAGAAGTATATGCCAACCCTGAAAATTATTTTGATGAATTAATTGAAATTGATTTATCAACTTTAGAGCCCCAAATTAACGGACCATTTACACCAGACTTAGCTTGGCCGATTTCTAAATTTGCTGCAGCAGTAAAAGAAAATAATTGGCCAACAAAATTAGAAGTTGGATTAATTGGTTCTTGTACCAATTCTTCTTACGAAGATATTTCTAGGGCAGCATCTATTGCGCAACAAGCAGTAGATAAACACTTACAAGCAAAATCAGAATATACCATTACACCGGGTTCCGAACAAGTGCGCTATACCGTAGACAGAGATGGCTACTTAGCCACTTTTACTGCAATGGGTGGTGTGGTGCTTGCCAATGCTTGCGGACCATGTATTGGACAATGGGCTCGACATGGTGCAGAAAAACAAGAAAGAAATGCAATCATTACTTCCTTCAATAGAAATTTTGCCAAACGCGCAGATGGCAATCCGAATACTTTTGCATTTGTTGCGTCGCCAGAAATTGTAACCGCGCTAGCAATTGCAGGTGACTTAACTTTTAATCCATTAACAGACACGCTAATTAATTCAAAAGGCGAACAAGTTAAATTAGATGAGCCTAAAGGAATTGAATTACCAATAAAAGGATTTGCCGTTAAAGACGCAGGATACCAAGCTCCCGCAGCAGATGGAAGTAAAGTAACTGTGCTGGTAGCAGAAAATTCTAGCAGATTACAATTGTTAGCGCCATTTGCTGCTTGGGAAAAACAAGATATCAAAGGCTTAAAATTATTAATTAAAGCTAAAGGAAAATGTACTACCGATCATATTTCTATGGCTGGTCCATGGTTAAAATTCCGCGGACACTTAGATAATATTTCGAACAATATGTTGATTGGTGCCATTAACTTTTTCAACGATACGGCAGATACGGTAAAGAATCAATTAACTGGTGAATATGGCGCAGTTCCTGCCACACAGCGCGCTTATAAAGCAGCTGGAATCGGATCTATTGTTGTTGGAGACGAAAACTATGGTGAAGGATCTTCAAGAGAGCACGCAGCTATGGAACCTCGTCATTTAGGCGTTCGTGCAATTTTGGTAAAATCATTTGCTAGAATTCACGAAACAAATTTAAAGAAACAAGGTATGCTTGCATTGACTTTTGCAAACAATACTGATTACGATAAAATTTTAGAAGATGATACCATTGACATTAATGGATTGAACGAATTTGCGCCAGGCAAACAACTAAGTATTTGTTTAAACCATGCAGATGGAAGTAATGAAACAATTATGGTTAACCATACTTATAACCAACAACAAATTGAGTGGTTTAAGGCTGGAGGTGCATTAAATATTATACGCGCAAGCGTTAACTAATTAAAAAAAAAGGGTTCAGCCCTTTTTTTTTGCCCAAAAATTACGCGGATGAAAATTACACTTTTAGTTGTTGGAAAAACAAATGATGCTTATTTAATTGAAGGCGTAGAAAAATATGCTAAACGATTAATACATTATTGTAAGTTTCAATTAATTGAAATTCCTGAATTAAAAAACACTAAAAGCTTAAGCGAAGAACAACAAAAAGAAAAAGAAGCGGAATTAATATTAAATAAAATTAGCAATACCGATTTAGTCATGCTTTTAGATGAAACCGGAAAACAATTTAGTTCTATAGATTTTAGTAAACAAATTAACAACTGGCAAATTCAATCAGTAGGCGCCGTAGTCTTTGTCGTAGGCGGGCCTTATGGTTTTGATCAAAAAATAAAAGCGAGAGCAAATGGAGAAATTTCACTTTCTAAAATGACTTTCTCTCATCAAATGGTACGCTTGTTTTTTGTAGAACAAATTTATCGGGCATTTAGCATTTTAAAAGGAGAACCTTATCATCATGCTTAAAATATAGAAATAAAAAAACCCAAATTTTCATTTGGGTTTTTTTAATGCTGTGGTAAATTACGATGCTGGTTCAGCTTCTTCGTTTGCTACTGGAGCTTCCTCATCAAACAAGGGTAAGGTTGCAAGAAACACATACCACGAAATAATTTTTTTAATATCTGAAGCGTAAACCCTTTCCACATCGTGGTTAGGAACTATGCTAGTGAAATAATTACGCAATATTTTATTGTCTGCTTTTGGATCTGGCACTGTATTAGTAGCAGCAGAAGCTTTCATTTTCTCTAAAATACTGATCAAGGTAATGTCCTCTTCTTGGTCTCCAAAAACAGTAATATCCTCTAAAGTTGCAAGCTTTGTACTTGCATTGGTAATTAATTTATTTTTTAAACCATCCATGGTTTCTAAAATAAAGCCCGCTTTATTTTGACCAATTACACGATACAAACCTGGCTTGCCAGTTACCGAAACAATTCCTCTTAAATTCATATAATTATTCAGTTACTGTTATACCAATAATAGCATCACCTTGTGCAATTGCATCTACTAGGTCTACATTTTCTATTACTTTACCAAATACGGTATGGTTTCTATCTAAATGTGCAGTGTTTGCACGGCTATGGCAAATAAAGAATTGCGATCCGCCAGTATTTCTACCTGCATGCGCCATCGATAATACCCCTCTATCATGAAATTGGTTTTCACCAGTTAATTCACAATCAATCATGTAACCTGGCCCACCCGAACCTGCTTTAAAAGCGGTTGCTTCTGATTTTGAATAAGGGCAACCTGCCTGAACCACAAAATCAGGAATGACACGATGAAAAGTGATTCCATCATAAAAACCTTCTTTCGCTAATTTAATGAAATTTGCAACCGTGTTTGGTGCATCTTTTTCGAAGAACTCAATCTTTAAGTCTCCTTTTGCTGTTTTTAATATTGCAGTGCTCATGTTATTTTTTTGTTCGCAACAAAAGTAGAAAAATGTTTTAGTATTTTTACGATAAGAAATGAAAAAAACAATTCTACTTCTATTCTTAATAAGCTGCGTTACAATAGGTAGGGCAACATCTATTATTATTCCAATGGATGACAAACAAAGCAATCATTTGAAAGCTTATGGCGTCGCTTATTGGGTACTCAAGCAAGATGTGTCGATGTGGTGGCTGCTGAATTATAAAGGGGGTAGTTTTTTAATTCCTTACGCGCAGAGTATCGAAGCAGAATGTCGCATCAGAAATGTTTCTTACGATCTTATTGCCGATGTGCAAGCCAGTGCAATTTTAGCAGAAATTGCCGTACCCGAAACAAACATGGATGCCGTAAAATTAGATAAGGCTCCAAAAATGGCGGTGTATTCGCCTAAAAATAAATTACCCTGGGACGACGCCGTTACCATGGTTTTAACTTATGCCGAAATTCCATACGATCTTATTTACGATGAAGAAGTAATCAAAGGAATGTTACCTAATTACGATTGGCTTCATTTGCATCATGAAGATTTTACCGGACAATATGGACGATTTTATGCTGCCTATCGTAATGCAGCTTGGTACCAAAACGATGTTCAACAAAATGAACAAACCGCGGCAAAACTTGGATTTAAAAAAGTTTCCGAATTAAAGCTAGCAGTAGCAACAGCTATTAAAAACTTCACTATAGGTGGCGGATTTTTATTTGCCATGTGTTCTGGTACCGACAGCTATGATATTGCATTAGCTTCTGCAGGCATAGACATTTGCGAATCGATGTTTGATGGCGATAATGCTGATCCGAATGCCCAAGCAAAATTAAATTTTCAACAAACATTTGCTTTTAAAAATTTCAAAATAGACAATAACCCTTATAACTACGAGTTTTCGGATATTGATAATACCAACAATCGAAATTTAAAAGAGCAAAACGACTATTTTAGTTTATTTGATTTTTCTGCCAAATGGGACCCTGTTCCTAGTATGCTTACACAGAATCACGAAAAAGTGATCAAAGGATTTATGGGTCAAACGACCGCTTTCAAAAAAAGCTTAGTGAAGCCGGATGTATTGGTTTTGGGCGAAACTAGTATCGCAGGAGAAGTGAGATATATTCATGGTGAAATAGGCAAAGGCACTTGGACATTTTACGGAGGCCACGACCCCGAAGATTACCAACATTTAGTGAGCGATCCTCCTACCGATTTAAGTTTACATCCCAATTCCCCAGGATATAGACTCATCTTAAATAATGTATTATTTCCGGCGGCAAAAAAGAAGAAACAAAAAACCTAATCGCGCCCCTGTTTTTGAGTTTCCGCGGCTTAATCGTAGAAATTCCAAAGCAAGCCAAGCTTAAATGTTCTAGGGGCAATTGGATAATTAGATACCATCATTTCGCCATAACTATTTAATAAATTATTGGCGTGTTCTAATTTAAATAGCAATACCGCGCGTTTCAATTTTGCGGTCACAAAAACATCTACTATAGGAAAGCCTCCTAAATTTTTGGTGCCTAAATGAAACATCATGTTAGCTGGCGAATATGCATAAGCTTGATAGGCCGAATAATATCGTGTATCTAAACCCGCTCTTAGTTTTAAAGCCGCTTTAAATATTGGCAATTGCACATAGGTAGAATTATATATATGAAAGCTAGGCTGAGGCAATATTTGTTGATTCGAGCTTTGTTGTAAATAAATATAATTATCAAAATGTAAGGCGCGCCAAGTTATTTGCTTTGAAAAACAAATAGTATTTAAACTGATATTACTTGACAGTTGCTGAGGCGCAAATTGCGTATCAAAATAAACATAATTGGAAATCTGTTGATGCATAAATTTTATACTGGCGGCGATAGATTTAATATCGAGCTGCAAGTAAGCCTTTTGATTTTGAACAGAGACAAATTGATTGGCCCATTGATAATGATTGTTATGGGCCTGAAGTGCATTAAAAACAGGGCTTTGGCTCGAAGTACTGAAACCCAATTTTGCAATAAGTTTACTTTGAAACAAATTGTAAGTCAAAACAGAATGGAAAAAATAATTTGATTTAAAAATACCTGCAAAAATATAATCGGCACTAGCTGTATAAGTTATTTTAGGCGCTAGCTGAAATTCCGAGGTAGCAATTAGGTGATGCTCAGAAAGTGTGGTATCAAAATTATTGTTTTGAAAAAGCACCAATTGATTTTTCAAACTAATAGTAAAACTCTTTAATTGGCTTTTTGCTAAATGCTCCTGATTATAATACTCATAGCTTAGCAAGGAAGAAAACTTTTTTAATTGTGTGTAATCGGCTGTGCGCGTAGTATCTATGTATGCATTGGCATAATACCCAGAATCTATTTTACTTTCATTAAAATTAATCACCTTGTTGAGGTAATTAAAGGCGTGGGAAAACCGGTACTTATTTTCCACTTTGTCGATAGAGATTGAATCTAAACTTAGCTTATAGGTTTTTCCGAAAGCATAACTTTGTTTGAAATAGATTTCGGTTTGTCTTAATTGATTGCTTGCTGCACTTAATTTAACTGGCTCAAATAGCGGATCGTATATAGGATTTGAATTAAAAACAGAATCGCTTTTTACACCTCCATTTTCCTTAGCAGTTAAATTATTTGACATGGCTGCAAACCAAAATTTATAGCGATTATTTTTAGAAGTATACCAAATAGAGGCATCTAAATTTAAGTGGTCAGTTTTTTGCAACTGATAGTCGCCGACAGAAACTAGCCTGGTATAATTAACCGCGTAGTTTAATCGAGGTGAAATATTTTGTGCAAATGTAAAAGCAAATAGCTGTTCTTGTTTTCTATTCCAAAAATATTTAAGCTGTGTATAAGGAGAGGCCGTTCGATAATACTTTATTTTTTCTGCAGATGTTAAATAATGATTGAAAGCAGACCAACCCTCTTGAAAGCCAATTAGATCAGTGTTTTCAAAAAATAGCGGTTGAGTTGCAGTACCTAAATTTCCTAAATTAAGAAAAGGTATATTTTGGGTTGAAGCAGGATGAAAATTTTGAAAGCCAATATAATTGGTATCAATAGATTCAAAAAAAAGGGTGTCTGCTGTTTGGGCCGAAAGCGTTATAAAACGAACTGTATTTGGACCGTATTTATTTACACTATCAATTCCAACGGCAACACCCCATTTGCTAATTAAAATAAAAAGTAAAATGCTGTAAATTTTTTTTGTCATTTTAATTTAGGCAAGGGCAATTAATTTTTTAATAATTTTGGTCATCTTAGGTTCCGCCTTTTGCGCAATTGCAACAATTTCGGCTAAAGATACAGGCTTTAATATTTCCGGGAATCCTTCGTCTGTAATAACTGAAATGGCAAAGACTGGAATTTGCATATGATTGGCTACTATCACTTCGGGTACGGTAGACATTCCTACTACATCAGCCCCAATTATTCTTAAAAATTTATACTCTGCTTTGGTTTCTAAATTTGGCCCATTCACACTCACATACACACCCGAATGAATGGTTATATTTTCCTGTTCGGCAATTGCCATCGCTTTACTATTCATTGCTAAGTCATAGGGACTACTCATATCTGGAAATCTTGGACCAAAGCTGTCGTAATTTCTTCCCCTTAAAGGATTATCATTTTGCAGATTGATATGGTCTTCAATCACCATTAAATCACCTTTTTTAAATGCTGGGTTTAAGCTTCCCGATGCGTTAGAAATGATGATTTTCTGAATGCCCAGTAATTTCATCACCCTTACCGGAAAGGTAATTTCTTTCATCGAATAACCTTCGTAATAATGGAAACGGCCGTTCATCGCAACAATATTTTTACCTGCCAAGGTTCCGAAAATTAATTTGCCTGTATGAAATTCAACAGTGGCAATCGGAAAGTCTGGAATCATCGAATACAACAGTTCATATTTAACTTCCATTTCTTTTACTAAACCGCCAAGGCCAGTGCCTAAAATTATACCAATTTCGGGCTCAAATTCGCCGATAATTCGCTTGATATACTCCGTCGTATTTTTAACTTGTTCTAACATATTTTAAAATTAATTGATCAAATTTTATTTTATCTTGTTCGTGCATTTCGGCCTCAATAGGAATATAAAAAATGGGCAATTCCTCGATCATTGCACGGTGCTTCGAATACTTTAATCGCATCGCATCTTTTTCTGTTGTTAATATAATTTTTTGCACTGAACTGATTTCTGCAAATACTTTTTTAATTTTTTGAAAATCTTTTTCAGAAAAATCGTGGTGATCTGGAAAAGAAAATGGGATGATATTTTTATAGTTTTTAGCTGAAATGTGATTCAAAAATAGTGCAGGATTGGCTATGCCTGTTAAGGCTAGAACGACTGTATTTGTTGACGAAAAGCCTGCATCTGCGAAAGATTGTTCGCTATTTAAAGACACTGGATTGCTATAATTCAAATACGAAAAAAACAAGTGCTGCTTTGAATTGGTTTTAAAAGAAGAAAGCACCCTTCTTCTTTCCATCGGAGAAAAAAGCTTAGGTGTTTTAGTAATTAAAAAAATATCAGCTCTATCTTTTGAAGAAATTGGTTCGCGCATATTTCCCATTGGCAATAACCAGTCTTTTTGAAACAAAGTGTTATAATCAAATAATAAAATTGATAAGCCTAGTTTCACTTTTCTGTGTTGAAATGCATCATCTAATAAAACTACCTGCGTATCATTTGCCAAATGTTCCATACCTAACTGTCTATTTTCAGATACAAGTACATTGACCAATGGAAATTTTTGTTTGAATTGCGTAGGCTCGTCGCCAATTTCAATTGGACTAGAAAACTCATTTGCTTGAATATACCCTTTTGTTTTTCTTCCATAACCCCTACTTAATGTGGCTACTTTAAAAGTTGGAGATAACAATCGAATAAGGTATTCTATGGTTGGGCTTTTGCCAGTGCCACCTGCTACTAAGTTACCAACTCCAATGGTGGGTATCGTATATTTTTTGGAAGACAAAAAACCTAAATCATATAGCTTGTTCCTACACCACACCACTAGGTAATAAAGCAGGGTAAAAGGAAAAGTGCTATATCTCAAAAAATTCATAAATCTAAGGTAGTAAAAAAGGATTGCTAATTCTTCAGGCAACGAATCGAATAACCCCTCGACTTAAGAAAATTATTACGGCCCACGGATGATTCATCATAATATATATAACGATACCAAGCTTTTGAAATTGTATTGGGATTGTTAGTTGCTGTCCACCAATAACCAATATTACCTTCGTTATTAAAGGTGCCGTCTTCTAGTCGATAACCACCAGGCAATGCATCGAATCCAGTTTTGTTTCTTAAGCTTGGGTAGTCTACATTACCTACCGCGCCTGCTACTACAGAGCTAGACCAAAAAACTTTTGCCGCCAAAGATTTTGCAAAATCATTACTGGTTTTGCTTGAGTTAAAATTATAATTATTCGCTTTTAAATAATTTTCTAATACAGACCAATCCGAATCGCTTGGTATTCTCCATCCCTTAGGTGCTAATTTTCCAGAGCTAATGGCATACCAATTATACATTGCGCCATATTTTGTTCTAAAAAACACAGAATCATTATTGTACCAACAATAGCCTGGCGTTTTTAAATTTTTCCAGTCATTGTTTGAAGTGACCATAGGAATTGGCTTCCCATCATTATACTTGGTAGTGCGTAAATTTTCTGCCATCCAAGTTTGTGTGCCAATTTTTACGGTAACATATTCTACACCGTCGGTGTCTTTAAGTTTTGAAAATGGCTGAGATGCTTCTATATCTATTAATTGAGGTTTCTCACATGCAATAAACAAGCTCAAAAACAGACAAAATAAGGTAGGAAAGAACAAATGAAGCCTCTTTTTCATTAAGCAAAAATATATAAATTAAGTTCGCAATTAGGCGAATTTTAAAGAATTCAAAATACTAAATTATAAAAAATTGCTCGGCATCTTTATAAGCTGCTATAAATTCAAAAAAAATAAGCCAAAAACTACGCTAATACACCCAATATACCGATTTTTAGCTTGTATAAAACCCTTATAATGGGTATGTTTGTTCAAAACAACTATACTATGTCAAACGGATTTTTTGTGGTTCCAAAACCAGTAAACGAACCTATTTATAATTATGCTCCTGGAAGTCCAGAGAGAGCCGCTTTGAAAAAAGCAATCGAACATGCACGCGCTACACAAGTAGACATTCCAATGTACATTGGTGGACAAGAGGTTCGCAGTGGAAACAAAGAAACCATTACGCCTCCGCATGATCACCAACATGTACTAGGGCACTTTCATAAAGGAGAGGCAAAACATGTGAGCCAAGCAATTGATGCTGCATTAAAAGCAAAAAAAGCTTGGGCTGCATTAGCCTGGGAACAACGTGCCGCTATATTTTTAAAAGCAGCCGATTTAATTGCTGGACCCTACAGATATAAATTAAATGCAGCCACTATGTTGGGGCAATCTAAAAATGCATTTCAAGCAGAGATAGACGCGGCTTGCGAAATCATTGATTTTTTAAGATACAATGTGGCGTATATGTCTGAAATTTACGGACAACAGGTTGGCTCTGGAAAGGGCATGTGGAACCGCATTGAGCAAAGACCCCTCGAAGGTTTTGTATTTGCATTAACACCATTTAACTTTACTGCTATTGCAGGAAATTTACCAACTTCTGCTGCCATGATGGGAAATGTAGTGGTATGGAAACCCTCGAACACTCAAATTTATTCTGCTAATGTTTTAATGGAAATTTTTAAAGAAGCAGGTGTGCCCGATGGTGTAATAAATTTAGTTTATGTTTCTGGTCCGCAGGCAGGTGAAGTGATTTTTAAACACCCCGATTTTGCAGGCATTCACTTCACTGGATCAACTGCAGTTTTTCAAGACATTTGGAAAAGTATAGGAAACAACATTCATCAATACAAAACCTACCCTCGCATTGTAGGCGAAACAGGTGGTAAAGATTTTATCGTAGTACACGAGTCGGCAGATGTAGCTGCAGCCAGTGTAGCCATTATGCGTGGGGCATTTGAATACCAAGGACAAAAATGTTCTGCGGCATCTCGCGTTTATATTTCAAGTAAAGTTTGGCCGGCAATAAAAGAAAGAATATTGCACGATATGGCTACTTTTAAAATGGGTGGCACAGAAAATTTTGAAAACTTTATCAATGCAGTTATCGACGAAAAATCATTCAATAAGTTAGCATCTTATATCGATGCAGCAAAACAAGATAAAAGTGTAGAAATTATAGCCGGAGGAAACTACGATAAATCTGTTGGCTATTTTATCGAACCAACTATTATTGTTGCGCAAGATCCAAGATACGTAACCATGTGCGAAGAATTATTCGGACCTGTATTAACTATTCATGTTTTTGATGATGTCAAATTCGAAGAAACTTTAGACATCGTAGACACTACTTCTATCTATGCTTTAACTGGTGCTATCATTGCACAGGATCGTTATGCGATTGAATTAGCTACTAGAAAATTAGAAAATGCGGCAGGTAATTTTTATATCAATGATAAATGCACTGGCGCTGTTGTTGGTCAACAGCCCTTTGGTGGCGCAAGAGGTTCGGGTACAAACGACAAAGCAGGTTCGATGATTAATTTATTGAGATGGGTTTCTCCTAGAACCATCAAAGAAACATTTGATCCAGCAAAAGATTACCGTTATCCCTTTATGGATAAAGAATAATTAATTTTTAATCAAAAAAATTAAATGGAAAAGAAATTAGCATTACTAAACGAAAAAAAAGCGGCTGCACTTTTAGGTGGAGGTCAAGCGAGAATTGATGCCCAACATAAAAAAGGAAAACTAACCGCTAGAGAGCGTATTCACTTTTTAGTAGACGAAGGTTCTTTCGAAGAAATTGGCATGATGGTAACCCATCGTTCTAAAGATTTTGGATTAGAAAATGAGCAGTACTTAGGCGATGGCGTAGTAACTGGATACGGTACTATTAATGGCCGTACCACTTATATATTCTCTCAAGACTTTACGGTTTTTGGTGGTTCACTTTCTGAAACACATGCCGAAAAAATTTGTCGCATTATGGATTTGGCCTTACAAAATGGTGCACCATTAATTGGCTTGAACGATTCGGGAGGCGCTAGAATCCAAGAAGGTGTTGTGTCTTTAGGTGGCTATGCAGATATTTTTTATCGCAATACTATGGCTTCGGGAGTAATCCCTCAGCTATCTGGCATCATGGGCCCTTGCGCCGGAGGTGCAGTGTATTCTCCTGCCATCACCGATTTTATTTTAATGGTCGAAAACACTTCTTATATGTTTGTTACCGGACCAAATGTGGTGAAAACAGTTACTCATGAAGAAGTAAGTGCCGAAGAATTAGGTGGAGCATCTTCGCATTCTACAAAATCTGGCGTTACTCAATTTGCTTGTGCTAATGAAATAGAATGTATTGAGCACATCAAAAAATTGTTGAGCTTTATGCCGCAAAATTGCGACGAAGCAGCTCCTTCAATTCCATACGAAGCTGCAAACGAAACTAGAGCGAAACTAAATAACATCATTCCAGAAAACGCCAATCAACCATACGATATTCGCGAAGTAATTGCAGAGGTAATTGATGCGGATTCTTTTTTAGAAGTACATAAAAATTACGCTGAAAATATTGTGGTTGGTTTTGGTCGCTTAGCCGGTAAAAGCATTGGTATAGTTGCCAATCAGCCTATGTTCTTAGCAGGCGTACTCGATAACAACGCTTCAATAAAAGCAGCAAGATTTGTTAGATTTTGCGATTGCTTTAATATTCCATTATTGGTGTTTGAAGATGTACCCGGTTTTTTACCAGGCACCGATCAAGAATGGAACGCCATTATCACCAATGGCGCCAAACTATTATATGCATTTTGCGAAGCCACCGTTCCTCGCATTACAGTGATTACTAGGAAAGCCTATGGTGGCGCTTACGATGTAATGAATTCGAAGCATATTGGAGCAGACATGAATTATGCTTGGCCGAGTGCAGAAATTGCAGTGATGGGCGCAAAAGGTGCAGCAGAAATTATTTTCAAAAAAGAAATTTCGGAAGCAAGCGATTCGCAAGCAAAATGGTTAGAAAAAGAAAAGCAATATTCAGACCTCTTTGCAAACCCATACAGAGCAGCAGAAAGAGGCTTTGTAGACGAAGTAATTGAACCTGCTGAAACCAGAAACAAATTAATTAAAGCATTTAAAATGCTAGAAAATAAAGCCGTTAAAAACCCAAGAAAAAAACATGGAAATATTCCATTGTAAAAAATAAATTCCTCATGGCAAAAAAAACTACCGCTAAGCCTGTAGCAAAAACGGCAAGCAAAACAAAAGTTGTAACGACTCCAAAGTCGATTGCATTTTTCGAAAAATACATCAACAATGCTTCCCCTACTTCTTACGAAAAAAGCGGTCAAAAAATTTGGCTAGATTATATTCGCCCATTAGTAGACGAAACTTATGTAGATAATTATGGAACTGCTGTTGGAATTATAAACCCAAAAGCACCTTACAAAGTAGTCATCGAAGCACATGCCGACGAAATTTCTTGGTATGTTAATTACATCACCAGCGATGGTTTAATTTATGTGATTCGCAATGGTGGTTCAGATCACCAGATTGCTCCTTCTATGCGTGTAAACATTCATACAGACAATGGCATTGTAAACGGCGTATTCGGCTGGCCAGCAATTCATACCAGAAGTGGCGAAAAAGAAGAAGCCCCTTCTTTGAAAAATATTTTTATTGATTGCGGTTGCATTAGTAAAGAAGAAGTAGAAAAAAAAGGTATACATGTTGGTTGCGTAGTAACTTTCGTAGACGAATTCATGACACTAAACAATCGTTATTATGTGGGAAGGGCTTTAGACAACAGAGCAGGTGGATTTATGATTGCAGAAGTAGCCAGGTTATTAAAAGATAACAAAAAGAAATTACCATTCGGTTTATATATTGTTAATTCTGTTCAAGAAGAAATAGGATTGCGTGGCGCCGAAATGATTGCACACAAAATTAAACCAAATGTAGCCATCGTTACTGATGTGACACACGATACCAGCACGCCAATGATTAGTAAAATTACCCAAGGCGATTTGGCCTGTGGTAAAGGGCCTGTAGTGTCTTATGCACCTGCGGTACAATTAAATTTAAATAAATTAATCATTGATACTGCCGAAAAAAATAATATTCCTTTTCAACGACAAGCCTCTTCGAGGTCTACCGGAACCGATACCGATGCCTTTGCTTATTCAAACGACGGCGTGGTATCTGCATTGATTTCATTGCCTTTAAGATACATGCACACTACCGTAGAAATGATTCATAAAGAAGACGTAGAAAATGTGATCCAATTAATTTATGAATCGTTATTGGTGATAAAAAATGGCCAAGACTTTAAATATTTAAAATAATCTTATGAAAAAAATAATATTCGCAGCGAGTGTTTTACTTGTGAGTGCTTGTTCTCAAAAGACAATCGATAAAGCATCAGATCCAATTGTCAATCATATAGACAGCAGCACAACTGCTGGCGAAAACTTTTTCCTTTATGCCAATAACAATTGGTTTAAAAATAATCCTATTCCTAGTACCGAAAATAGTAACGGTATTTTCAGAACCATTCAAGATACGATTAACAGTGCTGTTTTTGCTATCTGCCAAAAAGCAGCGGCAACAAAAGACGCAGCCGAAGGTAGCAATGAACAAAAAATAGGCGATTTCTATTCAAGTGGCATGGATACCCTTACGATTGAAAAACTTGGCGTTCAACCATTACAAGAAGAATTAAATCAAATTGCAGCCATTAAAGATCTGAACGGCTTGATGCAAAATATTGCCAACCTCAATAAGATTGGTGTTTCGCCTTTGTTTAATTTATTTGTAGGCAGAGACGATAAAAAATCGAGTCAATATGCGGTGTCTTTATATCAAGGCGGAATAGGCCTTCCAGACCGCGACTATTATTTTAACAGCGATGCCAGAACGGTAAATATTCGTAACGAATACCAAAAGCACATTACCAATATATTTGTATTGATAGGCGAAAACCAAAACAATGCAACCAAAAAAACGAATGCTGTTTTTCAAATTGAAACGGCCTTAGCTAAAGCGAGCAGAAAATTAGCCGACACCCGCGACCCATACAAAAACTACAATAAAATGTCGGTGGCACAACTAAGCAAGTTGAGTAAAAACATTTCTTTTGAAAATATTTTAAGTATCTATGGTTTAAAAAATGTTGATAGTGTTATTGTTGGACAACCAGAATTTGTAAGTGCCCTTGGAGAAACCTTAACTAAATTTACCATTGCAGATTGGCAAGCTTATTTAACTTGGAATGTCATCAATAATTATGCGTCTTATTTGAACAAAGATTTCGAAACAGCTAATTTTAATTTTTATAGCAAAACCATGTCTGGCACTAAAAGCCAAAAGCCTCGCTACAAAAGAATTGTAGAGCAAACCGATGGTGCATTGGGCGAATTAGTTGGGCAAATTTATGTAGCTAATTACTTACCAAAAGGCACCAAAGAAAAACTGCTAGAAATTGGTGAAAACATCCGAACTGTTTATGCAGAACACATTAAAAATCTTACTTGGATGTCGGCAGAAACAAAAACAAAAGCCTTGAGTAAATTAGCAAAAGTAAGTATGAAGGTTGGTTATCCAGATAAATGGAAAGATCTTTCGACTGTGAAAATTACACGCGATGCTTATTTAACAAATATCAAAAACATTAACCAATGGTCTTTCGAAAGAAGCATTCAAAAATATGGTAAGCCGGTAGACAAAACAGAATGGGAAATGACACCACAAACATACAATGCCTATTACAATCCAGTAGACAACGAGATTGTGGTGCCTGCTTGTAATATTATTGTACCAGGATTTGAAGGGCAAATGCCCGATGATGCTGTTTTGTATGGCATTATTGGAGGTTCTACTTTTGGACACGAAATTACGCATGGCTTTGATGACCAAGGCAGTCAATATGACGAAGATGGAAACCTAAAAGACTGGTGGACCAAAGAAGATCGCAAAAAATTTACCGAAAAAACAAAAGCCATTGTGGCGCAATACAGTGCTTATGTAGTGTTAGATAGCATGCATGTAAATGGCGAAGCTACACAAGGCGAAAACATTGCCGATTTAGGTGGTGTGGTAATGGGGTACGAAGCATTCAAAAAAACCAAACAAGGCAAAAATAACGAAATGATTAATGGCTTAACTGCAGATCAGCGTTACTTCTTAGCCTATGGTTATGCTTGGATGGTCAATAGACGCCCCGAAAATTTAGCAAGACAAATTATGAGCGATGTACATTCACCTAGCGAATTTAGAGTGAATGGACCCGTCGTGAATATTGATGAATTTTATAAAGCATTTAATATTCAAAAAGGAGATAAACTTTGGCGAGACGAAAGTCAACGCATTAAAATTTGGTAACAAAAAAAGCCTCCGAAAATTCGGAGGCTTTTTTTATGTTATTGTTGATGCAAATTATTTTGCTTCGTCTTCTTTTACTTCTTCGAAATTTACATCTTGAACATTGTCATCCGCGCTAGCTTCTGGACCTGCTCCTGGATTTTCTCCAGCTGCTCCCGCTTCTTGCGTTGCTTTATACAATTCTTCTGAAGCTGCTGTCCAAGCTGCGTTTAAAGCTTCTTGTGCTGTTGCTAACTCTTCGAAATTTTTAGCAGTATGTGCTTCTTTTAATTTGGCAAGTGCCGCTTCAATCGCTTCTTTGTTAGGAGCCGATAATTTATCACCGTATTCTTTCAATTGTTTTTCTGTTGTGAAAATCAATGAATCGGCTGCGTTGATTGCATCTGCTTCTTCTTTTGCTTTACGATCTACTTCTGCATTTTCTTCTGCTTCGCGTTTCATTTTTTGGATATCTTCATCAGATAATCCAGAACTTGCTTCGATGCGAATTTTTTGCTCTTTGCCTGTTCCTTTATCTTTCGCGCTTACATTTAAAATACCGTTTGCATCAATATCAAAAGTAACTTCTACCTGAGGCACGCCTCTTGGTGCTGGCGGAATTCCATCTAAATGGAAACGACCAATTGTTCTATTTTGATTTGCCATAGGGCGCTCTCCTTGTAATACATGGATTTCTACCGATGGTTGTTGATCTGATGCAGTTGAAAATACTTCCGATTTTTTAGAAGGGATTGTGGTATTAGATTCAATTAATCTAGTAAATACTCCACCCATAGTTTCGATACCTAAAGAAAGCGGAGTAACGTCTAATAACAAGACATCTTTTACATCACCGGTTAATACACCACCTTGAATAGCCGCGCCAATAGCAACCACTTCGTCTGGATTTACTCCTTTAGAAGGTGCTTTGCCAAAGAACTTTTCTACCGCTTCTTGAATCGCAGGAATACGCGTTGAACCTCCAACTAAAATCACTTCATCAATATCCGAAGTTGATAAACCGGCATTTTTCAAAGCAGATTTACAAGGTTCAATGGTACGCTTGATTAATGAATCAGCAAGTGATTCGAATTTTGCTCTTGTTAAAGTACGCACTAAATGTTTAGGCACACCGTCTACAGCGGTAACATATGGTAAATTAATTTCTGATTGCGTAGTAGATGATAATTCAATCTTCGCTTTTTCAGCTGCTTCTTTTAAGCGTTGTAATGCCATCGGATCTTTTGTCAAGTCGATGTTTTCTTCTGCTTTAAATTCTGCTGCTAACCAATCAATAATCACATGGTCAAAGTCATCACCACCTAAGTGTGTATCACCGTCGGTAGATTTTACTTCAAAAACGCCACCACCTAATTCTAATACCGACACATCGTGTGTTCCACCACCACAGTCGAACACTACAATTTTCATGTCTTTTTGTGATTTATCAAAACCGTAAGCCAATGCTGCTGCAGTAGGTTCGTTGATAATTCTACGAACATTTAAACCTGCGATTTCGCCTGCTTCTTTGGTTGCTTGTCTTTGCGCATCATTGAAATAAGCTGGCACGGTTACCACTGCTTCTTTCACTTCGTAGCCTAAATAATCTTCGGCTGTTTTTTTCATCTTCTGCAAAATCATAGCAGACAATTCTTGAGGCGTATACATGCGGTCATCAATTTGTACACGCGGTGTATTGTTCTCTCCTTTAACTACTGCATAAGGAACTCTTTCCAATTCCTTGGTAACTTCTGAAAATGAATTACCCATAAAACGTTTAATTGAATAAATCGTTTTACGTGGATTTGTAATCGCTTGCCTTTTTGCAGGATCACCAATTTTACGCTCCCCATTATCTGCAAATGACACGATAGATGGTGTTGTTCTTTTTCCTTCTGAATTTGGAATTACTACTGGCTCATTTCCTTCCATTACGGCAACGCATGAGTTGGTTGTTCCTAAATCGATTCCGATAATTTTTGACATATACTTGAATTTATTTTGTTCAATTTCCTATTGATATACAATGCTTGTGCCAATCCTAAAAACTGACTGTTTTACCGATATCATTGGCTTATAAATGAAAAAAACGACATTTTTCGATGTCGTTTTGTCATAAATTGAATGCCATTGGCATTAAATGCTTACCTAAAGCCTAAGTCGTTTGCGGTTCCGGCTCCGCGACCCGTAATGTCACCTTCTTTTAAGGCATAAATGGCATCTTGACTTAAATTCGTTTGCTTTAATTGGTTAAACAATTTGCCCATGCGACTAGAGAAAATACCTAATCCGCCTTCTACGTTGCTATAATCTGGACGAATATCATTTAAGCCACCCGAACCATTATTAATTTCTATGTATTTAGTCAATTCCTCGCCCGCTACGTTAAAACAAATCTCAAGTGGTGCAATGTACTCTCTGCGAGCAGAAGAGCTTGTGAGCGGGTCTAATTCAGCTTGTAAATAAGTAAAGAACGCTTCTCCTGACAAGGTATAAGAAATCTTTGAAGTACCGATTGAATTACTTGTTTTGATATTTTCAAACATCGGCATGTCTACATATTTATCTACGGAGGTGCCAGCTAAATCGTCCACTTCTCTAAACTTGAATCGTAAAAAAGTAGTATACATTTTTCCATTGATAGCGCCATTCCAATTGAAGGTATGGTTCAAATAAATTTTAGTGAAACGATTATATAATTTTACTTCGTTTTGCGTGCCACTAAATAAAAAATCTGCGACAATGGGTGTGCGTGACTTAGCAATTAATTTACCATCTGATTTTCTTCTGACTACAATTTGATAGTTAGCCCAAGTAGTGTCTCTGTTAATGATTGCATATTTAACTTTAAAGCCAGCAGGTGTTTTATAAAAAATATTATTGGCATTGAAACTACCCGCCTCTTTATTTAAATGAACGGTGTCTAACACCACACTGTCAATGTATTTAATGTTCGCATCTGTTATTGGAGTATAAGTTGCGAAAAGTTTAGCTTCAATTGGATAAGGATAAATATTTGAATCGGGCACCGAACCTGCAATGATCGCACTTCCTTCGTCGTTCAAATAAGCCTTATTGATTTTTATATATTGAACGGATTCGTCTTTGTTGAGGATTCCGAAAATTACTGGTATTTCTTTATAAGGTGCCGTTACATCAAAGTCTGTCGAACATGCTGAAAGAAGCATGGCAATCGGAGCAAAAAAGCGTATGATGCGGTTCATTTATTGTTTTATAAGTAAAAATTAAAAATGCGATTAAGAAATGAATAAAAAAAATTATTCCTCTCAAATATTTCATTTAAATATCAAAAAAAAAGCCGCGAAGGTATCGCGGCTTTATAATTATTTTGAAGGATTATTCTTCTGTTGAGGTTGACTCTTCAGCTGCAGGTGCAATTTCTTCTGCTGGAGCATCTGCTACAACTGGAGCTGCTACTGCCGCTGGCTCATCTGCTTTTTTCTTAGCGCGACCACGACGAGTGGTTGCTTTTTCAGTTTTACCTGCTTTAGATGAAAGCATTAATTCGTTATAATCAACCAATTCAATAAAACACATGTCTGCATTATCACCAATTCTATTACCCGTTTTAATGATACGCGTATATCCTCCTGGTCTATCTGCAATTTTCACTGCGATCTCTCTAAACAAAGTAGTAATAGCGTCTTTGTCTTGTAAGTAGCTAAATACAACTCTTCTAGAGTTTGTGCTATCGTCTTTTGATTTTGTCAACAAAGGCTCTACATAAGTACGCAACGCTTTTGCTTTTGCAACTGTTGTTGTAATGCGTTTATGTAAAATTAAAGAACAAGCCATATTTGCAAGCATTGCTTTTCTATGTGGTGTTGTTCTGCCTAAGTGATTAATTTTCTTACCGTGTCTCATTTTCTTTTTATTGCTGCATACCGTTCCGTCTGAGCGGAGGATTTATGCATAGTTAACATTTAGTTAAATCGAACTTGCGTTCGACCGGAATTTTTATTCTTCGTCTAATTTAAATTTCGAAAGGTTCATGCCGAAAGACAATCCTTTTGATTTTACTAACTCTTGAATTTCAGTCAATGATTTTTTACCAAAGTTTCTGAATTTCAACATGTCAGCAACATCATAAGTTACTAAATCAGCCAAAGTGCGAATATCAGCAGCTTTCAAGCAATTCAATGCTCTTACCGATAAATCCATATCTACTAATTCAGTTTTAAGAATCTTACGCATGTGTAAAATTTCTTCGTCTACTTCATTTGTTTGCTCTTTCGCTTGCGTCTCTAACATGATACGCTCATCTGAGAACAACATAAAGTGTTGAATCAAAATTTTAGCTGCTTCTTTTAATGCTTCTTCTGGATGAATAGATCCATCAGTCGAAATATCAATGATCAGTTTTTCGTAATCTGTTTTTTGCTCTACACGGTAATTTTCAATGCTGTATTTAACATTTTTAATTGGTGTGTAAATTGAATCGATTGCGATTACACCTACATTGGCATTTTCGTTTTTATTTTCTTCTGCAGCGATGTATCCTCTACCTTTTGAAACAGAAATTTCCATTTCTAAAGTAACACTTGGATTCATATTGCAAACAACCAATTCAGGATTTAAAACTGTAAAGTTGTTAGAAAACTTAGTGATGTCGCCTGCATTGAAAGCGTCTTGTCCTTTAATAACAACGAATATTTTTTCAGAGTCGCCGCTATCGCCAGTTTTTTTGAAACGTACTTGTTTCAAGTTAAGGATAATGTCTGTAACATCTTCTACTACACCTTTAATGGTAGAGAACTCATGAGAAACTCCTGAGAACTTTACTGATGTAATAGCGTAACCCTCAAGCGAAGAAAGTAAAATTCTTCTTAATGCATTACCGATAGTTATACCGAAACCTGGCTCCAATGGACGAAATTCAAACGATCCATCGAAATCTGTTGATTTCTGCATAATTACTCTATCCGGTTTTTGGAATGCTAATATTGCCATTAATTTATATTTAAATGTTATATTATTATTTTTATTTGCTTAGCCTTTAGGGCTATTATTAATTCTATAAGGAATTATTTAGAGTACAACTCGACAATTAATTGTTCTTTGATGTTCTCTGGAATATCCGCTCGATCAGGCATTGAAAGGAAAGTTCCTGACATTGCTGCACTATCAAATGCTAACCAAGTATACTTAGCTACTCTAGTAGTTGCTACTGCTTCGTTGATTGCTTCTAATGCTTTAGATTTTTCTCTAACAGAAACAACATCACCTGGACGCAAAGTGTACGATGGAATATTTACAATATCACCATTCACTAAAACGTGCTTATGAGAAACTAATTGACGAGCTGCACGACGAGAACCTGCAATACCTAAACGATAAACAGTGTTATCTAAACGAGCTTCCAAAAATTTCAATAAGTTTTCACCGGTAATACCATGCTTACGATGTGCTTTTCCGAATAAGTTTTCGAACTGTTTTTCTAATACACCATAGATGTATTTAGCTTTTTGCTTTTCCATTAACTGGATAGCATATTCAGATTGCTTTCCACGTTTCTTAGACAAACCGTGTTGTCCTGGTGGATAATTTTTTCTTTCTAATGCTTTGTCTGGTCCGTAAATTGCTTCACGAAACTTACGAGCGATTTTCGATTTTGGTCCTGTGTATCTTGCCATTGTTTGTTGTTTTAGTTAATCTTAGCTGAACACCACCTCGGTGTTCAGTATAACTATATTATCTTTTTAAATAAACAAAATGTGATGTCCTTTCGAATACCACATTTTATTGTAATTAATTATACTCTTCTCTTTTTCGGAGGACGACATCCATTATGTGGAAGTGGAGTGATGTCTTTGATAAGCGTCACTTCTATTCCAGAGTTTTGAATGGTGCGGATAGCCGACTCACGTCCCGAACCTGGTCCTTTTACAAAAACCTCTACTTTTCTTAAGCCAAGATCATGTGCCGTTTTAGCACATTCGCCTGCTGCCATTTGGGCTGCATAAGGAGTGTTTTTCTTTGAACCTTTGAATCCCATTTTACCAGCAGATGCCCAAGAAATAACTTGACCTTGTGTGTTGGTTAATGAAATAATGATATTGTTAAAAGTAGCGCTAATGTGAGCTTCACCAATTGGTTCAACCACTACTACTCTTTTTTTAGTAACTTTTTTACCTGTCTTTGCCATAATTAATTACGATTACTTAGTTGCTTTTTTCTTACCTGCAACTGTCTTACGTTTACCTTTACGAGTTCTTGAATTGTTCTTAGTTCTTTGACCACGAACTGGAAGTCCTTTTCTGTGACGTAAACCTCTATAACATCCAATATCCATCAAACGCTTAATGTTCAATTGAACTTCTGAACGAAGTGCACCTTCCACTTTAATTTGATCATTGATGATATTACGAATAGCCGTCAATTGATCATCCGACCATTCTTGAACCTTAGTATTGAAATCAATACCTGCTTCTTTCAAAATACGTTGTGCAGTAGAACGGCCAACACCATAAATGTATGTTAAACCTATTTCTCCTCTTTTGTTTTTTGGTAAATCAATACCTGCGATCCTTGCCATTTGTTAATTTATATTTCTTAGCGACCTATTTTATTTTTTTTCAATTAATGGATTAACCCTGACGTTGTTTGTACTTAGGGTTCTTCTTGTTTATCACGTAAAGCTTTCCATTGCGTCTAATGATTTTACAATCTACGCTTCTCTTTTTGATTGATGCTTTAACTTTCATCTTTAGCTATTTTATAATTTTTTAATCCTTTTATTTTTTGCTATTGCTAGCTTAATTATTTGTATCGATAAGTAATTCTGCCTTTCGATAAATCGTATGGCGATAACTCCAACTTTACTTTATCTCCAGGAAGAATTTTAATATAATTCATTCTCATTTTTCCTGAAATGTGTGCAATTATTTCGTGTCCGTTTTCCAACTCAACCCTAAACATTGCGTTTGACAATGCTTCTCTAATTACACCATCTTGTTCTATGGAGGCTTGTTTCGCCATTAATTTTATTTTTTATTTAATACTTCTTCTACAAACTCAAATGAGGAAAGTATATCTGCTTTTCCTTTTTTAACTGCTACTGTATGCTCAAAATGAGCGGATACTTTACCGTCTTTTGTTCTTATTGTCCATCCATCATTATCCTGAAAAATGGGTGCTTTTCCTAAATTAATCATGGGTTCAATAGCAATCACTAAACCTTCGATCAATTTTATACCAGCGCCTCTTTTTCCATAATTCGGAACTTCTGGTTTTTCATGCAAGTTTTTTCCTATTCCGTGACCGACCATTTCTCGTACAACCCCGTAACCAAATTTTTCTGCATGTTCTTGAACAGCGAATCCAACATCCCCAATTCTCATTCCCTCAATCGCCTTTTCAATTCCTTTGTATAAACTTTCCTTTGTTACCATTAACAACTGCTTTATTGCAGCTGGTACTTCACCGATTTCAAATGTATAAGCTGAATCACCATAATATCCATTTTTCAATACACCACAATCAACAGAAACAATGTCGCCGTCGATAAGTGCTTTTGAAGAAGGGATTCCGTGAACAACTACATCGTTCAATGAAATACATAATGTATTTGGAAAATCTCCGTAACCTTTAAATGCTGGGATTGCATTTGAATCGCGGATAAACTCTTCCGCTCTTCTATCTAATTCTAAAGGTGTAATACCTGGTCGAATTATTTTTGCAACCTCTGCTAAGGCTTTGCCAACAAGTAAAGAACTCTCTCTAATTAATTCAATTTCTTCTGCGCTTTTGTAAGTAATCATACAATTACGCGGATATTATATAGCTGCTGCACCCGCTGGTGTGCGACCTTTAATTCTTCCTGTTTTCATTAATCCATCATAATGACGCATTAATAAATGACTTTCAATTTGTTGTAAAGTATCTAATACTACACCAACCATAATCAACAAAGATGTTCCGCCATAAAAATTTGCGAACTGACTGTTGATTCCAACCATCACTGCGATCGAAGGCATAATAGCCACAATTGCTAAGAAGATAGATCCTGGTAAAGTAATATGAGAAATAACTCCGTCGATAAATTCACCTGTTTTTCTGCCTGGTTTAATACCGGGAACAAAGCCACCATTACGTTTCATATCATCTGCCATTTGCGTAGGATTTACAGTAATTGCAGTGTAGAAATAAGTGAAAGCGATGATTAAAAACGCGAATAATAAATTATAAGATAATGACATAGGGTTACCTAAATTAGGACCCATCCATTGTGCAAAACTTGATTCTGGTAAGAAAGATGCCATTGTTCCTGGAATGAACATAATAGCTTGTGCAAAAATGATTGGCATTACACCAGCCGCATTTACTTTTAGGGGAATGTATTGACGAACACCACCGTATTGTTTATTTCCAACAATTCTTTTAGCGTATTGAACAGGAATTTTTCTTGTTCCTTGCACTAATAATATCACTAAAATAACTACGAATGCTAATGCTGCTAATTCAATAATAAAAGGAATTAAGCCACCCCCATTTACACCCATTCTTGAAACTAATTCAGAAGAAAATGCTAAAGGCAATTGTGCAATAATACCAATCATGATGATTAAAGAAATACCATTTCCTAAACCTTTATCTGTAATTCTTTCACCTAACCACATCACGAACATAGTTCCTGTAGTTAATACTAAAATAGAAGATAAAGAGAACAAGAATGAATCAAGCATAATAGCCTCTGGTGGTACTTGTGTTTTAACATAACCGATTGCTTGACCAGCAGTAATAAAGATGGTTAAGTATCTGGTAATTTGATTTACTTTTTTTCTACCGCTTTCACCTTCTTTTTGTAAGCGTTGGAAGTAAGGAATTACAATTCCAAACAACTGAACTACAATGGAAGCAGAGATATATGGCATTACACCCAATGCAAAAACAGAGGCACGAGAAAACGAACCTCCAGCAAACATATTTAATAAACCTAAAATACCGTCTTGCGTTTTTGTTACCATTAGCGTAGGATCAACTCCTGGCAATACGATAAAAGAACCTACACGGTAAATCAATAACAAAAGAATTGTATTAATAATACGAACTCTTAAGTCTTCGATTTTAAAAATATTAGTTAATGTAGCTATAAATCTCTTCATGAATTTAGATAGTTACGATTGATCCACCTGCTGCTTCGATTGCTGCTTTTGCAGTTGCTGTAAATGCGTGTGCTTTTACTTCAACTTTTGCTTTTAATTCTCCGCGACCTAAAATTTTAACTAAATCAGATTTAGATGCAAGACCATACTGTCTTAAAACTTCTAAATCAATCACCGTTAAATTATATTTTTCAATCAAACCTTGTAAAACATCAAGGTTAACACCTGTATGCTCTATGCGGTTGATATTTTTGAATCCAAACTTAGGAATACGACGTTGTAATGGCATTTGACCACCTTCGAAACCAACCTTACTTGAATTTCCTGAACGAGATCCAGCACCTTTATGTCCACGCGTTGAGGTTCCACCTCTTCCAGATCCTGTTCCTCTACCAATACGCTTGCTGCTTTTTACTGCCCCTATAGCTGGTTTTAAATTATTTAATTTCATTTTCGTTGAATCTATGCCTAATGGCTAAAACAATTAACTATTTTCTACTTTGATCAGATGATTAACTTTTGCAACCATTCCTAAAATTTGAGGAGTTGCTTCTACTTCAACAGTCTGATTCATTTTTCTTAAACCTAAAGCAAACATTGTTTTCTTTTGTCTAAGGCTTCTGTCTATGACACTTTTGGTCTGTGTAATTTTTATCTTCGACATAATTTCTTAACCGTTAAATACTTTATTTAAAGAAACACCTCTATGTTGAGCTACTGTAATTGCATCTCTCATATTAGCTAATGCAGCAACCGTTGCTTTTACCACGTTATGTGGATTTGAAGAACCTTTTGACTTAGCCAAAACGTCTGTAACGCCAGCACTTTCTAAAACTGCACGCATTGCACCACCCGCAATTACACCTGTTCCATGTGATGCTGGTTTCAAGAATACGTATCCACCAGAATATTTACCATATTGCTCGTGAGGTACAGTACCTTTGTGAATTGGCACTTTTATTAAATTCTTTTTAGCATCGTCGATACCTTTAGCAATTGCTTCGGTTACTTCTTTCGCTTTTCCTAAACCAAATCCTACTACTCCATTTTCATCTCCAACCACAACGATTGCAGAAAAACTGAATGTACGACCACCTTTAGTAACTTTAGCTACACGCTGAATACTTACTAATTTGTCTTTTAATTCAATATCAGTAGTTTTTACTCTTTTTATATTTGCTGTTGACATTTTCTGATTTTTAGAATTGTAAACCACCTTCTCTAGCACCTTCTGCTAAAGATTTAATTCTTCCGTGATATAAATAACCGTTTCTGTCGAAAACAACTTTTTCTATACCAGCAGCTTTTGCTTTTTCTGCAATTAATATGCCTACCGCTTTTGATTGGTCAACTTTGTTTAAGTCTGCAGCTACCGCGTTTTTCGCGCTAGATGCAAATGCTAAAGTTTTTCCGTTTAAATCATCAATTACTTGAGCGTAAATTGCTTTATTACTTCTGTACACAGAAAGTCTAGGCATTTCAGGTGTACCACTGATGGCAATTCTGATACCTTTTTTAATTCTTAATCTTCTTGAAGACTTATTTTTTCCCATGACTCTTCTTAATTATTTTTTAGCTGCTGACTTACCTGCTTTTCTTCTCAATACCTCACCAGCAAATTTAATACCTTTACCTTTGTATGGTTCTGGAGCTCTTAAAGATCTGATCTTAGCGGCAACTTGACCAATTAACTGCTTGTCTATACTTTCTAAAATAATAGTTGGGTTTTGCCCTTTTTCTGCAGTAGTAGTAACTTTAATTTCTTTAGGTAATTCGAACACAAAATGGTGAGAATAACCTAATACCATATCCAAAGTGTTGCCTTGGTTGGTAGCACGGTAACCTACACCTACTAATTCTTGCGTTACTTTATACCCTTGCGTTACTCCAACAACCATGTTGTTTACTAGAGAACGGTATAAACCATGCAATGCTTTATGTCTCTTTTGTTCAGTTGGACGAGCAACAATGATATGTCCCTCTTCAACTTTAACAATGATATCTTTATCTACTTCTTGCGTTAATGATCCTTTAGGACCTTTAACAGTTACTACATTTTCAGGAGAAACTGTTAATTCTACACCTTGTGGCAAGGCTATAGGTAATTTTCCAATTCTTGACATTTTTTCGTCCTCCTAATTAATATATGTAACATAATACTTCGCCACCAACATTTTGAAGTCTTGCTTCTTTGTCAGACATCACACCTTTTGAGGTAGAGATGATTGCGATTCCTAAACCATTCAATACTCTTGGCATCGTTGCGGTACCAGAATATGATCTTAAACCAGGTTTACTGATTCTTTGGAGTTTCCTGATTGCCGAAGTTTTAGTAATCGGATGGTATTTTAAAGCAATTTTAATGCTGCTGTCAATACCTGCATCTTCAAACTTGTAATTCGCAATATATCCTTTATCAAAAAGCACTTTCGTGATTTCCTTTTTGATATTAGATGCAGGAATTTCGACAACCCGATGGTTGGCCTTGATGGCATTCCTTACTCTTGTAAGATAATCTGCTATTGGATCTGTAGTCATTTTATTTTTAATTCTACTTATTTAATTTTAAATTTTTAGCGGAGGGCAAAGATATGAATATTTTTGACCTATCCCTATAATTTGCTCCTTTTTATTGCTTACCAGCTAGATTTTGTCACTCCTGGGATCTTTCCAGCTAGTGCCATTTCTCTAAAAGTAACCCTTGAAATACCAAATTGACGCATATAACCTCTTGGACGACCAGTTAATTTACAACGGTTGTGTAAACGAACAGGGCTAGAGTTTTTTGGCAATTTATCCAATCCTTGGAAATCTCCGGCAGCCTTCAAATCAGCTCTTTTTTGAGCATATTTATCAACTAATCTCTGACGCTTTGCTTCGCGCGCTTTTAAACCTTCTTTAGCCATTTTACTTAGTTATTATTTTGATTTTTAAATGGTAAACCAAACTCTTTTAATAATTCTAAAGCTTCTTTATCTGTTTCCGCATTGGTAACGAATGTAATATCCATACCTGTAATCTTATTGATTTTATCAATATCGATCTCTGGGAAGATGATTTGCTCAGTAACACCTAAAGTGTAGTTACCGCGTCCATCAAAACCTTTATCATTGATACCTTTGAAATCACGGATACGAGGCAAAGCAACAGAGATTAATCTGTCTAGGAACTCATACATTTGATTATCACGAAGTGTTACACGAACACCAACTGGTACAGCTTTACGCAATTTAAAGTTCGAGATATCTTTCTTTGACTTGGTTGCAACTGCGCGTTGACCAGTAATCATCGTAATTTCCTCTACTGCGTTATCAATTAATTTTTTATCTGAAACGGCAGCACCAACACCTTGGTTGATACAGATTTTCATCAATTTCGGTACTTGCATAATGCTTTTGTACTGAAATTTATCTTTCAAAGAAGCAATAATATCCTTCTTGTAAGCCGCTTTTAATCTTGGTTCGTAAGCCATTATTTTATCACCTCCCCTGATTTTTTTGCAAATCTTTCTAGTTTTCCTTCTGCGTTTGCTTTTCTTCCAACTCTAGTAGGTTTACCAGATGCAGGATCTACGAGCATTACATTAGATACGTTTACTGGAGCTTCCATTTTTACGATGCCACCTTCTGTATTTTTTGCATTTGGTTTAGTATGTTTAGATACCATGTTGATGCCTTCTACAATAACAGTGTTTTTCGCTAAGCTCACACTTAATACTTTTCCTGATTGACCTTTTGAATCTCCAGCGATAACTTTTACAGTATCCCCTTTACGGATTTTCAATTTAGTCTGAGTGTTATATTTTCTTTCCATGATTATAATACCTCCGGTGCTAATGAAACAATTTTCATGAATTGTTTTTCACGCAATTCTCTAGCTACTGGGCCAAAAATACGTGTACCCCTTGGTTCGTCGTTTGCATTTAATAACACAGCTGCGTTATCATCGAAACGAATATATGAACCATCTTTGCGACGTACTTCTTTTTTAGTCCTAACAATTACTGCTTTGGAAACTGTTCCTTTCTTGATATTTCCAGAAGGAATTGCATGTTTTACAGTAACAACGATCTTATCGCCTACTGATGCGTATCTCTTACCTGTTCCACCTAATACACGGATGCATAATACTTCTTTAGCTCCGCTATTATCTGCTACTGTAAGTCTTGATTCTTGCTGTATCATGATTATTTAGCCCTTTCTAAAATTTCAACTACTCTCCAACGCTTGTTTTTACTAAGCGGACGAACTTCCATAATGCTAACCGTATCACCGATATTACATTCGTTTTTCTCGTCATGAGCCATAAATTTGTTCGTAGTTTTTACGAACTTGCCATAGATCGGGTGTTTCACCTTACGCTCGATTGCTACTGTAACAGATTTCTCCATTTTGTTGCTAACCACTTGCCCGATTCTCGTTTTTCTTAATTTTCTTGTTTCTTCCATTTCCTGAGACATTTTACAAAATTATTCTGCGCTTGTTGTTAACTCGCGTTGTTTCAATTCTGTATTTAATTGAGCGATTGTTTTTCTTAAAGTACGAATAACCATAGGGTTTTCAACTGCTGATACAGCATGGCTGAATTTCAACTTTGTTAAATTTCCCTTTTCTTCTTGTATCCTTACTTTAATCTCTTCTATTGAGAGTTCTTTTATTTCTGCGTATTTCATCTCTTTTTGTTTTTATTTCAGCGGGAATCCTGAGCCAAGATTCCATGAATTGCTAATTATGCTTCTGTATAATCTCTTCTAACGACAAACTTAGTTGCAACAGGAAGTTTTTGTGCAGCAAGACGCAAAGCCTCTTTTGCAACTTCCAATGAAACGCCTTCTGCTTCGAAGATCATGCGTCCTGGTTTTACTACTGCTACCCAATATTCTGGAGCACCTTTACCTTTACCCATACGTACTTCAGCTGGTTTTTTAGTTACTGGTTTGTCTGGGAAGATACGGATCCATACTTGACCCTCTCTTTTCATGAAACGTGTAACCGCAATACGAGCCGCTTCAATTTGACGACTTGTAATCCAGCAATCTTCTAACGATTTGATTCCGAATGAACCGAATGCAAGTGTAGCACCTCTTTTGGCGTTACCTTTCATTCTGCCCTTCTGCATCTTTCTAAATTTCGTTCTTTTTGGTTGTAACATAACTTTACCTTTTTATTCCCTTTAAGAATCCTCTAATTATTTACTATTAGTTCTTTTTGTTGCACCGCCTCTGTTTCCAGCTGCTCCACCTCTTCTATCACCAGAACCTCTATTATCGCGTTTGTCGCCACCTCTATTATCTCTTCTGTCTGGACGATCGCCGCCAGCACCACCTTCTGTTCTTGATTTAGTATTTGCTGAAGATCCAATGTTTGGAGAAAGATCACGCTTACCGTAAACTTCACCTTTACAAATCCACACTTTAATACCAATCTTACCGTAAGTAGTCAAAGCTTCTGCTAATGCATAATCAATGTCTGCTCTTAAAGTATGCAAAGGCACTCTTCCGTCTTTATATTGTTCGCTACGAGCCATCTCTGCTCCACCTAAACGACCAGAAGTCATGATTTTGATACCTTCAGCGCCCATACGCATGGTAGATGCAATTGATGTTTTCATTGCACGACGGAAAGAGATTCTTGCCTCTAATTGTTTTGCAACGCCATCTGCTACTAACTGTGCGTCTAATTCTGGACGTTTAATTTCGAAGATGTTAATTTGAACATCTTTTTTGGTAATTTTCTTTAACTCTTCTTTGATCTTATCCACTTCTTGTCCGCCTTTACCGATAACGATACCTGGACGTGCAGTGTGAATGGTAATGGTGATGCGTTTTAAAGTACGCTCAATTACGATCTTAGCAATACCTCCCTTGGAGATACGAGCCATAATATATTTACGAATCTTTTCGTCTTCAACTAATTTATCAGCATAGTGATTTCCACCGAACCAATTAGAATCCCAACCTTTAATGATTCCTAATCTATATCCTATTGGATTTACTTTTTGTCCCATTTCTAGTTAGTTCTTGGTTTCTGATATTTTACTGTCTACAACTAATGTTACGTGATTTGATCTTTTACGGATACGGTATCCTCTTCCTTGCGGAGCAGGGCGTAATCTTTTCAATTGACGACCACCGTCAACCATAACAGATTTCACATATAATTCGCTTTCTTCCATACGAACACCTTCGTTTTTTGCTTGCCAATTTGCAATGGCAGAAAGCAAAAGTTTCTCCACGCGTTGTGAAGCTTCTTTAGTGTTGTACTTTAGAATATGTAAAGCATTTTCTACTTTTTGTCCTCTGATTAAATCTACAACCAAACGCATTTTACGTGGTGAGGTTGGACAATCATTTAATTTTGCGATAGCTTCCATGTTACTTCTTATTTCTTTTTATCACCTGAATGTCCTCTGAATGTACGGGTTGGGGAGAATTCTCCTAATTTATGTCCAACCATGTTTTCAGTTACGTAAACAGGAATAAATTTATTACCATTATGAACTGCAAATGTATGTCCCACAAAATCTGGTGAGATCATTGATCTTCTTGACCAAGTTTTAATTACTGATTTCTTGCTAGCGTCGTTCATAACAACAACTTTTTTCTCAAGATTAAAATCAATATAAGGTCCTTTTTTAACTGAACGAGCCATTATTTCTTCCTTCTTTCAATGATGTAACGATTCGATGATTTCTTTTTGTAGCGAGTTTTGTAACCTTTCGCTAACACACCTGTTCTAGAACGTGGGTGACCTCCAGAAGCTCTACCTTCACCACCACCCATAGGGTGATCGACTGGGTTCATCGCTACTGGTCTTGTTCTTGGACGGCGACCCAACCAACGGTTTCTTCCTGCTTTACCTAATCTTTCGATTTGGTGATCAGAATTTGAAGATTTTCCGATAGTTGCAATACACTCTGATAAAATCATACGAGTTTCACCTGAAGGCATTTTAATGATCGCATACTTACCGTCACGCGCTGCTAATTGAGCGTATGTACCAGCACCTCTTGCGATCTTACCACCTTGACCAGGTTTCATTTCGATGTTGTGAATCAATGTACCTAATGGAATATTCTTTAATGGAAGTGCATTACCAATTTCTGGTGCAGAACCTTCTCCACTTTGAATTTTCATTCCAACTGTTAAACCTTCTGGAGAAAGAATGTATCTTTTTTCTCCGTCTGCATAATGCAATAATGCAATACGAGATGTTCTGTTTGGATCATACTCGATGGTTGCTACCACTGCTGGAATACCATGTTTATCTCTTTTGAAATCGATCAAACGATATGATTTCTTATGACCACCGCCAATATAACGCATAGTCATTTTTCCCGAATGGTTACGTCCGCCTGATCTCTTATGAGAAACCACGAGCGATTTTTCAGGAACGTTAGTTGTAATGTCTGAAGTATCAGCACTTACTCTAAATCGTTGTCCCGGCGTAGTCGGTTTATATCTTTTAACTGCCATAACCTAATTAGATGTTATTATAAAAGTCAATAGTGCTACCTTCTGCTAATGAAACGATCGCTTTTTTCACACGACCTGTAGTTCCAGAAACAACTCCTGTTTTTGTACCACGAGATTTGAATTTCCCTGGTGCAATCATAGTGTTAACTGCAATTACTGTAACATTGAACATTGCTTCAACAGCATTCTTGATTTGTATTTTATTTGCTTTTCTATCTACCACAAATGCATAGCGATTAAACTTCTCGCCCATTGCAGCTACTTTCTCTGTAAGTATTGGTTTTTTTAGTATTTCCATCGTCTTACTTACTTAATGATTCTTCAATTGATTTAACTGAACCTGAAGTCAATACTAATTTATCTGCATTTAACAAATCGTAAGTATTGATGTCTGAAGCAGAAACAACTTTTGCTTTTTGCAAGTTTCTGCTTGACAAATAAATTGCCTCACTCATGCCTGCTAAAACTAATAATGATTTCTTATCAGAAATTTTCAAGTTATTCATAATGTTCACAAAGTTTTTAGTTTTTGGAGATTCCATTTGGAAATCTTCCAAAATAACGATGTCATTATTTTTTGCTTTGTAAGTCAATGCTGACATACGCGCCAAAGCTTTTAACTTCTTATTTAATTTGAAGCTGTAATCTCTTGGTTGCGGACCAAAAACACGTCCACCACCTTTAAACATTGGACTCTTGATGCTACCTTTACGGGATCCACCAGTACCTTTTTGTTTATGTAATTTTCTAGTTGAACCAGAAATTTCGTTACGTTGCTTCGATTTGTGTGTTCCTTGACGTTGATTCGCTAAATATTGTTTAACATCTAAATAAATAGCGTGATCATTTGGTTCAATACCGAAAATGGCGTCGGAAAGGGTAACCTTGTTACCTGTCTCTTTTCCTTCAATGTTTACTACCTTAAATTCCATCGCTTATTTTTCCAATATTACATATGAACCTTTTGCACCAGGGATAGAACCACTTACTACTAATAAGTTTTGTTCTGGGTACACTTTTAATACTTGCAAGTTTTGAATTTTCACGCGGTCTCCACCCATTCTGCCTGCCATACGCATTCCTTTGAATACTTTTGACGGCCAAGAAGAAGCTCCTAATGAACCTGGCGCTCTTAATCGGTTATGCTGACCGTGAGTTTGACCACCCACACCAGCAAATCCATGACGCTTTACAACACCTTGAAATCCTTTACCTTTTGAGGTTCCTACCACATCGATAAGATCACCTTCTACGAAAAGCTCTGCAGTAATTACTTCGCCGATTGATTTTGCATCATTAAACTTCTTGAATTCAACAAGTTTCTTTTTTGCAGTCGTATTTGCTTTCGCAAAATGACCTTTCATCGGTTTAGAAGTGTTCTTGTCCTTCTTTTCGTCATACGCTAACTGTACAGAAGCGTAACCGTCTGTTTCAACGGTTTTTACTTGCGTTACTACGCAAGGACCGGCTTGTATAACTGTACATGGGATGTTTTTACCCTCCGCATTGTACACGCTAGTCATTCCTACTTTTTTACCAATTATTCCTGACATTTGTTTTTGTTTTTACATCCATCGTAGTGTAGGCCACTTCGTTCAAGATGTGTGTATATTATATTTAATTTATCAAACTTTAATTTCCACTTCTACTCCTGAAGGCAACTCTAATTTCATTAAAGCGTCAACAGTTTTTGAAGTTGAGCTATAGATATCCAATAGTCTTTTGTAAGAACATAATTGGAATTGCTCTCTAGCTTTTTTGTTTACGTGCGGTGAACGCAATACCGTAAAAATTTTCTTTTCTGTAGGCAATGGAATTGGTCCACTCACCACGGCATTTGTTGCCTTTACAGTCTTCACGATTTTCTCAGCAGATTTATCTACTAAGTTGTAATCGTAAGATTTTAATTTAATTCTAATTCTTTGGCTCATTTTTTATTTATTTAGATCGATGTAAGAGCTATTAGTTACAACGATTGATTTATTTAATTACTCTTTTGATTTACCTTTTACTTTTGCAATTACTTCATCTTGCACGTTTCTAGGTGCTTCTGCATAATGATCAAATTCCATTGTTGATGTTGCACGACCAGAGGTAATGGTACGTAATTGTGTAACATAACCGAACATTTCTGAAAGTGGCACCAATGCTTTGATTACTTGTGAACCAGCACGTGTATCCATACCTTGTAATTGACCACGACGACGGTTCATGTCACCGATAACATCACCCATGTTTTCTTCTGGTGTTAAAATTTCCACCTTCATGATTGGCTCCATTAATACTGGTTTAGCCTTAGGTAATGCTTCACGGAAAGCAGAACGCGCTGCAATTTCAAAAGATAAAGCATCTGAATCGACTGCGTGGAATGAACCATCAATCAATCTTACTTTCATGCTTGGCAATGGATAACCAGCTAATACGCCATTTACCATTGCTGCTGCAAATCCTTTTTCTACTGATGGAATAAATTCACGAGGAATAGAACCACCAGAAATTTCGTTTACGAATTGTAATCCGCCTTTTTCGTAATCTGCATCAATTGGAGAAATGATTACTTGAATATCTGCAAACTTTCCACGACCACCTGTTTGTTTCTTATAAGTTTCTCTATGTTGAACAGTACCTGTGATTGCTTCTTTATATGCTACTTGAGGTGCACCTTGGTTAACTTCTACTTTAAATTCACGCTTTAAACGATCCATTAAAATATCTAAGTGTAACTCACCCATTCCAGAAATAACTGTTTGACCAGTTTCTTGATCTGTATTTACACGGAATGTTGGATCTTCTTCTGCTAATTTACCTAATGCAATACCTAATTTATCAACGTCTGCTTGAGTTTTAGGCTCAATCGCTAAACCAATTACTGGCTCAGGGAAATTCATTGACTCTAAAATAATTGGATTTTTCTCGTCACAAAGTGTATCTCCTGTTTTGATATCCTTGAAACCTACTACTGCAGCAATATCTCCAGCTCCAACATTTGGAATTGGGTTTTGCTTGTTCGCATGCATTTGGAAAATTCTTGAGATACGCTCTTTGTTTCCTGAACGTGTATTGTATACGTAAGAACCTGCCTCTAAATTACCCGAGTAAACGCGGATAAAGCATAGACGACCTACGAAAGGATCTGTTGCGATTTTGAAAGCTAAAGCCGCGAAAGGCTCTTGCTCATTTGGCTTACGAAGAATTTCTGCGTCTGTATCTGGGTGATGACCGATGATACCTTCAACATCCATTGGAGAAGGCAATAATTCCATCACATAATCCAACATGGTTTGAACACCTTTGTTTTTGAAAGATGAACCACAAACCATAGGAACAATTTTAGCATCTAATACTGCTTGACGCAATGCATCTAAAACTTCTCTTTCTGTAATTGTTTCAGGCGCTTCGAAGAATTTAGCCATTAAATTCTCGTCGTATTCTGCGACTGATTCTAATAATTTCTCTCTCCACTCCGCAACCTCATCTAGCATATCTGCTGGAATTGGAACCTCTGTGAAAGTCATACCTTTATCATGCTCATTCCAAACAATACCACGATTGTTGATTAAATCAACAACACCTTGGAAACCATCTTCGGCACCAATTGGCAATTGCAATGGAACAGCATTACTGCCTAACATGTCTTTTACTTGCTTAACTACTTTTAAGAAGTCTGCACCAGCACGGTCCATTTTGTTAACGAAACCGATACGAGCTACTTCGTAATTATT
>JAURMH010000073.1 GCA_030830805.1 Bacteroidota bacterium
TAATTGATTTTAAAAAAAGCCTCTGAAAATTCAGAGGCTTTTTTTGTACCCAGCGCCGGAGTCGAACCGGCACGGTTTCCCACAGGTGTTTGAGACCAGCGCGTCTACCAATTCCGCCAGCTGGGCATTCTTGATTAAAATTTAGCGAACTAAATCAGGATGCAAACTTATTCAAACTATCTTTAATTCGCAACAAATATTTTTTTCGATAATAGGCGTCCTTAATTGCCAATAAAACAACAGCTTGGTCTATATCGTTTTGTGCGTCAAATTGCTTGCAACTTGCTTGCAAATAGTCATTTAAGCTTTTTTCCAATATTGCTATTTCATTTGTAACGTCGGCAATGGCAAGCACATCATTTGCAGATAGCTCCATAATCCTTTCGTTAATATCCATCATTTCCATTAAGAAATCGGGAGGTAAAACGAATTTTTCAGCGTCTGTTATCTGACCAGTTAAAGTTAAAATATAAGCAACCCTTTTATCAAAGTCGGTAAATAATCGATAAGCTTCATTGTTTAAAGTAGACAAATGCAGCACCTCTGCTTGTTTTTCTTCCGATTCATTAATAAAAAAATCTGGATGGTATTTTTTACTATTTAAATAATAGCGTTGCTTGATGAGTGTTTCATCGGCTAAAAAAGAAATAGGAATTTCATACAATTCAAAATAATTCATTTTTATTTAGCAAATAATTTCCAAAGATCATTTCCAAAAGCAAAAACCATTAAGCTAATTAATATTACAAAACCAACCATTTGCGCGCGTTCCATAAATTTATCACTTAGTGGTCTACCAATTATTGCCTCGATAATTAAGAAAACGCAATGCCCTCCATCTAAAGCAGGTATTGGTAAAATATTCATGAAAGCCAATATCATGGAAAGTATGCCTGTTAATGTCCAGAATTTAATCCAATTAAAAGTGGCTCCATAAATTGCCGCAATACCTATGGGCCCCTGAACCGCTTTGTTTGCAGCCACTTCGCCCCTTACTACTTTGCCTAAACCCTTTACGTTATCGGTTAAAGTTGACCATGCTTTACTAGCACCAATTGGTAAGGCTTCAAAAAAACCATATTCTATTATTTTTAAGTCAAAGTTTTTCTTCGGAAAAAAACCGATTGTGCCTTCTTTGCTAACAGTCAATGTTAAAGCAATTGGCTCGGCCCCTCTTAATACTTTTAAATTAATTTCTTTCCCAGCATTATTGATAATAATAGGTTTCAATTGATCCATAAACTGTGCGGCTGAATCGTTTACTGATAAAATAATATCACCTACTCGCATGCCCGATTTTGCTGCGCTTCCGTCTGCTACTAAACTATCCAATACGCTTTCTACTCTAGGAAAATCATCTATAAAATTAGAACGTCCTTTATCAGAAAGTTTTTCAATAAAATTAGTAGGAATCGTAATTTCTTGTGGCTGTCCGTTTCTTTCGAATGCAATAATTGCATTTCCCATTAATACTTCAGAGCTCCACATATCCGAAAATTTAACCAATGGTTTTTGGTTGATACTGGTAATTTTATCACCAGATTGTAATCCAATTTCGTTAGCTAATTCGTAGGCAACAATACCATGTTTGGCTTGCTCATTTGGAATATAACTTTGACCATATTTAAATGTTAACATCCAAAAAATAAAAATTCCTAATATGACATTCACGGTTACACCACCAATCATGACGATGAATCTTTGCCAAGCGGGTTTAGATCGAAACTCCCAGGGCTCTGCAGGAGCTTTCATCGCTTCTACATCCATCGATTCATCTATCATGCCGGCAATTTTTACATAACCGCCAAGTGGCAACCAACCAATACCATATTCTGTCTCTCCAATTTTAACACTGAAAAGTTTAAAACCCCAAGCGTCAAAAAACAAATAAAATTTTTCTACTTTAATACCAAATGCACGGGCTGCTAAAAAATGTCCTAACTCGTGTAATACTACTAAAATAGAAAGGCCAGCGATTAATTGCGCAGCCATAATAAGTCCGTTCATAAAAAATATATTATTTATTTAAAATCCAATTGCGTGTAAATATACGGCTTTCTGTATCGGTAGCTACATAATCATCGTAATTAGGTGTGTCTATAAATGTAATTTTTTGCATACAATCAGTAATGGCATCCGACATTTCTAAAAAACCAATTTGATCATTTAAAAAAGCTTCTACTACCACTTCGTTTGCAGCATTTAAAATACAAGGCATATTGCCACCTTGTTTCATGGCTTGAAAAGCCAATGCCAAATTTTGAAAAGTTTCTGTATCGGCTTTTTCAAAACTCAAGGTTGGGTAATTTAAAAAATCAAATCGCGGAAAATCAGTGATGGTTCGCATTGGATAAGTTAATGCATATTGAATAGGCAATTTCATATCGGGTAAACCCATTTGCGCTTTCATCGATCCATCTTCGAATTGTACAATAGAATGAATAATGGATTGCGGATGCACAATTACATCAATTTGATTGGCTTGTAAATTAAATAACCACTTAGCTTCGATTACCTCTAATCCTTTATTCATAAGGGATGCAGAATCGATGGTGATTTTTGCACCCATCGTCCAATTAGGATGTTTGAGCGCTTGCGCTTTTGTTTTACTCGCTAAAGCCAAACGATCCATTCCTCTAAAGGGGCCGCCCGAAGCGGTCAGATAAATCTTTTCAATTTTATTATGCCATTCGCCAGCTAAACATTGAAA
>JAURMH010000074.1 GCA_030830805.1 Bacteroidota bacterium
GTTTTAGAATTAGAGATTAAAGACATCAATCAGTTTATCGATCAATTTAACCAACAATTGGATGAATTAACGGCGCATCATTTAAAATTGAAGCAAAGTACCCAACAAGAATACCTTGCCAATTTGAAAGATGAAATTAATAAAATCAATACCGAATTAATTTCGTACCAAACTAGACAAGAGCAATATTTAAATTTCATAAGTAATAGCAGTATTAGAAGAGAAGATATTTTTTCTAAAATTGCAGATTATGAAACGCAGTTGGCAAACATGGTTCCTGAACTAGAAAATGCTTTGCAAAATAAAGAATCCTTTTCGGAGCATGCATTAACTGTTCAGGCTAATTTCAATGATTTAAATGATCAATTAACCGAAAGATCATCTACTTATAATCAAAGAAACATCTCGTTCCATCAACAACAAAACAGGGTTTCTGCTTTAGAAAAAGAAATTGAATACAAAGAAAACAACCTGAAAATTTTAACTGACAGAATTGCGATCAATGCAGCCGAATACGAAGCGGCAAGCAAGGGCATGGAAGAAATCTTAAAAATGCATGATAATTCGGATACCGAATTATTGAGTATGTACGAAGAGAAAGATGCCATTGAAAAAGCAACAACCGAAGCGGAAAACGAATACCAAGTAGCTAGAGCGCAAATCTCTACTATGGAAGATAAATTGCGTTTGGTTCGTCACGAAAAAGAAGAATCAGAACAAATATTTACCAATCTTCGAGATAAGAAAACCGAGTTAAGAATGGAATTAACTTCGTTAAAAGAAAGATTATCGGTAGAGTTTAGCGTAGACATTGACGACTTAGCAGAAGTGGAAATTCCAGAAGGAGAAGACGAAAACGCATTAAAAATTAAAACAGATAAAATTAAAAATCAAATCGATAATTATGGCGCCATTAACCCATTAGCAATGGAAGCCTACGATGAGATGAATAAACGATTTACTTTCATTACCGATCAAAAGAATGATTTATTAGAAGCGAAATCCTCTTTATTAGATACCATTAAAGAAATTGACGATACTGCTAAAGTGAAATTCATGGAGGCCTTTACCCAAATCAGAGATAACTTTATCATTGTATTTAGGTCATTATTTAACGAAGAAGATTCTTGCGATTTAATTTTGTTGAATCCGGAAGACCCATTGGATTCGGATATTGATATTATTGCAAAACCAAAAGGCAAACGCCCTTTAACAATTAATCAATTATCTGGAGGGGAAAAGACACTTACGGCTACAGCTATTTTATTCTCACTTTACTTATTGAAACCGGCTCCGTTCTGTATTTTCGATGAGGTGGATGCACCTTTAGATGATACAAATATTGACAAATTCAATAAAATCATTCGCAAGTTTTCTAACGAATCGCAGTTTATTATAGTTACCCATAATAAACGCACCATTGCAAGTACCGATGTGGTGTATGGTGTAACCATGGTAGAACAAGGCGTTTCGAGATTAGTATCTGTAGATTTACGAGAAATTGCAGAACCTGCTGCTTAATATCATAGCTACAGTATAATTAAAATAGTAAAAAAAATCCCCGAAAATTTTCGGGGATTTTTTTGTTCAAAAATTAATTTTTAAAATTAGCTTGAATTACCGCTAATAAAGCTTCGTGTGTGAGTTGATTAGTGGCCACCACTCTGCGTCCAAATACGAAATCGTTTTCTCCCTTAAAGTCTGTAACCTGACCTCCTGCTTCTTTTACTATTAAACAACCTGCGGCTACATCCCAAGCATTTAAATTATATTCAAAATAAGATTCGAATCGACCACAGGCAACATAGGCTAAATCTACTGCCGCAGAACCCAGTCTGCGTAGGCCATGGGAGCATTTCATGAGTTCTTTTAATAACTTTAAATAATCGTCAATTTCTTCGAAAACGGTATAAGGGAATCCGGTAGCAATTAAGGAATCTTGTAATGTGGGTTTGTTAGATACCGAAATTGCTTTGCCATTTAAAAAAGCACCGCCATTTTTCCATGCATAAAAACATTCGTTTCGGTTTACTTCGTGCACCACGCCTACTACTAATTCGTTTTGATACATTAAAGCTACGCTAATAGAATAGCATGGCAAGGAATGAATAAAATTGGTAGTACCATCTAATGGATCAACGATCCATTGAAAATCTTTGGCTTGTTGCGAAATGGTATTTTCTTCGGTAATAAAACCAGCGGCTGGCAAAATTTCCTGTAAGCCTTTAACCAATTGCATTTCGGCTGTTTTGTCAACATAAGAAACTAAGTCGTTTAATCCTTTATGTTCTATTTGATCGCTCGAAAAACTAAGGGCTTGTGAAGCAATATAATTGGCTACCGATTGCGTTAACAAGGTGAGTTCTTCGGTAATTTGTTGGTAATTGCTCATTTTAACTTTTAGGAATTTTTACTTTAAAAGTAAATGCTTTATGTAATCGATAACTTAAAAGCGCTATGGTGGCAACAGCCATCAACCTTGCTGCTGTTGGCCAAACGCCAAAAACTTCTACTAACATTTTCATCATAAAATAATTGCCAACAAATGTAATAGCCGCTACAATTAAATAACGAGCAAACTGATCTCTTCCACGCAAAGCCGATTCGCTGAAAACAAAATATTTGGTGATTAAAAAATTAGTGATTAAACCCATTAAGAAAGATACACATAAAGCAATAACATGAGAAGCAATCCGAATATGTTCGTAAACAAAATCTTGCTGATGTAATACAAAATTATAGATCACAAAAAATACCGAAACATCTACTAGCGTTGCAGTTCCGCCTGAAAAAATATAACGAATGGCTTTGTTTTGATAGGCTTTTTTTCTGGCCGTATGCAAGCGATGGAATCTTTTTTTAGGCTGCGATGTTTCCATTTTTTTTGTTGTTTTTTAACATAAGGTAACCAAAGCCGGTCACACCAACTAAGAAAATAATACTCGCAATTAATTCTGCTTGTGTAAATTGGAATCCCGCAAATTGGATGAGATTATTGATGCGGATTTTTTCAATAAAAAACCGTTCCATGCCATTCATCATTAAATAAATACAAAACAATAATCCAGGAATTTTAATGTGTTTACGCATTGCCCATAAAACAAAAAATAAAGTAATGGCAACAATAGCTTCATATAATGAAGTTGGATAAACAGGCAATGGTAATTCCATGCAGTGTCTGCCAACGCATCCCGGAATAGGTACCCCATCAGAAATAACATTGTGTGGGAATTTAAAAGACCAAAACCAATCTGGTAAAAAGCTTATCCAGCTTGGTTTTGCCGCCGTATTGACAATTCCCCAATCGCCATCCCCAGATAATTGGCAACCCAATCTACCAATGCCATAAGCAATCATGATTCCTGGTGCAGCAGCATCTAGTAGGTGAATGGTTTTTATTTTTTTGATGCGCGCATACCAAATTGCAGCTGTAATTCCACAAATTAATCCACCATAAAATGTCAAACCAGAAAAGCTTAATAAAGCGCCAATTGGATCTGCTATAAAGGTGTCGAAATTTTCTAAATTATGAAATAATTTAGCACCAAGTATGCCAAACACCGCAGCTAAAATGGTTAAATTACCCATTACTTGATGCGGCATTACTTCAATAGTTTTAGTAATAGGCTGGGCTAATTTTTTATTACTTTTTTCGTAGTAAGCCCAATAAGCCATTGCGATTGCTGATATAATACCGCCCCAAAAACTGCCTTCAAATGATAGTAATGCCGATTGAGGATTAGCCGTAAACTGTGCATAATTTCCTATTAAAAAAAAGAGTTTGAACCCAATAATAAATCCAAAAATGGCATTACTCAAAAGCTCCATTATACTTGCTGGCAGACCCTCTATAACTGTTATTTTATGAGTGCTTAAGAGCCCCTCTGTATATTTTCTTTTTAATTCTAATCCAATAATATAATTACCTACAAGAAATGATATGGCTACCATTAAACCAAACATTTGAATGGGCAATGGAATTTGAATGCCAATTAAATCGTAAAGTAAATCTGAAAAAGTAGGATACATATTAGGCTTGGATAGAATGATGGTTTAAAATTTCCTCGGTTGATTCTGCAATACTAACATCGCCAAAAGAATCGAAGTCAACTAATTGAATTGTTTTTAATTCGTTCACTAAAATTGGATCAAATTTGGTACTCACTTTTACATAATTTCTAGTAAAACCATGCATCAACCCTTCTTTGTTATCTGCTTCAAATAAAACAGTTGCTTGTTTTCCGAGTTGACTTTCATAAAAAGCATGTCTTTTCTTTTCAGATAAAATATGCAACATTTTACTGCGTTCGTTTCTTTCTGCAATCGGAACCACACCGTCCATGGTAATGGCTAGCGTGTCGGCTCTTTCAGAATAAGTAAATACATGCAAATAAGAAATGGGCAATTCGTTGAGGAATTGATAAGTTTCTAAAAAGGCTTCTTTGGTTTCGCCAGGAAATCCAACAATTACATCTACACCGATGCAAGCATCTGGCATCAATGTTTTAATTTGATTGACCCGATCGGTATATAATTCGCGCTTATACCTTCTGCGCATCAATGCTAATATTTTATTAGATCCAGATTGTAATGGAATATGAAAATGCGGAACAAAACGATTGGAACCAGCCACAAATCGAATAATATCATCCGATAATAAATTAGGTTCTATTGAAGAGATACGAATGCGGTCTAAACCTGTTACGGTGTCTAGGGCTTTTACTAAATCGAAAAAAGTACCCTGCGCTTTATCACCAAAATCACCAATGTTTACGCCCGTTAAAACAATTTCTTTGGTTCCTGCAGCAGCTATCTGTGTTGCATTGGCTAGTACATTTTCGATGGTATCGCTCCTGCTATTTCCTCTTGCCAAAGGAATGGTACAAAAAGTACA
>JAURMH010000075.1 GCA_030830805.1 Bacteroidota bacterium
AAGGTTATTTCGAAAAAATTAGCAACGATGTTGCAGAGTATTTAGCACTTATTCTATTTGCTTTGGTTGGAGTATTGTGCATGGTGTCGTTCCAAAATTTAACCATGTTGTTTATTGGTATTGAAATTATGTCAATCAGCATGTATGCTTTAGCAGGTATTCGTAAAAAAGATTTAGCATCGAACGAAGCCGCTTTAAAATATTTTTTAATGGGCTCTTTTGCTACCGCATTTTTAATGTTTGGTATTGCTTTGATTTACGGATTTACGGGCACCTTTAACCTAGATCAAATTGCAGCTGCAATAGGCATGAGCAATGGAGTTATTGCACCACTATTTTATACAGGCATCTTATTTATTCTAGTTGGTATGCTATTTAAAATTTCTGCTGCACCATTTCATTTTTGGGCACCAGATGTTTATGAAGGCGCACCTTCGTTAATAACTTTGTTTATGTCTACGGTTGTTAAAACCGCAAGCTTTGCAGCATTTATTCGTTTATTTATTACCTGTTTTGCTTCCTTATCAACCTATTTAACACCTACACTTTGGATTATTGCTTTATTAACCATTAGCATTGGAAATTTATCAGCTTTAAAACAACATTCATTCAAGCGAATGTTGGCTTATTCTAGTATTTCACATGCAGGTTATATGTTGTTAGCTATTTTAGCTATTGGTCCAAATTCTAGTAAAGCAATTTTATTGTACGCAAGTGCTTATTCTATTGCATCCATTACCGCATTTGCAATTTTTATTAAAGTAAAAGAAATTGTAAAGTCTGATAGTTTCGAAGCATTCAATGGTTTAGGCAAAAGAAACCCAGGCATGGCATTGGCATTAACTATTGCGATGTGTTCTTTAGCTGGTATACCTTTAACTGCTGGCTTTTTTGGTAAGTTTTACATCTTTACCAATGCCATGGCTCAAAATTATTATGGCTTAGTAATATTGGCAATAGTCAATGCGGTTATTGGCATTTGGTATTATTTTAAAGTAATCATTGCCATGTACATGAAACAAAGTATAGACAACAGCCCTATAGATGCTAGAGGAAATATGGCATTGGTATTGTTTGTCACAACTATGGCAACTATTATTCTAGGTATTTTCCCTTCAATATTATCATCCTTATTTTAAATTCCTTATTTTTCGGAATAAATACTACTATGGAAAACGTAATTGAATTTGTCAAGACCCTATTGCACCCGCAAAGCATCATTCATTACGGGGGCTTGTCATTACTGCTTTTTGTAGTATTTGCAGAAACTGGTTTGTTTTTCGGATTCTTTTTACCCGGCGATTCTTTATTATTTGTTGCGGGTTTATTATGCGGCACACCCATTTTTGATGTACACATTATTACGCTTTTAATGAGTGTAACGATTGCAGGAATACTCGGAAATTTTGTAGGCTATTATTTTGGAAAAAAAACAGGGCCAGTTATTTTTAGCAGAGACGATTCTTTTTTCTTTAAGAAAAAGCATGCCATTTATGCTAGAGATTTTTACGAAAAACACGGAGGTTCTGCTATTATAATGGCTAGGTTTATCCCAATTGTAAGAACTTTTGTGCCCATTATGGCAGGCGTAGTATCTTTAGATTTTAAAAAATTTATTTGGTATAATATTATAGGCTGTATTGCTTGGGTATTTTCAATGATATTAGCTGGATACTTCTTAGGCAGGGCCTTTCCAGACATTCAGAAGAAATTAGAATATGTTGTTATACTGATTATTTTAATTAGCATGATACCTGTTGTTTTGACTTTCCTCAAACAAAAAAAGAGCCAACAATCAATCAAATAATTGATTTGATTTAACTATAACTTATGTTATTCGATATTTTTCTTACGCTTTTATTAGTAGTGCTCAACGGTTTTTTTGTTGCTGCAGAATTTGCCATTGTTAAAGTGCGCTATTCTCAAGTAGAGATCAAAGCTAAAACCGGAAATCAAAGTGCAAAAATTGCTAAGCATATTTTGCAGAACCTAGATGGTTATTTATCTGCGACACAATTGGGTATTACTTTGGCATCTTTGGGCTTGGGTTGGATAGGCGAATCGGTAGTAACAGAAGTTATTTTAGCGGCCCTTTCGTTATTTGGCATTGCTATTTCGCCCGAACTAGCACATCAAATAGCACTCCCCGTTGCATTTGGAACCATTACCATTTTACATATAGTATTTGGAGAACTAGCACCTAAATCAATTGCCATACAAAGACCAGTAACCACCACATTTGCATTAGCCATCCCTTTAAATATTTTCTATTATATTTTTAGACCTTTTATTTGGGTACTTAACGGGCTTGCAAATGTTATTTTAAAGAAAATGGGAGTCTCTGCAATTCATGGACACGAGGTACATACTTCCGAAGAATTGCAATTATTATTAGATCAAGGAAAAGAAAGTGGCGCCTTAGATTCGTCGGAACACGAGTTAATAAAAAACGTTTTTGATTTTAACGACCGTACCGTAAAAAAAATTATGGTACCCCGTACAGCTATATTAGCTATTAATATTGACAGTCCATATGCGGAATTTGTAAGCGCAGTAATTAACGAAGGCTACACTCGTATGCCAGTGTATAAAGGCAACATAGACGAAATCATTGGGTTTATTCACGTTAAAGATTTGTTAATGAAAGAACTTAAAGACCAAACAGTTTCTTTAAGCGATATGATTCGTCCAGTTTATTTTATTCCTGAATCAAAAAAAATTGCAGATTTACTTTCGGAAATGCGTAAGAAAAAAAATCCACACATTGCCATTGTGTTAGATGAGTTTGGTGGAACGGCAGGCTTGGTAACTATGGAAGACATCATCGAAGAGTTAGTAGGCGAAATTCAAGACGAGCACGATGAAGAAAAACCAAAAGTTATTAGCATAAACGAAAACGAATTTATTATTGATGCACACTCTGCAATTAGCGATGTAAATGAATTTATTCCCTTTCCATTACCAGAACAAGACGAATACGATTCGGTTGCTGGTTTAATGAATGTTATTTTTGATAAAATTCCTGAAATAGGTGAAGAGATTGAATTTGAAGGCTACCATTTTACCATTATTCAAAAAAGAAAAAATAATATTGAATCTGTAAAAATGAGACTAGTGCCTAAAGAAGACCAATCTGAAAATTAATATTGCCCATGCATTTATTCTATACACCCACAATTAATGCAGACATTTTTACTTTAAACGAAGAAGAAAGTAAACATTGTAATCGTGTGTTGCGATTAACAGCTGGCGATCTTATTTATCTAGTAGATGGCGTAGGTGGCTTCTTTGAAACTAAAATAATTGAAGCGCATCCAAAGCGCTGTACGGTCCAAGTTTTAAATGTTACACGTGCACACGAAAAGCGCAGTAATTATTTACATGTAGCCATTGCGCCAACTAAAAATATAGAAAGATTAGAATGGTTTTTAGAAAAAGCAACAGAAATTGGCATCGATGAAATTACACCAATTTTATGCGATCATTCTGAAAGAAAAGAAATAAAAGTAGAACGACTCAATAAAATTATAGAGTCGGCTATGAAGCAAAGCTTAAAAGCGTACCATCCAATATTACACGAACTTACGCCCTTTTCGAAATTTATTACGCAGCCTTTTGCAGCTGGCATGCTTAAATACATTGCCTATTGCGGCGAATCAACAAAGCATTCTTTTGCTTTACAAATCAAAGAAAACCCTTTGTCTAATCTAATACTCATTGGCCCAGAAGGCGATTTTTCTTCTAAAGAAATAATGGCCGCAGCAGCACAGCAATTTCAAGTAGTTACTTTAGGAAATGCCAGATTAAGAACAGAAACAGCCGCCATTGCAGCTACCGTAATGGCAAATAATTATTAAATTTAAAAATGAAAAAACAGTCAATCTTCATTTTATTTTTATTTCTCTTATTTGTTTTTTATATAAGTAGTAGTTTTATTGCTGCTAAATCAAATTCTTCGGCAATTAAAATTGCGAGGTTAAAATACAATGGTGGTGGCGATTGGTATTCGAGCAGAACTGCATTAACCAACCTCATTGAATATTGTAATGAAAATTTAAACACCAATATTGCTAAAGAAGAGCGTATAGTTGAACCGGGCTCGTCCGAACTATTTAATTATCCTTATATTTTTGCTACCGGACACGGTAACATTACTTTTAATAACCAAGAAGCAAGTAATCTCCGCAATTATTTAATGGCAGGCGGTTTTATCCATTTTTGTGATAATTACGGCATGGATCCATTTATTCGCAATGCGATGAAAAAAGTATTTCCAGAGTTAGCCTTTGTAGAATTGCCATTTAATTACCCAATTTATCATCAAAAGTTTAACTTTACGAATGGCTTACCAAAAATTCACGAACACGATGGCAAACGCGCGCAAGGTTTTGGTTTAATATATCAAGGTAGGTTAGTTTGTTTTTACGATTACGAAAGTGATTTAGGCAATGGCTGGGAAGATTTGGGAACATACCCTTCGGACACCGAAGAAACACGCGAGAAGGCTTTAAAAATGGGAGCAAATATTATACAATACGCATTTACTAAATAGTTGTTAAGATGATTCATATAACTGCAAACAATCAATTTACTTTTGAGTTAAACGGAAGCAAAAACGATTTAACCATTACTGGAAACGAATCCAACATTCAATTTGAAAAAATTGCAGAGAATCATTTTAGTATATTAATAGGTACAAAATCTTATAACGCAGAGTTAATTCATTTAGACTCGGCAAGTAAAACAGCTTGTATCAAAGTAAATGGAAACAAATACGATTTAGTATTAAAAGATCAATACGACGACTTATTAAAATCATTAGGAATAGATGCTGGTGCTACCAAAAAAATAAACGACATCAAGGCGCCTATGCCTGGCTTAGTATTGAAGGTTTTAGTAAAAGATGGCGATGTAATTAAAAAAGGAGATAATATTTTGGTGTTAGAAGCGATGAAAATGGAAAACAGTATCAAAGCACCGGCCGACGCAACAATTAAATCTGTAAAAATTATCGCTGGCGATAAAGTAGAAAAAAATCAGGTAATGATTTTATTAGCGTAATACTTGTTCTATAAAATGAGTAATCACTTTTGGCATTAATAATATAGTTAATACTACACCGGCTAAAGCTCCCCAAAAATGTGCATCATGATTGATATGATCTGTTGCTTTTTTAGCCGCTACATAACAATAACTCAAATATAATATTGCGAATATATAGGCTGGAATGCCTATAGGTATTATAAAAAGATAAATCTTTGTTAAGGGTAAAAATAAGATGTAGCTAAAAAGTACAGCCGATATTGCGCCCGAAGCTCCTAAACTATAATAACCAGTATTGTTTTTATATTTTATAATGGTACTGATATCACTTAAAAATAATCCGCCAAAATAGATAACAGCAAATTGCCAATGTCCAATTATTTTTTCTAATTCGAATGCAAAAAAGAAGAAAGTAAAACTGTTAAACAATAAATGATTCCAATCGGCATGCGCAAATCCACTACTTAACAATCCATATAGTTTTCTGTTACGATGAATACTAAATGGATGTAGCATTAATTTACGCAACAAAGTAGGGTTGGCGTAAAATGCATAAATAGAAGTAGCTAAAATAAAAAGGAAAATTACAGTAGCAACTGGGCTTTGCGATATTATTTCCATGTGCAATCTGATTTATTTTCGATGCGATAAATAGGATAACGCAAATAACTTTTTTCGAAGTAAGGGGAATGCTGGTAAACAAAATCTAATTGTGCGGCGCCATTATTTGCAAACGCAGGGTCTGATTTTACTTTTGCTTGCAATAAACCATTTAATGCAGTGTCTTTTTTTAATATTTCAGCTGCTAAATCTTCGAACACATAATCGGAGTAACCTTCTTTTTGTCCTAAACAGGCATCAAAAAAATTCCAATTAAAATAAGAGTCGATGGCTTGTGGTTCTAAGGTTTCCATTAAAAAACGAACGCCTACTTGATCGGTATATACTATAAAATCATTAGCCGAAATATTTAGCATTTGTTCTTTACGAACAGGCTTGGTGTTATAATGTAAATAATGCCCTTCGTATGGTTTGTTAAGGGTTTGGTACTGCGACATATAATAACATTGAACCTTTAAATTGCTCAACTCTTGCCCAATACTATCTATTTTAATATGATTAGCGCGTAATCTTTCAATTACTTCTTTCCAAGCAAATGGAATGAGGTAGGCAAAAGGCTTTGCAACAGAATCTGTCGGCTGGTAGCTGTCTAAATATTTTACAGACGTATTGATGGGTTCATTTCTATCGTAGTATAAACGATTTTTACCACTAAGCAGCGATGGTTTTTGTTTTGCGCTATATCCTTTAAAATCTATCAAACTATTTTTGCTAGAGTCTGCTTTCCAGTTTAATGGAAAATATTTTTTTTGCGAATCTAATGCAATTGCTTTTTCTTTTGCAGCGATGATATCAGTTTTTAAGCGCACAGAATTTTCGATACTTGCCTTTAAAAAATCGGCAGTAGCAGCAGCGCGTTGATCAAAAGGTTTAAGCATGTGCGTTTCTACTGTAAAGCCAATGCAATTAAACAATGTGGTATAACCACTGGCATATCGAGGGCTTTCGTAAAAGCCCGACCAGCCTGCATCTGGGCTATCTGTCCATGCATTTACATAAGGAATAGGATTCCATTTTTTCTCATTTAAAGAATTTACAATGGCAGGAACAAGTTGCTCTGTCATTAGTTCAGCCAAAGGCTGACTTAGCTTATCTTTTTGAGTGGCAATATAGGTAAGCACATGTTGGTAATCCGCGCCATTACTAGTATGCGTATCGATAAAAATGTGTGGCTTAATTTTTTGAAAAATTTCGACGAATGCAAATGCATTTCTCGAATCCATTTTTATAAAATCTCTATTCAAATCTAAGTTTCTAGCGTTAGCTCTAAAACCATATGCCTCTGGTCCATTTTGATTAGCCCTCGAATTCGAATTTCTATTTAGTGCACCATCAATATTATAAATAGGAATAATAAAAATTTCACAATCATTTAAGAGCGCCTCATTTAAACCGTTTGGGAAAAGCACATTTTTTTCGCCTAATAATGCAGCGGCTAAATAAACAGAAGCGTCAATACCTTCGGGCTCTCCAGGGTGAATGCCATTATTAATTAAAATTTTAACTTTATTAACTGAATTGTTGGGCTTAGTAATTTTTATTAATTGCAAAGGATACCCTGCATCGGTTAAGCCTATATTTTCTAAAGAAATATTCGCATATTTTTTAGTCAAACTTTGATAGGCTTCTATACAAGAAAAATAAGTATGTGTTTTGTTTCCGATGCTATTTTTTTGCGAAAACAAAAATGCAGAAAACAAAAAGCAGGCAAAAAATAAAATGAGTTTCTTAGCCAATGGGGAAATAGTTAATAATAAATTCGGAGTACTACTCTTCTATTGAAAGCTCTGTTTTTGTCTATTGGCTTACCTATAGCATCTTTGTTTGGTTTAATAGGCTTAGTATCGCCATATCCAGAAGCCTTTAACCTTGCTGGCTCTACGCCTCTATCTATTAAATATTGAATAGTATGGGAGGCCCTAGAAGTGCTGAGTTCCCAATTGGATTTATAGAAATCGTTTGAAATAGGTACGTCATCTGTATGACCTTCCACATCAATTTTAAAATTTTTAATATCAGAACTAGTTATGGCGCTAACTACTCTATCTACCACACTTTTACCATCGTCTAATAATTCTGCTTCGCCGGAATTAAACATACCCTTACTCAGTACATTCATTTTAATACCATCGGCATCTAGTTTAATATCTACTAAACTATCTGCTTTTTCTGTCATTAAAACAGAATCTAGCGTTTCTTTAATTTGAGTTAAACTAGATTTTACTTCTTTTTGATTCAGTTTTTCTTTTACCGAATTATTTACTTCAGACCAAGCAGTTTGGTCGATAGTAGATACAGAAACAATCAATACGAAAAAGGCCAGTAAATTTGTAATGGTATCGGCATAGGTAATCAGCCAATTCTCATTTTCTTCTTCGACATGAATTTTTTTTCTGGCCATACCGACTACTTCTTATTCTCAGCTTTTAATTGCTTGATAGTATACGAGCGATCTAAATAGGTTTGTAATTTATCCTTGATAAATAGCGGCGATTTATTTTCGGCAATGAGTTGCACGCCTTCTAACATTAACTCTTCGCGAATTTTATTATAATCGGCACTCAACATAATTTTTTTAGAAACCGGGTAAAAGAATAAGTGGGTAAAAGTTACACCGTATAAAGTAACCAATAAACCTGTTGCTAAACCTGGTCCAATTTTAGAAGGGTCGTCTAAGCTCGAAAGCATATAAACCAATCCAAACAAGGTACCAAACATACCAAATGCAGGACCTGAGTTGCCCATGTTTTTTAATACTTCTGAAACCTTATGGCTGTTCGAATAGTTTTCGTCTATACTGGTTTCGCCAATTACCCTTACTTCGTCTATCGAATAGTTTGTACTTATTAAAGAAAACAAATAAGAAGTAAAATCGTGTTTTTGTTTGTCTTGTATGGTTCGTAAAAACTCTAATCTATTAGTTTTATATTCATTACTCCAAGCAACAATAGATTCAATGTCTTTTTGTAAAACCTTTTGGGTATTTATGGACTGATGAAAAGTTTGACTCATTTTAGCAAAGGCCGTTCGCATGAGCTTACTTGGATAAATAATAAAGGCGTTGGTTAATAAACCACCCATTACAATTAAAAAACTGGGTAAGTCTAAAAATCGGTTGATAAATAAATATGGAAAATGTTCTTTTAATGGAATAATGCCAATGATATCTAGGATACCCGTCATTAATAAACTTAAAGAAAAAATTATCCAAAAAAACGATAGAATGGAAAACTTCATTTGCGAATATATTTTTGGTTAATAACAGGAACTTTAAAATCTTTGTCTAACACTTTAGCTTGTTCCCAAACACGCTTAGCTAATTCAACTTCGCCTTTAGTAAAGTACACGCTACCCTTTAAACCAAGCGCATCAGAAGATTCGCCGTAAAACATAGAGCTATCTATATAAGATAAAGAAATATCGTAGGTTTTTTTCGAATAAGCATCTTGTGCTAAACGGTAAAAGCGCAACATTTTGTTCGCATCGATTTTTTTAACCGGTTCTTTATCAGCTTTTGACAAGTCTGTTTTTTTATCTTTTTTTACAATCGTATCTTCGGGGTTCATTAAATTACTTTGTAAATCTTTCCCGTTAAATTCTAAATAAAATTCTTGTTCATTTACGTCTAAAGCTAAATCTACTGCAGAGTTTTGGTTTTTGTATTTTATTTTTAAACGCGCTTTGGTAGTATCTACTTTTTGAAAAGGATTAGCTTGCCCAAAAGCCATACCAGCAAATAAACAAAACGCGACTATAAAACAAAAGGTGTTGGTATAAAATCTCATCATCATCTTTAATTAAAATTTATAAGATAAATAAAGCGCGTAATTTAAATTATTTAGAGTAACAGAAGCTGTTTCTCTTTTGAATACTGCTGGATATAAACCATAGGTTGCCTGCGCACCCATACCAAAACTTTTGGTAAGGTTAACATTTAACGCCATAGCAGCATTCACATATACTTTATTATAAAAAGAAACGCCACCACTATATTGATACTCTAACCAATAGCTTGTTGATCTTTGTTTGGGTGCAAAATATTTAGAACCTCTTAAGCCAGCCGATGGAATTAAGGCTGTACCTAACATTGTACCTACAGAAGCGTTTGTAGTAGCAAATTCAAAGTTATAATAATTTAGTCTTGCATATAAACCAAAGAAAGCGCTTTTGTCTGGCAAAGTATTTTGATCGTAAATAAATTCCACAAAATTGGAAGTCGACATCGATTTCACAATATATATTTTACTGTTCTCGATGTAATTGTTAATACCATTAAATGCAACCCCCACGTTTAACTGTTTGCGCGCTTTAAAGGTAGATTCTTTTAATCGGGTATATAAGGTTTCGTTCCAAAGCACTTCTCTACTAACAGCGTTTACAAATCTAATATTCATCACAAATCCGTTGGTGCTGTCAAAAAACAAACTACAGTCTACTAAACTTTGCACACCATATTTTTTGCACACCGCATCTAGTGCATCGGGGTTTTGTCTATAGGTACTGATATTGCTTTGATTGTCAATTTTAATTAGCGAATCGTTACCGTCAATTTTCAATATCATTTTTTTCTCGAACTCTGGAACAGAAATTACGCTAAAGGCTTTTTTCTTCAACACATCTTCTAATTGTAAGCGCAATAATTTTTGAGTGATAATAATTGGCTTATCAGATTTCGAAGTAACGTCAAAGAGCGCAATTCTTCTGGCAGAAAAAGGAATGTCATTAACTGACGCGCCCACATTCAGCAATAGCTCTTCGTATTCTGTTAACATGGTTTGCACATCGTATTTTTGCGACCATGCAAGTTCTGTACTTAATAATATAAGCAGTATAACTAAGTGTCTAACTAATTTCATGCAGTAAGTTTCCCTTTCAGTTTATCTAGAATTATTTTTCTAGCTTTTTCTATTTCTTCTAAAGCTAAATCTTTATTGTAATCAATTTCAGATTTGATTAATAATTGCTCACGTTTAGGACGTAGGTTAACGAGTTTTTCGACAATTGATTCGTCGGCATTAATTAAAGCTCTGGCAATAGTTACAGACTCTACTTCTTCTAATGCACGTTGTAAGAATATATCTTCTTGTTCAAAAATTTCTTCGAATGTAATAAAGCGCTCTTTAATTTTTCTAGCTAAGTCTAAATCGTATCCAGCCAATTCGTCGATGTATTTTTTTTGTTCACCAGTTGGTAAGGTATCTAATAAACCGGTGATGGTTTTTAAGCCGTCTAAGCTTACATATTTCATATCATTCATGGCCATTGCTTTGGCAGAAAAATAAGAAGCAATTTCTTTATAAACCGCCACGGATAAATCGTTTATACTACTCATTTTTTGAAGAATGATCGATTGTTTGGTGCTATCAAAATCGCGGATAATACCCATACTTCTTTTCGGTGGCAATTGCGCTAAAACAATTGCAGCAAGCTCTTCACTTTCTTCTTTAATCAAGAACATAATTTGTTGTTCGTTTAATTGATTTAAGAAATGAAAAATATCTCTTTCTTTTGTTTTAGGAGCAGATGGTAAAGTATTAATCTCTTTTTTAAATTCTTCAATTTGTTTTAACTGTTCTTCTGGAACAATAGTAGGCGTATCGTCTAATGATATTTCTACATAATTATAATTGTCTTTAGATAAATGTGAATTTAAAAAAGGCAATAATTTTGGATTAGTTGCTTTTAAAATATTGACAATTTTTTGTAAGCCTTTGCGTTCGTCTTCTTCTACCCAATTATTAAACAGGTCTGCTACTTTAGCTTTATTGCTAATAAATTCTTTAGTTACATAAGAGCGCATTTCTGCAAGTCTTGCATATTGTTCTAAGTTTTCTTCTTGGTTGTTTATAGCAGGACTTTTTTGCGCTGTTTCTAATTGTTCTACTTTGCTATGTAAAATTTGTAGTGCTTCTTCGGCTTTCGTATTTTTCTTTGGCTTTAATAATAAATAAAGCAATACAAAAGCAAACACCATTATAATTAATAAAATAGCTAAGTAAGGTAGAAAGGCAGAAAGGCTTAAGCCTGCTGCTCCTGGAGCTGTTGGTTCTGCTTTGCTATTTTGAGGAAATGTTTGATTAATTGTAGGCGGTTGTTGTTGAGGTTGCGGCATCATTTGCGGAGGCATTTGACTTAAAGCTGCAACATTGGCACCTGCCTTTTGAAAATCTTGATATGCATTTGGCGATGGCGGAAAAACTTGCGACTGAACAATTAATCGGTCGCCATTGGCCGCATCTAATGGAATAGAGTTTCTGATTAATTGATCAATAAAACCTAGTGCATTCGAATCGTAGCAAGTATCCATTACTACCAAAACTGTTTTTTGTTTACCACTACCAATATTGAAAGGCGCGTATACACCTTCGTCGTTGGTCACTACATTTGAGCCATCCATTACACCTGGTAAATAGTCGACCGACATGGTAGTGTCTAAAATTGGCACTACCGAATCCATTACAAATTGTGGCGATTTTATTTTTACATCTACTAAAAAGTTGGTGCCTTTTAAATAAGGTAAAATGGTATTGTAAACCAAGCGTTCTAATTTCTTTGCTTCGGTATAGTTTTCTTTTGAAAAGGGATTTTCTTGCAGAGTGCCTACTTGTGCAAAAGCG
>JAURMH010000076.1 GCA_030830805.1 Bacteroidota bacterium
CGATCCTGCAAAATTTATTTCAGAATTAAACGAGTATTTTAGAGATGCAAAAGTAAACGAGGAAACAAAAAATGCATTTCAAATATTCAAAAAAAATTACGAATTAGTATTCGACGCAAATCAGCAAAAGCAATTACTTTCCTTGGCAAGTAAAATGGCTACTCGCAAAATGAAAGCCGAACCAGAATATCTGGATTGGATGTTGACCTATAACGACATTGCGCTAAGCGAGTACAAACCTGCCTTTGCTAAGACAAGCGAAATTTTAAATGCTTTAATTCCTCAGAAAAATAAAAATGCAAGTCGTTTTTTAAATTTTACGGCAGATTTTTTTAAGGGTCAAATGTTAATGAATTCGAAAAGTGTGCAATGGTTTTTTAATAGCACAAATTATGAATTAGTTTTTGATTCGATTCCTAAAATTAAAACCATTGGAAAAATTAATTTAATGACAACTTCGAGAGGAGATCGTTCGGTTATTTACCAAACAGAAGGTGTTTATTATCCTTTAACCAAAACCTGGAAAGCGAGTTCAGGCTTGGTAAATTGGACGAGAGGTGGTTTGGATTCTTTGGTGGTTTATGCTATTTTAAAAAATTATACCATTGATTGTACTAAGGCCGATTTTGCGGCCGATTCTGTTTCTTTTTTCCACAAACAATTATTTAAAGCACCTTTAATTGGCCGATTCGAAGATCGTTTAAGTACCAATAACACGCCAGAAAATGCCACTTATCCAAAGTTTACGGCATACGAAAGAAATTACGATATCAAAGATTTTTTTAAAAATGTAGATTATAACGGTGGCTTTAGTATGGCTGGTAGTAAGCTTTACGGCATTGGTAACGACGACCAAAAAGCATCCATCGCTATTTTTGTAAATAATAAAGTGGCGCTAAAAACTTTCTCTAATGCCTTTATTCTACAAAAAGAAGAAATTATCTCTTTGCCTGCCGAGGTGGCGATTTACCTAGCAGAAGATTCTATTTATCATCCTGGCATTGAATTTAGATTTAATGCAAAGCAAAGACAAGTGGTATTATTACGTAAAAAAGACGGTATTGCTGCTGCCTCATTTTTTGATTCTTACCATCAAATGACCTTTGAAGTAGAGCGTATGCAGTGGGATATAGACAAAACAGAGATAGAGATGGGCATGATTAAAGGAAACTTTCAGCAAGAGTCTTATTTCGAGTCTAAGAATTTTTATAAGCTTGCCAATTTTAGAAAAGTTTCGGGTATTGCAGATATAAATCCTTTAACAATTTTAAAAAGGTTAGCCACACAACAACAAACAAATGAAATAAGTATTGCTAGTTATGCTGCTGCTGTAAAATTAAGAGAGCAAGATGTGATTGGTTTGCTACGATCATTACTGGCAGAGGGTTATATAGGATTGAACGAAAACAGAGGATGGATTTATGTAAAAGAAAAAACATTTAATTACATTAAAAATGAAGCTGGTAAATTAGATTATGATGTTATTCGCTTTGCCTCTTTGTCGGATCAAAGTATCAATGCGCGGTTAAATTTACTCAACAAAGATTTAGATATAGTTGGGGTATCGCAAATATTTTTAAGTGATTCGCAAAGTGTAAATATTCGTCCAGCTGCAGGTGTATTAAAGGTGAAAGCCAATAGAGATATGGAGTTTAGCGGAAAGGTACATGCCGGAACACTCGATTTTTATGGAACCAATTTTACTTTTAATTACAATCGCTTTACCATCGATATGCCTAAAGTAGATTCGATGAAAATTAAAGTATTGGGTAAAGAAAATTTTAATGGACAAAAAGAATTAATTAGTTTAAAAACAGTATTGAGAGATATTAACGGGGTATTGTACATCGATGATATGGATAATAAATCTGGGCTAAAAAAGTATTCACAATATCCATTGTTTCAAGCGAACAGTGTTTCTTATGTATATTACGATTACCCATATGTTCAAAAGGGTGTATATAGGCGCGCAGATTTTTATTTTAAAATTAATCCTTTCATGATAGACAGCTTGGACGATATTAGTTCGACTGCAGGTTTAACTTTCCCTGGTAATTTTCATTCAGGAGGCATATTTCCGGACTTTGACGAGACTTTAACCTACCAACCCGATACTTCACTGGGTTTTGTTACTTATGCCCCTCAAGGCGGTTATCCTTTGTATAAAGGCAAAGGTACTTACGAAAATCAAATTCGTTTAAGTGATAAAGGCTTATTTGGAAAAGGTAAAATAGATTATTTAGCCTCTGTTACTGTTTCGGATCAGTTTTTGTTTTTATTGGATTCGATGAATGCAGCCATTGATCGTTTTGATTTAAAAAGAAAAGCAACGCATCCAATGGCTAAATCTATTCAATCTTATATGCATTGGGAGCCATACGAAGACAGTATGTTTGTGAAAAGTTTATCTTTTCCAACAGATTTGTATGTTAGTAAGAATAATTTTAATGGAACGATTTGTTATACGCCTACTGCCTTAAACGGAAATGGTTGGTCGAATATTAAAGGCGCTGCTATTTTTTCTCGTGATTTTGTATTTAATCCAGATGATTTTACAGCGGCACAAAGTATTGCTAAAATTAATGCAATTGATACCACTAAGCTGGCATTAGAAGCGGGTAATGTACAGTCAAAAATTGATTTTATTGCAAAACAAGGTAGTTTCAAAACCAATGAGCGTAATGGTTTGGTAAAGTTTCCTGCTAATAATTACGCTACCACTTTACCCGAGTTTATTTGGTATTTCGATTTACAACAAATTACTTTTGCTAAAGGCAATACGCCAGCAGATGCTTATTCATTTATTTCTACGCATCCATTACAAGATTCCTTGCATTTCGAAGTGGATCATGCATTATATAATTTACGATCGGTCGATTTAAAAATTGATGGCGCTGAAAAAATTAGGGTGGCGGATGCCGAAATTAGACCACACGATGCGCATGTAGAAATATTTGGTGATGCAATTATTAGGCGATTAGATACCGCTGTTATTATAGCCAATGTAGAAACCCAATACCACGAATTATTTGATGCCAAAGTGGATATATATGCCAGAAGGAAATACAATGCCAATGCCTATTATGCATATAAAACAAAGAAAGATACGCTTGGGCAAATTATTCATTTCAACGAAATTAAAGTAGATTCTGGTTTTGCCACTTTAGGTAAAGGACAAATTGCAGATAGTATGCAATTTTTATTAAATGCTAAATTAAAATACAAAGGTGATGTGTATTTACGCGCTGCAAATCCTTACTTAGATTACGATGGCTTTGTAAAAGTAAATACTAAAAGTGCTGTGATTAAATCGCAATATTTTAGGTACAAAGGATTCATTAATCCAGATACGGTTCAACTAGCCATCAACGATCCGCGTGATGAGAATAAAAATAAAATCGCCTCGGGTGTACATATCGGTATTACTAATTACGAATCTTACGGTACTTTCTTGAGTAAGAAAATTGAGCCAAACGATGTGGATGTGCTCAATGTAGAAGGCAGTTTGATTTACGACGAGCAGCAAAAGTTATTTAAAATTGCACAAGCCGATAAGCTCTACGATTCGGCATTAAAAGGAGCGTATTATACTTTTGATGAGGAAAACGAAACAGTTTTTGCAGAAGGGCCAATTAATTTAGGAGTAGATTTTGGTTCTAAATTAAAAATAGTAAGTGCGGGAAATGTAAGTAGTAAAGTAACCGAGAATTTATCTACTGCAGATTTAGTGATTGCTTTAGATTTCGAGTTTCTAAAAGATGCGACGCTATTGATGCATAAAGACATCGATTTAAATGGATATGAAGCCGATCAAGACCGAATAGATAGAACTGCTTTTGATAAGTCCATAGCAGAACTTTTACCAGCTAAAGAAAGTAATAAATTTATCACTGCTTTACATCAAGGTGGCCCTTATAATTTACCTAAGTTATTTAATAGCGGATTGGTTATTTCAGATGCACAAATTGCATGGGATCAAACACGCAGGTCTTGGCGCTCTACTACCGATAAAATAGGCATCATGAGTAGTTATGATAAAACGATTAATAAAACATTTAAAGGCTATCTAGAAATTGTGAGAAAGAGAAGTGGAAATGTGCTGAATATTTATTTTGAAGTAACACCAGATGTATGGTATTTCTATACTTTCCGTCAAGGACAAATGGAGGCTATTTCTTCGAATGCCGATTTCAATAAAATATTAACAGAAAAAACAAAAGGAGACTCTCCTTTTAGTATTTCTGCGATGAAAAGAAAGTTAGATTTTGTAAGATCTTTTTAAATTAAATAAATGAAAATACATTTTATTGCTATTGGCGGAAGTGCCATGCATAATTTAGCCATTGCGCTGCATAAAAAAGGATATCAAGTAACAGGTTCGGACGATGAAATTGTGGAACCTTCTAAATCGCGTCTAGCATCTTATCAATTATTGCCAGTAAAAGAAGGTTGGAACGAAGCAGCTATTACACCCGATTTACATGCGGTAATTTTAGGAATGCATGCCCGAGCAGACAACCCAGAACTATTGAAAGCAAAGGAATTGGGCTTGCCTATATTTTCTTACCCCGAATATTTATACGAACAATCGAAAGATAAGAAGCGCGTAGTGATAGGAGGTAGCCATGGCAAAACTTCTATTACAGCCATGATTTTGCATGTATTACAAGCTAATCATTTTCCAATAGATTATATGGTTGGTGCGCAATTGCGTGGTTTCGATACCATGGTTAAAATAACCGACGATGCGAAAACAATTATTTTAGAAGGTGACGAATATTTATCATCGCCCATAGATCGCAGACCAAAGTTCCATTTGTACAAAGGTCATGTTGCGGTGCTCAGTGGCATAGCCTGGGATCACATCAATGTTTTCCCAACCTTCGAAATTTATTTGCAACAATTTTCACAATTCATCGATACTTTGGAGCCCAATGCGGTCTTAATTTATTCGGCAAACGATGCGGTGTTAACCAATTTAGTTAAGCAACACCCTAGAACCGACATTCGCAAAATATCTTATTTAGCACATGATGCAAGCACCACAGAAGGCATTACCTATTTAACTACAGCAGCAGCTGCAGTGCCTTTGCGAATTTTTGGAGATCATAATCTGCAAAATCTAAACGCCGCTAAATTGGTGTGTATAGAATTGGGTTTAGCCGAATCAGATTTCTACCAGCATATTCAAACTTTTAATGGCGCCTCTAAACGATTAGAACTAATTGCAAAAAATAAAACCTGTAATGCATACAAAGATTTTGCACATTCTCCTTCTAAATTAATGGCAACTACAGCTGCTGTTAAAAATCAATTTGAAAATAGAAAGTTAATTGCTTGTATGGAGTTGCATACCTTTAGTAGTTTAACCGCGGAGTTTTTAAAAGAATATAATGGTTGCATGAATACCGCAGACCAGGCCATTGTATATTTCAATCCACATACTATAGCACATAAAAAATTAGCACCCATTAGCATCGAACAAGTTACTGCCGCTTTTGCGCGGGAAGATTTAATGGTCTTTACCGAATCGGATAAATTGCAAGCTTATTTGAAGGCAAAACGATGGGAAAATTGCAATTTACTTTTAATGAGCTCGGGTAATTTTGATGGTATACACATGGAAAGTTTTGCCGAAGAATTGCTATCCGAATAAATTTTAAGCTCAAATCGCTTCTAAAGCTCGTTTTTAATGACATATTACTTTGCGTAATCTCTTGATTTACTGAAGATAATAAGCGTATTGTGGATATCTTGATAAATCAGAAAAACTTCTTCACATACACATTTTGCAATTTTTATAAATTTATATTTGCATTTAAAGCAAAATAATGGCTAATAAATTAAAATCACCATTACCATCAGAGATACAGGAGCAAGATTCGGAACCCGTTTCAATTGCAAATACTGCGCCTAAAAAATCGGAGAAGGTAAACGCTGCAAAAGCGAAACAAAATGAAAAGTCTTTTTCGTTTTTAGATTTCTTTACCGACGGACGCGCTGTAAAAATTTCGGGTTTACTTTTATTATTATGTTCACTTTATTTCTTTGTTGCTTTTTGTGCTTTTTTATTAACCTGGCAAGATGACCAAAGTGTGGTTGCCAATGCGGGACTTAATATTCTTTTTGATGCCCAAAACAATAAAGTAGAAAATTGGCTTGGCATAACGGGTGCATTAATTTCGCATATTTTTATTCATAGATGGTTTGGCATAGCTTCATTTATATTTGTATTTACTTTTTTTCTATTAGGCTTTAGAATTTTATTTAAAGTTGCTTTACTGAATATTTCTAAAAGTATCGCCTATTCCTTATTCCTATTGGTTTTCATCTCTGCAACTATTGGTTTCATTATTAGTTTTGTTCAAACAGATTATTACTTTTTGGCCGGCGGTTATGGCATTTCCATTAATGCTTTTTTAAATGCCATATTAGGTAAAATTGGTACTGCAGGCTTATTGATTTTTGCTGGTTTAAGTTGTTTAGTCATTGCTTATAATTTTGAATTTAAATCGCCTATCAAAAAGGTTGAAAAGAAAATTATTGATACGCTTGATGAAGAAGCCTTATTGCCTGTAGAAGCCAATCGCAAGGCAGAAATAATTAAACCAGAATTTGAAGCAAAACCTACATCGGTTGAGTTTCCAATTTTAAATAAACCATTGAACGAAGCACAAATGCCGGTTTTAAAACAGGCAGAAGATAGCATGGAGCTAATAAGCGATATGGACACGGAACCCGAAACCGAATCGTCAGAAGAGGCATTCGAAACGGTTTCGTATAAAAAATCAACCCCAATAGATGCCGAAGAAGTTCCTTTAGAAATGGCTATTGTAGCGCCCGAAGCTACTCCAGAAATTGGAAGTCCGACCGACACCGATATTTTAGCAGCAAATTTGGTAAAAGAGTTAGGTGAGTACGATCCAACACTCGATTTATCTTCTTATCAATATCCAACCCTCGATTTATTAGAAAATTATGGGAGCAATAAAATTGCAGTAAATACAGAAGAATTAGAGCGCAATAAAAACAGGATTGTTGAAACACTCGGACATTATAATATTGACATTGCAAAAATTAAAGCGACGATTGGTCCAACAGTTACGCTATACGAAATAGTTCCTGCAGCTGGTGTAAGAATTTCTAAAATTAAAAATTTAGAAGACGACATTGCCTTGAGTTTATCTGCTTTGGGTATCCGTATTATTGCACCTATTCCGGGTAAAGGAACCATAGGTATAGAAGTACCGAATCAAAATCCAGAAATGGTTTCGATGCGTTCGGTGTTGGCTTCTGAGAAATACCAAACCACTACCATGGATTTACCAATTGCTTTAGGTAAAACCATTTCAAACGAAGTGTATATTGTCGATTTAGCTAAGATGCCCCATTTATTAATGGCTGGTGCAACGGGTCAAGGTAAATCGGTTGGTATTAACGCTTTATTAATTTCTCTTTTATACAAAAAACATCCATCGCAAATTAAGTTTGTAATGGTTGATCCTAAAAAAGTAGAATTAACTTTATTTAGAAAAATTGAAAGACATTTCTTAGCAAAATTACCAGGTGATGGTGATGCTATTATTACCGACACTAAAAAAGTAGTACATACTTTAAATTCCTTGTGTATAGAAATGGATCAGCGTTACGAGTTATTAAAAGACGCACATGTAAGAAATTTAAAAGAATACAATGTAAAATTTATTGGCCGTAAATTAAATCCGCAAGAAGGACATCGTTATTTACCTTATATTATTTTGGTAATTGATGAGTTTGCCGATTTAATGATGACCGCTGGTAAAGAAATTGAAACGCCTATTGCAAGGTTGGCCCAATTAGCTAGAGCCATTGGTATTCATTTGGTAATTGCTACGCAAAGACCATCTGTCAATGTAATTACCGGAACCATCAAAGCAAACTTTCCTGGGCGTTTAGCATTTAGGGTAAGTTCTAAAATTGATTCTAGAACTATTTTAGATGCAGGAGGAGCAGAACAATTAATTGGTCGAGGCGATATGCTACTTTCAACTGGTAGTGATATTATTAGACTGCAATGTGCTTTTGTTGACACCCCAGAAGTAGAAAAAATTACAGAATTTATTGGCTCACAAAGGGCCTATGCAAGTGCGCATATTTTGCCAGAATATGTAGACGAAACTGCCGAAGGAAGTTCAAAAGATTTTAATCCAGACGAAAGAGATAGTTTATTTGAAGATGCTGCAAGGTTAATTGTAATGCACCAACAAGGATCAACTTCACTTATTCAAAGAAAATTAAAATTAGGGTATAACCGTGCGGGTCGAATTATTGATCAACTAGAGGCCTTTGGCATTGTGGGTCCATTTGAAGGCTCTAAAGCCAGAGAGGTGCTCATAAAAGACGAGTATTCTTTAGAGCAACATATCAATACCATTATTAATAATAATAAATCTTAAAGCTTAATGCTGTTTAAAAATATCATGAGAAAGTGTAGTCTATTAATAATCGCTTTAATTTTTTTACAAGTAAATTTTGGTTTTGCGCAAGTAGATAAAAAAGCCAATGCTATTTTAGCTGGAGTAAGTGCAAAATACAAAAGTTATAAATCTATTACAGTAGATTTTGCTTATACACTAGAAAATCCTGCTGCAAAAATTAAGGAAACCCAAACCGGAAATTTAATTTTATCTGGGGCAAAATATAGATTAAATATAGCAGGTCAAGAAGTTATTTGTGATGGTAAAACAACTTGGACCATTATGAAAGAAGCAAAAGAAGTACAAGTAAACTCGGTAGATGCGAATGAGGAGGGGATAAAGCCAGCCGAAATTTTTACCATGTACGATAAAGGTTTCTTGATTAAATTTGTAAATGAAAACAACGCTGGTGCAAAAGTTTTACAAAATTTAGAACTAACCCCAACCGATAAATCAAAAGCATTTTTTAAAATAAAATTAAGCGTCGATAAGGCATCAAAGCAATTAGTGAAGAGTATTATTTTTGATAAAAATGGCAACAGATATACCTACGCTATTAAGAGTTTCAAAGCCAATACCCCAACAACCGCTAGTACTTTTTCTTTTGATCCTAAAAAATATCCTGGCGTAGAATTAGTAGATTTAAGATAGTTTAAGCAAAAGCATACAGATGAAAGCAAACCAATCAACTCTCGATAAAATAGAAGATTTATTCAAAGCATTAGGTTATAAAGTTCGTTACGAAAGAGGAAATTTCAAACCTGGCTCTTGCGTACTTTTAGCGGCTAAAGTGGTGGTGGTTAATAAATTTGCCACTACCGATGTGAAAGTGGCTGCTTTAGCAGAAATTATTGCGCAGTTAACTTTAGACTTGAGTAATCTCGAAGAAGCACAAGTAAAATTTTTAAACGCCATTCAACAAGAAAGTTTCGCATCGTGAAAGTAACATTCCTTGGTACGGGTACTTCTCAAGGCGTTCCAGTGATCGCTTGTCAATGTGTAGTTTGTACTTCCCAAGATCCTCGCGACAATCGCTTGCGTAGTTCGGTGATGTTTGAGTTGCACGATAAAGTGATGGTTATTGATGCCGGTCCCGACTTTAGGTATCAAATGTTAAGAGCAAAAGTAACGCAATTAGATGCCATCCTATTTACCCACGAGCACAAAGATCATGTAGCTGGCTTAGACGACATCAGAGCCTTTAACTTTAAACACGATAGGGAAATAGACCTCTATGCCGAGCGCAGGGTACAGCAAGCTTTAAAAAACGAATTTGCTTATATTTTTTCTGACCTTCAATATCCAGGTTTACCACGGGTTATTTTAAATGATATTGATGGAAGTACCTTACATATTCAAGGTGTTGCAGTCACACCCATTCAAACAATGCATTATAAACTGCCGGTATATGGTTTTCGCATAAAAGATTTTACTTATATCACCGATGCAAAAACAATTACTGCCGAAGAAAAAGAAAAAATAAAAGGATCTAAAGTGCTAGTTTTAAATGCTCTTCGAAAAGAAGAACACCTTTCGCACTTCACTTTTGAGGAAGCAATTGCATTAGCCTTGGAATTAGATTGCGAACAAACCTATTTTACCCATATTAGCCACCAATTAGGAACACAACAAGCTATTGAAATAGAATTGGCAAAGTATCATGGCCGCATCGCCTTGGCTTACGATGGTTTGGTTGTAAATTTGTAAAAAACACAAGCGAACCCATTTTTCGTGGCAGTAAAAATCCAAAGAATCGGATAAATATTGCTTTTTTGATTCGAAAAGCAAACCTAAAATTCTGTAAATTAGCTGTATCGTACTTTTTTCAACTTTTTCTTGTTATAAAAGTCAAATTCTCTATATTTGCAGTCCACAATCACAAGCGAAAGTAGCTCAGTTGGTAGAGCACGACCTTGCCAAGGTCGGGGTCGCGAGTTCGAATCTCGTCTTTCGCTCCAAATTAAACCCCTCTTCGGAGGGAATTTTTTTTGAATTAGTTTACCAATTTTGATTCGTCAAAATGCCTGGGTGGTGGAACTGGTAGACACGCAGGACTTAAAATCCTGTGACCCTTATCGGTCGTGCGGGTTCGATTCCCGCCCCAGGTACTAAAAGCCAATTAGCAAGCCCGCTAATTGGCTTTTTTAATTTCAGCGCAAACCTTTGGGTTAAATCCATGTTAATTTAGTATGAAAACTAAAAAAACTTTTATTATTTAAAAAGTTTCCATAGTTTTGCAGCCGATATGGAAATACAACAAAGGGTTTTACTCAAAGCAGACGAGCTTTTTCGCACTTATGGCATCAGAGGTGTCACTATGGACGATATTGCCAAAGCATTGGGGATTTCTAAAAAAACACTCTATCAATCCTATTCAGACAAAGATTTATTAATTCAAGAGACGGTCGAAATGACCATTTCAAATCATTATAATGGCATTCTAAGTTGTAAAGGAACAGCTGCAGAAAATGCGATACATGAGCAATTTGCCATCAACGAATTACTTGGTAAAATGATGCATGGTATTAATCCAATCATGTTTTACGATTTACAAAAATATTATCCTAGTATCTGGAATAAATTTTCGGAGTTCAGAAACACAAAAGTCTTAGCAGAAATTCAAGATAATATATCTAGGGGTATCAAAGAAGGCTTGTACAGAAATGATTTTGATGTTTTGGTGCAATCAAAAATGCGATTAGCAGAAATTGACAGCTGTTTTAAATACGATGTATTTCCGCCTTCGTCATTCTCCATTGTACAAGTTATGAAACAATCGACAGAAATGTTCATGTATGGCATGGTTACACTGAAAGGGTACAAATTAATCAATCAATATAAAAATATAACAGAATAATAAATATAAAATGAATCTTAAAATTAAATTAGTTGGATTGTTGCTGTTGTTGTGTAATACAATGTATGCGCAAACAAACACTACATTCGAATTCAGCTTGCAACAAGCCATTGATTATGCAATGCAAAATCAAAATGCGGTAAAAAATGCAAAATTAGACAAGCAAATTTCTGAACAAAAAATTAAAGAAACCATTGCTATTGGTTTGCCGCAAGTGAACGGTAAGGCTACTGCACAAAAGTTTTTAGACATTCCTACGCAAGTAATCCCGAATTTTATTTCGCCTTCTGTTTATGGTGTTTTAATTGATAATAATGTAAAAGATGGCAATGGGAATCCTATAAAAATGCCAGCGAATGGTTTTGGTAATATTGAAGCAAGATTTGGAACAACTTTTAATATGAGTTATGGTGTAGACATTTCTCAATTAATTTTTGATGGAAGTTATTTAGTGGGTTTACAAGCTTCCAATGTATATAAAGATTTAACGGTAAAAGCCTTAGAAAGAACTCAAAATGAAGCTAGGGTTGCCGTAACAAAAGCCTATTACGCTGTTTTAGTAGTGCAAAAATCAAAAGAATTATTGGATGCAAATGTAACGCGTTTAAAAAAGACTTTAGATGATACAAAAGCCTATTACGAAAATGGTTTTGCAGAAAAAATTGATGTTGATCGATTAACAGTTATCTATAATAATATTGTAACAGAGCGTGAAAACTTAGAGAGAGTTTATTTAATCACCGCAAATCTATTGAAGTTTCAAATGGGAATGCCCATTGATTCGGAGCTCATCTTAACTGATAAATTGAATGAAGTGTTAGCCGTAGAAACGATGCCGCTAGAGTCAGCTAATGTACAAGCTCGTGTAGAATATCAATTGGTAAAAACACAAATGCGTTTAATGGAATTAGATTATAAGCGTAATATTTTCTCTAGAATGCCTACAGTTGCTGCTTTTGGAACATTTTCTAAAAATGCACAAAACAATGAATATGCTCAATTAACCGATAAATTATTTCCTACTTCAATTGTTGGTTTAAGTGTAACCATTCCATTGGTAGGATCTGGTAAAAAATTCTATCAAACTAATCAAGCAAAATTAGTATACGAGAAATCAAAAAATGATTTAAAAAATATAGAGAATGCACTATCATTAGAATCTAAATCGGCACAAACAAATTTTAAAAATAGTACTGGACAGTTAAACAACCAATCTAAAAATATGGAATTGGCTACCGAAGTATTACGAGTAGCTAAAATCAAATACAACCAAGGTGTTGGTTCTAGTTTAGAAGTGGTATCGGCCGAAACTGCACTAAAAGAAGCAGAAAACAATTATATCGCTGCATTATATAATGCACTAATTGCAAAAGTAGAATTAGATAAAACATACGGAAAATAATATCAAGAAAAAAAATACGCAAAAAATCATATGAAAAAAATAATAATCATCTTCGTTTTAGCTGTAGCAGTAGTTTCATGTAATAAATCTGGAACTGATTCGAAGAAAACGGAATTGGCAAGTTTGAAAAAACAACAATCAGAATTAGCCAGTAAAATTCTTAAGATAGAAGAAGAATTAGCTAAAGAGAACCCCGAAGAAAATAAAAAAATGCATTTTGTAGAATTGCAAAAAGCAAGCAAAGGAATTTTTACGCATTATGTAGAGGTTCAAGGTAGAGTAGAATCGGAGCAGAATGTAAATATTTTACCACGTGCCATGGGCCCAATCACTAATGTATATGTAGAGCCTGGAACAATTGTGCGTAAGGGACAATTATTAGCCACCATAGACGATGCAATTATTCGTAAATCTATAGATGAATTGCAAAATCGCTTAGACTTGGCAACGGTTGTTTATAACAAACAAAAGAATTTATGGGATCAAAAAATTGGCACCGAAATTCAATTTTTACAAGCTAAAAATAATAAAGATGCTTTAGATCGTGCCATGTCTACAGCAAATGAGCAATTGAGTTTGACTAAAATAAAATCACCAATAAATGGTACCGTAGACCAGGTTGATATTAAAGTAGGAGAGATGGCGAATGCAATGAGACCTGCCATGAGAGTAGTCAACTTGCAACAATTAAAAGTTACTGCCGAATTAGCGGAAAGTTATTTAAAAGCTATTAAAATTGGTGATAAAGCAAGTGTGAGTTTACCTGATTTAAATAAAATGATTGATGCTAAAGTTTCTTTTGTTAGTAGAGTAATTAACCCTTCGAGCAGAACATTTAGTATTGATGTTAAAATTGGCAATAGCAACGATTTAAGACCAAACATGATAGCGATGTTGAATATTATCGACTATAAAGCAAAAAATGTTTTCAGTATTCCAATGAATATTGTACAAAATGATCAAGCAGGTCAATATGTAATGGTTGCTGTAAAAAATGGCGATAAAATAGTTGCGTCTAAAAGAGTCATTAAAACAGGTTTAATTTACAAAGGAACAGTAGAAGTTAAAACTGGCTTAACAGAAGGCGAAGAGCTAATTGTAACAGGTTACCAAAATTTAAATGAAGGTGATTTAATTAAATTATAATGAAAGATAAAATAAAAGAATTTGGCCCTTCGAATTGGGCTATCAATAATAAGACGGCTATTTATGTGATCACAGTTCTGCTATCGATCATAGGCTATGCTGCTTATCAAAACTTACCAAAAGAAAATTTTCCAGAAATTACTATTCCAAAAATATTTGTGCGTACCATTTATCCAGGTACTTCGCCACAAAACATGGAAAATTTGGTAACGAAACAAATTGAAAAGCAATTAAAATCTACGCCAGGTTTGAAAAGAATTACTTCTAATTCTTACCAAGATTACTCTTTCATTACCGCCGAATTTAATACCAATGTTGACATCAAAGTTGCCAAGCAAAGGGTAAAAGATGCAGTAGATAAAGCTAAATCTGATTTACCTAATAATTTACCCGAAGATCCTAGTGTAATCGATATTAACTTATCGGATATGCCTATTTTATATATCAATATATCTGGTGATTTTGATTTGAAAAAATTAAAAGATTTTGCCGATATCATGAAAGATAAAATTGAATCCATGAAACAAATTTCTGGAGTTGATATTGTGGGTGCATTAGAACAAGAAGTTCAAATCAATGTAGATTTGAATAAGATGAATGCGGCCCAAATTTCTTTCACCGATATAGAGCGTGCAATTGGTTACGAAAACATTTCGGCATCGGGCGGTACCATCAATATTGATGGTGTTCGTAGAACCTTAAATATTAAAAAGGAATTTCCAAATGCATTGGAAATGTCTAATACCATTGTAAAAACACCAACCGGTGGTTCTGTGTATTTAAAAGATATTGCCGAAGTAGTTAGTGGTTTTAAAGAGCAAGAAAGTTACGCTAGGTTATATGGTAAAAATGTAATTACCTTAAATGTTAAAAAAAGAAGTGGGGAAAACTTAATCGAAGCATCCGATAAAATCCGCGGCATCATTGCAGAATTACAAGAGAAAGATTTTCCTAAAGGTTTAGATATTAAAATTACAGGAGATCAATCGGCTAAAACCAGAGAAACATTACATGATTTAATTAATACCATTGTTATTGGTTTCGTTTTAGTGACCATTATTTTAATGTTCTTTATGGGTTTAACCAATGCCATATTTGTGGCATTATCGGTTCCATTATCAATGGCCATTGCATTTATTATTATGCCAAGTATTGGTTTTACCATGAACATGATTGTATTGTTCTCTTTCTTACTGGCATTAGGTATCGTAGTAGACGATGCGATTGTGGTAATAGAGAATACCCATAGAATTTTTGGTAATGGAAAAATGCCAATTAAGCAAGCGGCAAAGCAAGCAACGGGAGAAGTATTCTTACCTGTTTTTTCGGGTACCATGACCACACTTGCGCCCTTTGTGCCTTTGGCATTTTGGCCAGGCGTAATTGGTAAGTTCATGTTTTATTTACCCATTACTTTAATTATAACTTTATTAGCTTCTTTATTGGTTGCTTATATTATCAATCCGGTATTTGCTGTTGATTTTATGAAACCGCATAACGAAGATGAAAACCACAAACCGGAGTTTGATAATAAAGTTAAAAAGAATTTAAAATATGTAGGTGGAGCAGCTGTTTTAGGCTACCTAATCAATTTTGGTTTTGGTAATTTAATTGTGGTATTAGGCTTGTTTTATTTACTACATCATTTTTATTTAGAAAAGAAAATTCGTGATTTTCAAAATAATACTTGGCCTAAATTTCAAGATTGGTATACACAAAAATTAATTTGGTGTTTAGCTAGACCCGGAAAAATATTGTTAGGTACCTTAGGCTTATTTGTATTCACCTTTATATTAATGGCTGTTAGGACTCCTAAGTTTGTGTTTTTCCCAACCTCACAACCAAACTTTGTATATGTATATGTGAGTTTACCAGTAGGAACCGATCAATCTGCTACCAACGAAGTGATTAAAAAAGTGGAGCAAAAAGTAATTAAAGCCTTAGATGGAAAAGATAATCCAATTGTTGCCTCTGTTATTTCGAATGTAACTGTTGGTGTAACCGATCCTCAAGACGAAGACCAGGGTAATTACCCAAATAAAGGAAAAGTATCTGTTGCCTTTGTGCCCTATGGCGAAAGAAATGGCGTAAGTACAGAAGATTATTTAAATAAAATTAGGGAAGAAGTAAAAGGTATACCTGGAACAGAAATTGCTGTTTCGAAAGAGCAGTCGGGCCCGCCAACGGCAAAACCGATATCAATCGAAATAACAGGTGACGACTTAGATTCTTTAATGGCAACTGCAACTCATTTGAAATCTTATTTAGATAATAAAAATGTACCAGGTGTGGAAGAGTTGAAATCTGATTTTCAAAATAACAAACCAGAAATTATTTTCGATATTGATAGAGAGCGTGCAAATCGCGAAGGTATTGCAACAGGTCAAGTGGCTATGGAATTACGAACCGCTTTATTTGGTAAAGAAATTTCTAAATTCCGTGATTTAAATGAAGATTACGAAATTAATTTACGCGCTGCAAAAGAGCAAAGAAATAATTTAGATGTGTTGAGAAACATGCGCGTAACCTACAGGGATATGGCTATGGGAGGCATGATTCGTCAAGTACCGATGTCAGCTTTTGCAGATGTTAAATATGTAAATACTTATGGAGGTATTAAACGTAAACAACAAAAAAGAATTATTATTCTTTCTTCAAATGTATTAGGTAACTATACGCCAAACGAAGTGGTTGCCTCGCTTCAAAACGAGATCAATCAATTTAATGCTCCAGAAGGGGTGAATATTAAAATGGCAGGTGAACAAGAAGAGCAATTAGAAACTGTAAAGTTTTTAGGTACTGCCTTGATGGTTTCCTTTGGTTTGATTTTATTAATATTAGTTATTCAATTTAATTCTATCAGTAAACCAGCCATTATTCTTTCAGAAATTTTCTTCAGTATTATCGGGGTATTTTTAGGAATCAGTATTTTTAAAATGACCATGTCTGTAGTTATGATGGGTATTGGTATTGTAGCCCTAGCCGGAATTGTGGTAAGGAATGGTATATTGCTGGTGGAGTTTGCCGATCTCAAAATAGAAGAGGGGATGTCTACCTACGATGCTATTTTAACAGCCGGTAGAACGCGTATGACACCCGTTTTATTAACAGCAGCCGCTACTACTTTAGGATTGATTCCTTTAGCAGTTGGTTTGAATATCGACTTTGCTAAATTATTTACCACTTTCAATCCACATATATTTTTCGGTGGAGACAGTGTTGCATTCTGGGGCCCATTATCTTGGACGATGATCTTCGGATTAATTTTTGCAACCTTCCTGACTTTAATATTAGTTCCGGTAATGTATATTTTGGTTGATAAATTAAAATTGAAATTAAAAGCTGCTCGTTCTAATTAAGCAGTAAATAGAAATTGGATGGTTTCCAATAATTGTTTTTTTTAGGTTAACAATTGCGCTGGGTGAAAACCTGGCGCTTTGTTTTTTAAGATAGTTTTAGACCGTATATACCCAAGCTGTAGTGCTTTTGGTCCATTATGGCTATTTCGGGTAAAACGCCATAATTTACGAATCCGTTTTTTTGGAAAAATTGTATGCTCGGCAAATTATGTTCAAAAATGTAAGCGAGTAGGGTATGAATATTTCTTTCTTTGGCTGCTGCAATGGCAAATTGCAAAATGGTTTTGCCTATTCCTTTAGCTCTAAATTGCTCGTCGATATAAATGGCTATTTCGATAGTGCCTGCGTAAGCTGGTCGGCCATAAAATGATTTGAAACTTAACCAAGCAATTACTTGTTCGTTTTCGATGGCAACCCAAATTGGTCTGGGTTCTTGAAAGTTATTAAACCAATCTGTTTTTTCTGCAATGCTTACACTTTGCGTATCGGCAGTAACCATTCGAGAGGGAATGGTACTATTGTAAATATGTACAATAGCAGCTAAATCATTTATTTCCGCAATTCGAATCTGCATATTATCTATCAACTTCTCCTAATACAATATCTATAGAGCCCAGAATAGCAATTAAATCGGCTATCATAGCGCCTTTAGCTAATTCGGGCAAGACCGATAAATTACTAAAACTTGCCGCTCTTGCTTTGCACCTAAAAGGTTTATCAGATTTTCCATCTGCAATAAAATAATAACCCAATTCTCCTTTTGGCATTTCGCCTCTACAATAAAACTCTTGGGCTTTGGGAATTAATTTCTTCGGCAATTTAGCTCTTGGATCAAATTCCGGACTGCGTTTCAATTCTTTTGTCAGTCTTTCAATACATTGCTCTGCAATTTTTATTGATTCTGAAATTTCCCGCACACGCACATCAAATCGATCCCAACAATCTCCGGTTGTACCCATTTTTCCTTCTCCAATTGGAATCTCGAAATCCAGTTCTGGGTAAACCGAATAACCATCTATTCTTCGGAGGTCGTAATTAATACCAGAGCCTCTTAACATGGGTCCAGAGCAACCGTAATTAATAGCTACATCTAAGGGCAGTACGCCAATGTTTTGTGTTCTGCTAATGAATATACTATTGTTGGTTAAGAGTTCGTCTAACTCACGCATTTTGGGCTTAAACTGAGTTAAAAATTCGCTACACCTTTGCTCAAATCCAACAGGTAAATCGTAAAACAACCCGCCTATCCAAATGTAATTATATAATAGCCTTGCGCCAGAAGCCCATTCTAATAAATTTAATATATGTTCTCTTTCTTTGAAACAAAAAAAGAAGGGAGTTACGGCACCAATATCCATACCGTAAGTTCCAATGGCAATAAGGTGTGAAGCAATTCTGTTGAGTTCACAAACCAATACCCTAATGTATTCTACTCGTTTAGGAATGGTTTGATCGATGCCTAACATTTTTTCGACACCCATAACAAATACATGATCATTATTCATCGAGGATAAATAATCCATGCGATCTACAAATGGAATAATTTGTTGGTAGTTTAATGCTTCGGCATGTTTTTCGAAACAACGATGTAAATAGCCGATATGCGGAATACATTCTTTTACTGTTTCGCCATCGGTAACCAGTTCGAGTCTCAAAACCCCATGCATAGAAGGGTGTTGAGGGCCCATGTTGAGGATCATCTCCTCATTTTTTAATTTACTTGGGTCGGTTTTTAAATTATTCATTTGTTTTTACCTCCCCATTTATTTTTAATCCGCCATAGCTTTCGGCAGCTACATAATCTTTTCTTAAAGCATATCCTTCCCAATCATCCGGACACAAAATTCTTCTTAAATCTGGATGACCTTCAAAATAAATACCCAGTAAATCGTATGCTTCTCTTTCGTGCCAATCGGCTGTACGCCACACTTGGCTTACCGTTGGAACAATTGGTAATTGTGGATTATCTCTCGGATGATCGATGATTACTTTTAATGTAATTTGATAACCAAGGGTAATAGAACTTAAATGATACACTACCGCAAATTGATTTTTTTCTAATCCTAAATCGACTCCAGATAAACAAGATAAATAATCGAAATAGCAAGTTGGATGATTACGGAGCAACAAACAAATATCAGCAATTAAATTTGTTTGAACCACAATGATGCCCTGTAAGCCACTAAAATCGCTGCTTAACACGGATTGTTCGCCAAAACTTTCTTTAATTAAATGACTGATTTTTTCGTTCATGATTAAGGAGCTAATCTTTCAATTTTCCATTTACCCTTTTCCATTAAAACATATTTCACCCGATCGTGTAGTCTGCTTTCTCTGCCTTGCCAAAATTCTATGGCAATAGGATTCAGTATATAACCACCCCAATGCGCTGGCTTAGGGATTTTTTTACCTTCAAATTTTTGTTCGTAAGCAGTGTAGGCAACGTCTAAAACTTCGCGGTTAGCAATCACTTGGCTTTGTGGCGAAACTATAGCGCCCAATTGGCTGCCAAACGGTCTCGATGCAAAGTACGCTTCCGATTCTTCTTTCGAAAGTTTCAAAATCTTTCCTTCTATTCTTACTTGTCTTCCTAATTCGGGCCAAAAGAAAACCAAACAAGCCGATGGGTTTTTGGCAAGTTCTTTTCCTTTTCTACTCAAATAATTACTATAAAACGAAAAGCCATTTTTATCGGCTCCTTTTAACAATACAATACGAGCCGATGGAGTGCCATCTCTTGTTGCCGTTGCCAATGTCATCGCACTTGGTTCTCGCTCCTCGGCGGCCAATCGTTCATCAAACCATTAAG
>JAURMH010000077.1 GCA_030830805.1 Bacteroidota bacterium
AAATGGGATCGTTAACTAGAGCAACAATTTTATAAGGCTTAATAATGCCTACTGATAATCCACCCGCAACAAGCCAATGTACCGATGCACTATGAGGATCTGGTTTCCCTGCAATTTTTATGCGTTGACCAAAATTAAATCGAGCTTGATAAAATTTATTTACTTTTCCAAAAACATAACCAAGTGAATTGGATGATGAGGACAATCCATTAATAGTTAATTTTTGGCGTAAATCTACTTTTTCTGCTAACTCTAACTGAAAAAGACGCGTACTATATTGGTAGTTTGGATATTTTGGATCTAATTTTATTGCTTTACCAAAATCCATAAAAAAAGCCCAACCATCAGATTGCAAACGAAAACCTGCACTCCACTCCGACTTAATTGGAGGCGCCTTCAATAAACGTTTCGAAAGTTGTAAATTAGATTTAGGAATCACTTTAGTTTTAGGCATAGCAGGAGCCTGTCCTTTGGCAACTTCCGTATTCATTAATAGAGAAGTAAGGAATAAAAAGAAAACAAGAATTAATTTGAATAACTTTATGTTGGAAAGCATAAGGGTGCTTTAAATTACCTTGTAAATTTAACTAAAATATTGAAACAATGACATCACAAGTAATTTATTTAGGTGAACTAAGAACAACTGCAAAGCATGAACTATCTGGATCGTCCATTGAAACAGATGCTCCGATAGATAATCATGGAAGAGGTGAGCGATTTTCTCCAACGGATTTAGTGGCTACCGCTCTGGCATCGTGCATGCTCACCATTATGGGTATTGCAGCAAACACGCATAATATAGACATCACCAATACGCAATGCAGCGTTGAGAAAATAATGGAAACAGCACCACGAAGAATAGGTAAAATTAACATTGAAGTGCATTTTCCGAAAAATATCATTTATAGTGAAAAAGAAAAAATGATCCTAGAAAAAGCAGCTCTCACCTGCCCCGTTATGGAGAGCTTACATCCAGATTGTATTAAAAATATTGAGTTCTTATGGCCTTAAGGAAAATATTGACAAACCAATAGCACATTCTAAACATTTCTTGGGCAAACAATAGCTATTATACAATTGCAAAAGTGATTGTGAATCAAAAGCATTAGCGACCTTCCACGAACAAGAAGTCCATTTTTCTAAAATTGAATTTTGCTCTGCTTTAATAGACTGTAACCATTCTATGACAAGCATTTTCTTTTCGTAATGATCTTCATATGAAGCATGCAAAAAAAGAAATGGAAGTAGCGTATTAATGTAAATAATATCAATTGCAGCTTGACCCAAATTTTTAGTGCTTTTATTTTTAGTTTCTAAGCCAAAACGAACATGATTATCCCAATAAGTTGATGCTTTAATTTCAAATAAAGATCGTATGTCATTTAAAGATTTAATTTCTGTAAGCTGAGCACACAAATGACTAGTATTACATAACAATGCGGCTAATTGCGCAATCCTTATAGTAGGAAAATTAACAGGTCGCATTCTCATAAATTTCCAAACATTTTTTGGCATTGGTTGTAATTGAAATTTATGCTTAATAAACTTATAATGCAATTGCAATTGAAGATAATAATCATCGGCAAAGTTGTCTTCTAAAAAACCTGCTTGTCCAAATAATAGCGCTTCCATTTCTAACAAATTGTGTTGTGCTTTGATCAATAGTTTACTAGGTATAGCATTAGCCAATAATTCAAAACCCATTGCATTGATATTAAGTCCAAAATTGATCATTAAACGCTTTGTCAACAATTGCTGCCAATCATTATGATTACTTACTAAGTCATTCCTCCAATCTTGCAATTTCATTTCCCATCGCTCTAATAATAATCGATGTTGCCAATTATATTTTACAAGTTCATTTACAGAAGGTAATAACTGAGCACACGCAATATCTTGTTTTTGATGCATTAATTCCTGATAGATTTTTAGGGTTTCTTCGCTAATGTGTTCTTTTAAAACGAGTATAGGAAAGGAGTAAGGCCAAACTTTTACATCATGCTCATAGACTACATGTAAGATCAAATTATTAAAAGCAGGATCTTTTTGATGTTGATGCTTGAACCAATCACTTGTTTTTAAATGTAGTTCAATATTTCCCACTAAGGTTGTTGTACCTATTTTAATTTTAGCTGTTAAAAAATCAGGTCCAGCATTCTTATTTATATTGCCTTTATGGATGATAATCAAAGAATCGCCTGAGGTAGTAACTAAACGATGGGAGTGAAACAAACCAAATTGCCATATGAATTGCAGTAAATCTTCTTGCATAACGTAAAAAAAAATAACTTAGTAACGATGCTACTAAGTTATTTTAAATACTGCTTATAATGAAATTTTATTTAATAAATTGTTGCATCTCTTGTTGATACATTTTGGCTGAATCCTGCGCTTTACTTGCAAAATCTTCTTGTGAACTTGCGTATATAATGCCTCGAGAAACATTAATTAAAATGCCGCCATCATCTGTTAATGCATGCTCACATACCGTAGCTACATCACCACCTTGTGCGCCTACACCTGGAATTAACAAAAAGTGATGGGGTAAGATTTTTCTAACATTTTGTAATTGATCAGCTCTTGTTGCACCAATAACAAACATAGTGTTTTCAGAAGTACCCCAAGAACTAACTGTTTTTAAAACACGCTCGTATAAAAAGGATTGATCGGCTAACGAAAGCATCTGAAAATCTTGACTACCTGGATTAGACGTTAAACCCAATACAATTGCCCATTTGTTTTCGAATGCTAAAAAGGGTTGCACACTATCTGCGCCCATATAAGGTGCTACGGTAAC
>JAURMH010000078.1 GCA_030830805.1 Bacteroidota bacterium
ACTTTCCAAACTAGTGCGTGGTTTATTTATTGGAACCATTGGCATTGGATTAATGTATGCATTTCAGAATGAAGCGTGGCGTTTTTCTCGCGCAATAATTATTTTAGGTGCTTTTTGGACAGTCATTGCTGCAGTAGGTTTACGCATTTTGTTGAATGCATTGGGATTAAAAAATTTCAAGTTAGATGGTATCAGCTCCGAAAAGAAAATAGTCATTGTTGCTAAAATTGAAGAAGGTCAGCGTGTGCTAGAAATGATCAGACATGCCGTTGGAGGCATTAATTTTATTGGCTTTGTGCAGCCCGATAGAAATGCAAGCGAAGCTTATTTAGGTGATGTTTCGCAATTAAACGAAGTGGTAGAAGTTTATCAAGTAGATGAAATTATTTTTTCTACTAAAGACATTCAATTACAAGAAATTATTTTAGCGATGTCTAAAGTAAATCAATCACAAGTTGATTTTAAAATAGCACCCGAAGAAAGTTTATTTATTATTGGGAGTAATTCGGTCGATAATCCTGGCGATTTGTATACCATTGATATAAATTTTTCTATTGCTAAACCGGCGGCTAAACGAAACAAACAATTGCTCGATTTTATGCTGAGTATATTGTTAATACTGACTTTCCCTATTCACTTATTATTTGTTAAATCTCCATTTCAATTGCTCAAAAATATATTTTCTGTTTTATTTTTGGAAAAATCATGGGTAGGTTATGCCAATAAAGTAATTGATAATAAGCATTTGCCAAAATTGAAATCTGGTATTTTAAGTCCAGTGAATGGCATTAAAAACAAACAATCCGTTTCCGAATCAACTGCTAAAAGATTAAATCTTTTATATGCAAAACACTATCAAATTACTAGTGATCTTATTTTAATTTGGCGCGGCTATCAATATTTAGGTAATGAGTAAAATGGAATTAAAAGAAAAAGTAGTTGTTATTACTGGTGCCAGCTCTGGTATTGGAATGGCATTGGCTACTGCATTTGCAGCCGAAGGAGCTCATTTAGTTTTAGCAGCACGCAATCATGTTAAACTGCTTGAAATTGCCACGCAATTAAAAAATAATTATGGCATACAAGTGATTGCCGTTGCTACAGATGTTTCGAAAGAAATTCAATGTAAACAATTAATGGATCAAGCATTAGTAACATTTGGTAAAATTGATATATTAATTAATAATGCAGGAATTTCGATGCGTGCCCTTTTTGAAGAAGTTGATTTAAAAGTATTAGCAGAAGTAATGGATATTAATTTTTGGGGAACGGTATTTTGTACAAAGCATGCCTTATCCGAATTAATAGCATCGAAAGGGGTATTAGTAGGAGTGAGTTCTATTGCAGGTTATAAAGGCCTTCCGGGCCGAACGGGTTATTCTGCTTCTAAGTTTGCCATGCAAGGGTTTCTAGAAAGTGTAAGGGTAGAAAATTTATATAATGGCTTAAGTGTTTTAATTGCTTGCCCTGGTTTTACCGCATCAAATATTCGTTCGATGGCTCGATCTAAAGATGGCTTGCCTCAAGGCGAATCGCCCATGGACGAAAAAAATATCATGCAACCTGCACAAGTAGCATTGGAAATTGTGCAGGCCGTTAAGCAGCGCAAACGCAACTTGGTGCTTACCTTTCAAGGCAAGCTAACCATTTGGTTAGCCAAACATTTCCCTGCCTTAGCCGATCAATTAATTTTCAAACATTTTGCTAAGGAACCCGATTCACCTTTAAAAAAATAACATGAGCAGTTTAAGCCCTTTGCAAACTCAAATTATTGTTGCTTTATTTTTCGCATTGGCTTTAAGTTATATTCCGGTTATTGGCAAATTTTTAAAATGTTTTAATACACTCATTCACGAAAGTGCGCATGCTACATGTAGTTTATTTTTTGCAGGCGAGGTGCTTTCTATAGACCTATTCCACACTGGCGCAGGCTTAGCCACCACCAAGGCGAGCAATTGGTTTACCAAATTCTTTGTTTCATTGGCTGGCTATATTGGATCCTCTATGTTTGCCATTCTATGTGCATATTTAATTTTTTATAATCACGCAGTTTATATTTTATTTATTTTTTTTAGCCTTAGTTTACTCAATTTAATTTTTTGGGTTCGCAATGTATACGGAATCGTTTGGCTTAGTGTTGTTTCAATTATTATTGGCTTATTGTTTTATAAGGGCAGTGAAGCATACCAAAACTATGCAGCCATATTAATTGGCGCAGTCGTATTTGTTGATGCTTGGGTTTCTTCCCTCATTATTTTAATCATCAGTATAAAAGACGCTAAAAATGCAGGCGATGCCAAAAATTTACATCAGCTTACTTATTTGCCAAGTTTTATTTGGGGGTTATTTTTCTTTGCGCAGGCTACTATAGCTGCACTATGGTCGGTTCAGCTATTTGTTCCGAGTCTTTGGTTGATCGTAAAATAGCAAATCCTATTATACCAGAAACAATTGAAGCAGCCAGTATGGCTAGCTTTGCAGTGGTTTGCGTTTGCAAATCAGAAAAAGAAAGAAGCGATATAAAAATAGACATCGTAAATCCAATACCTGCTAAAAATCCAACGCCAATAATATGTTTAGTCGTACAATGTGTTGGCATGTTAGACCATTTTAATTGAATGGCGATATAGGTAAACAAACTAATGCCAATTACTTTTCCAAAAATTAATCCAATGCTAATACCTAAACCAATTGGGCTGAATACGCCATTTAACGCCTCAGAATTTAAAACAATGGCGGTGTTTACTAAAGCAAATAAGGGCATGATCAAAAATGCAACGGGCTTGGCTAAATGTTTTTCGAGATATTCTAGCGGTGATATTTTATATCCTTTATTTGTGGGAATTGTTAAGGCTAATATAACACCAGCGATGGTTGCATGTATTCCAGACTGGTAAATAAAATACCATAAAAATAGACCAATTGTTAAGTAAAAAAACAAATGCCTCACATTTTTCTTATTCAATAATAATAAAATTAAAGTACAAGCCAAGGCCATCAATAAATAA
>JAURMH010000079.1 GCA_030830805.1 Bacteroidota bacterium
ATTACCGGCATCGATTTAGTAAAAGAACAAATAAAAATTGCAGACGGACAAGCACTTTCCTTTACGCAAGAAGACTTAAAAATTAATGGCCACGCAATAGAACTCAGGGTGTATGCCGAAGATCCATGCAATAATTTCTTGCCAGATATTGGCACCTTAAGTACTTATAAAATTCCACAAGGTTTAGGCGTTAGAGTAGACGATGGTTTTGAGCAAGGCATGGAAATTCCAATCTATTACGATCCGATGATTGCCAAATTGGTAACCCATGGCAAAGACCGCGAAGAGGCCATGCAGCGAATGATTCGCGCCATTGACGAATATCAAATTACAGGTATAGAAAGTACGCTCCCATTTGGAAAATTTGTAATGCAACACGAAGCATTTCGTTCAGGAAATTTTGATACGCATTTTGTTGGAAAATATTTTACGCCAGATAAATTGCAACATGTAGACGAAAACGAAGCGAAGGCTGCTGCTTATGTTATGGCCCGAATAATGGAAGAAGAAAAATCAAATACTAGGATTCTTGTTTCCGAAAATACAACTTCTAATTGGAAGAAAAATAGGACCAATTAATTTTTAAAGCTTGAATGAAGGTTAAAAAAATTACATTTTTCTTGGTATTATTTATGACTAGTAAATTTTTATTTGCTACACATAACCGTGCCGGAGAATTAAGCTATACACAGATTTCGGCCTTACAATACGAATTTATTTTAACTACTTTTACCGATATCAGCGACCCTAATAATGCCGACCGACCTTCTGCCGAATTGAATTTTGGCGATGGTACCACTAGCACCGCAGCGCGCTTTGAAAAAATTACTGTAGTAACTAATATTCAAAGAAATAGGTATCGATTTGTACATACTTTTCCGGGTTATGCCACTTATACTATTAGTTACCAAGATCCAAACAGAAATAATAATGTGAGCAATATGGTAAATTCTTTACAAACTGCATTTTATGTAGAATGTGAATTGGTAATTAACCCATTTATTGGCTTTAATAACTCTCCTGTTTTGCTATACGAACCAATAGATTTTGGTGCCGAAAATAAATTATTTGTACATAATCCAAATGCCTACGATGCAGATGGAGATAGCCTTAGCTTTAAATTAATTCCTTGCAAACAAGATGTTGGTATAGAAGTTTTTGGTTTTCAATTACCTAATTTAAAAAATGGTTTCACTTCAAACACTTTTGGTATAGACCCCGTAACTGGTCAATTGGTTTGGGATACGCCACAAATTATTGATAATCAAGCATCGGCACTTTTTAATTTTGCCATAATGGTAGAAGAATGGCGATTTGTGAGTGGCTTAAAAAAGTTTTTGCGAATCGGATACATTGTGCGTGATATGCAAATTGAAATTGTACAAAGTTTTAATCGCCCGCCTGTGTTTGATGATTTACATGATACTTGCATTGTTGCGGGCGAATACCTTTCTCAAATTATTCGCGCAAGCGATCCAGATAATAATTCGATCATGTTGACTGCAACCGGCGGACCTTTTAAATTAGGCCCTCCTGACACCATACGATTCAATCAATATACTAGTGCAAACTCTGTTATTACCCAACCATTTTATTGGAAAACTTCTTGTAATTCGGTGCGCAAGCAACCTTATCAAATTTTATTTAAAGCAATAGATAATGGTATTCCTAAATTAGTTGACTTAGAAAGTTGGATGATAACCGTTGTGGCACCTGCTCCAAAAAACTTAACAAGTAATGCCATTGGATCAAGTGTTATTTTAAATTGGAAAAAACCAAGTTGCGACAAAGCAAATGGATATTTAATATACAGAAAAAGTGGCTCCTACCCATACACGCCAAACGCTTGCGAAACAGGTATTCCGGCACAAGGTGGTTACGAATTAATCAAGAAAATAAACAATATCAATACCGAAACCTTTACAGACAATAACAATGGCCAAGGTTTAAGTGCTGGTAATAACTATTGTTATCGAATTGTAGCCACTTTCCCAGATGGTGCAGAGAGTTTGGTTTCTAACGAAAGCTGTGAAATTCTTACAAGAGATGTGCCGGCAATTATCAATATAGATATTTCGCAAACCGGAATTAACGATGGTATTGATACCATTAAATGGGTTAAGCCAAACCAATTAGATACGAATCAATACATTGGTCCATATAAATATGTGCTATTAAAATCTATCGATAACAAAAGCTACAACCCAATAGATTCAAGCACTGCTGGCTTCTTAGGCAATTTAAATGACAGTATTTTTATCGATAAAAATATCAATACTGCTGCTATTCAGCATTGGTACAAAGTGGCTATATACGCTAATAATGAATTGGTCGGAACAAGTAAAAATGCTTCTAGTATTTTTTTAACTGCATTGGCTCAAGACAATCGCGTGGTCTTAAATTTTTCTTACTCTGTTCCTTGGACCAATTCGCAGTATTTGATTTACCGATATAATAATTCTAGCGCAACATTTGAGCTATTAGATTCTACTCGATATACAACTTATACAGACGACTCTTTAAGCAACGGCTTCAGTTATCAATATTATATAGCAAGCGTTGGCCGCTATACCGCTGGCGGCTTTCCAGAGCCATTGATCAACCGATCACAAATAGTGAGTGTAAGCCCTATCGATACGGAAAAACCCTGTCCACCAATTCTGCAGGTTAACCCAAGTTGTGCCCTTTATAAAAATGAATTGACCTGGACCATTAGCGATTCTTGTCTTTCTGATATTGTCTCTTATAAAATTTATAAAGCCTTTTTTGAAGGGGATGAATTTACTTTATTAGCCGATGAAATAAAACCAAACAGCAATACCAGTTATATTGATGATAATTTAAAAACGTCTATTGCTGGTTGCTACTTTGTGACGGCCCTCGATTCGGCAAATAATGAAAGCGAAAGAAGCAACGTAATCTGTGTAGATAATTGTCCAAACATAGCGGTTCCAAATGTGTTTACACCAAACGGGGACCAAATAAATGACCTATTTACGACAATAAAAGACACCACCAATTTTGTCAGTAAATTTGATACTAAAATTTATACCCGCTGGGGAACATTAATATACGAAACCAACGATCCAGAAATTAATTGGGATGGAAAAGACCAAAATACGGGCAAAGAATTACCTACTGGTGTATATTTTTATTCTATTTATTTTTCTGAAATTAGGGTGAAAGGATACCAGCCAAAAATTTATTCAGGATTTGTTCATTTAATAAGATAAGCGAAAGATGTTTACAGGAATTATAGAGTGTGTTGGAATTATTCGAAATATTGTTCAAGAAAAAGATAATTATCATTTTCGAATAGAATCTAGCATTTCTGCAGCCTTAAAAATTGACCAAAGCATTGCACATAATGGTGTCTGTTTAACTGTTACAAAAACCGAAGGCAATCAACATGAAGTTACAGCCATAGCCGAAACCATGCAAAAAACTAATTTAGGCAGCTTTAAAATTGGCGATTCGCTAAACCTAGAAAGATGCATGCAAATGAATGGTCGATTGGACGGACATATTGTACAAGGACATGTGGACCAGACTGGCAAAGTACAAGCAATTATTGCTGAAAATGGCAGTTGGCGATATACCATTGCATACGATGCAAGCCTCGGAAACGTAACGGTTGAAAAGGGGTCTATTTGTATAAACGGTATTAGTTTAACCGTTGTGGATTCGACGATGGATACTTTTAGTGTCGCTATTATTCCGTATACCTACGAACATACTACTATGCAGCATTTGCAAATTGGCGACACCGTAAATTTAGAGTTTGATATTATTGGTAAATATGTTGCCCGTATGTTAAACTTGCCTAATAGCCGAAACTAATTCTGTAACAGGTACTGCACCACTCAAACCATATTGGTTATCTATGATATAAAAGGGTACACCAGTAATTCCTAATGCCAAAACCTTGTCTTGTAAATCTTTTGTTTGCGAAGCTAAATCTTCCGATTGTAATGCAGCAGATAACAATTCTTCGTCTAAACCAGCCAACTTTGCTATGGCTAGTATATTTTCTGTTTTAGATAAATCTATCAATTCTTCGAAATAAGCTTTGAAAAAAGCTTCCGTTACCACCGATTGTAAACCAAACTGATGGGCATATTGAATAACTAAATGGATAGGAAAAGTATTTGGCGAAACTTCTATCTGAGCAATTTGAAAATCAATGTCTAGTGCGGCACCACGCTCATTAAGCATGCTGGTACGAGCAATAAACTTCTCAAAATCTCCAAACTTTTCGGTGATGTGCTGCTTAAAATTAACGCCTTCTGCCGAAATGCCTGGACTCAATTCAAATGGTAAATAAGTTATTTCAAAATGGTATTCGTCTTTCAACAATTCCATGGCTTGTTTCAATTGCCTCTTACCTACAAAACACCAAGGGCAAACAACATCGGAGGCAATTTTTATTTCAATGGTTTTTTTCATTATTCGATAGATTTACCCTTCATAGCAACGGAAATGGCTTGATCCATTACGCGTTCGGCAAAAGGTCTAGTAAATTCGTTTATTGCATCGATGGCTGTTAATATTTGATCTTTGTCTCCCGATGCAAGCTGATGATTTAATGCATTTAATAAATCATTAGTTTGATGAATTTCTGATTCAGACAATAATTGACCATGTTTTTTAAGGAAGCTTTCAATGGTATAACGCATTTGTTCCCCTTCACGCTTTGCTTCAATAATCATTCTTTTAGCTACATCTTCTTTAGCATGGACCATCGAATCTAAGAGCATTTTTTCCACTTGCTCATCGGTTAAGCCATAAGTTGGCGTAATAATAATTTCTTGTTGTGTATTGGAGCGCAACTCTTTGGCTTGCACTTTTAACATGCCATCGGCATTTAACATAAAATTGATATCCACCTTTGGAAAACCTGCAGGCATGGCTGGAATACCGCGCAATTCAAATTCTGCTAACTTTCTGTTTTCAGACACCAGGTCTCTTTCTCCTTGGTAAACCGATATTTTCATATTCACTTGACCATCTATAGAGGTGGTATATTGTCTGCCCGCTTTGGTTGGAATTTTAGCGTTTCGTGGAATAATAACATCCATCAATCCGCCCATGGTTTCAATTCCTAATGATAATGGGGTTACATCTAACAACAAAATATCTTTTCTATTGCCAGCTAGAATATCAGCTTGAATGGCTGCACCTAATGCAACTACTTCATCGGGATTCTGATGATCATTTAAAGATTGTTCAAAAAATGCTTGTAAAGATTGCTTTAGGATGGGTGTTCGGGTACTTCCGCCCACCAATACTACTTGATCAATGTCTTTAATGCTTAATCCAGCATCTTTTAAGGCATTTTGACAACAATCAATGGTCTTTTGGATCAAAGGTTGAATCATGGCTTCGTAGGTACTGCGCATAATACCACAAGGCATACCTTGAACCGTTGTATTAAATAAGGATTGGGTACTTAGTGCAATTTTAGCTTCTTCTGCCGCCAATCTTAAAGATTGCATCAAGTTTTGATTAGCATATACGGTTATTGGATCCAGCTTTAGCTCTTTTAACCAATATTGAAGAATAAGTGCATCAAAATCGTCTCCTCCTAAAAAAGTGTCGCCATTGGTCGCCAATACTTCAAAAATACCTTGTTGAATTTTTAAAATAGAAATATCAAAGGTTCCCCCACCTAAATCGTATACGGCAATGGTTTTTTCTTCGTTTGGATCAAGCCCAATACCAAAGGCTAAACTTGCAGCGGTTGGCTCATTGATGATTCTCAAAACATCTAAACCAGCCAATTTCCCAGCATCTCTAGTAGCTTGTCTTTGGGCATCATTAAAATAAGCAGGAACTGTTATAACTACTTTATTTACAGGAGTTTTAAGTGCATGTTCGGCACGAAGCTTTAACTCTTTTAAGATAAATGAGGACAGCTCTATTGGGCTATAAAATCGATCTCCAACCTTTACTTTAAGCATGGCTTGTTCATCATCATCAATTATTTTATATCCAAAATAACCTTCGTATGATTGAATGTCTTTATAGGATTGCCCTAATAACCTTTTAACAGAGAATATGGTATTGGCTGGATCTGTAATTAAATATTGTTTGGCTTCATTTCCAACAATCAATTCGCCTGATGGATGAAAATGAACAATAGATGGAACGAGCACACCTTTGCCCAGATCGTTAATTACCTCGGCATGCTGTTGGGCATTGATATATGCTATTAAACTATTGGTGGTACCTAAATCGATTCCAATAATTAATTCCTCTTGCTGAATAGTGCCTGTTGCTATATTAATGGAAACTTGTGCCATGTTTTTTAGTTAAATAGAAAATTTAATTAAACTATCTATTTTATTTATTATTAATTACTTATCTTTTATTAAACAACAACCTTGCACCTTTTTGTGATTCATCGAATTGTCCTTGATGATAGACTAAATGACCATTTACAAATGTGCTATTGATACTGTTGCTAAAGGTAAAACCTTCAAATGGTGACCATCCGCATTTATATAACAAATTTGTCTTACTTACTGTTTGCGGTAAATTTGGATTAACTAATACGAGGTCTGCAAAATAACCTTCTCTTATATAGCCTCTATCTTTGATGTTAAATAAAATGGCTGGGTTATGTGCCATTTTCTCTACTACTTTTTCTATGGTTATTTTTCCTTGCTTAACTAATTCTAGCATAGCTATTATACTATGTTGAACTAAAGGACCACCCGAGGGAGCATTTAAGTAATCTGCCGACTTTTCTTCCTTGGTATGGGGCGCATGATCTGTAGCAATAACATCGATATGATCCGATAATACTGCCGCTAAAATAGCATCCCTGTCTTTTGCCGTTTTAATAGCTGGGTTCCATTTTATCCAATTTCCCTTTGTGGCATAATCTGCTTCCGAAAACCATAAATGATGAATACATGCTTCGGCAGTTATTAATTTGTCTTTTAAAGGCAAGGTATTGTCGAATAATGCAGTCTCGATTGCAGTAGAGATGTGCAAAATATGCAGCCTTGTTTGGTGTTTTTTAGCTAAAAGTACTGCTTTAGATGAAGAAATATAACATGCTTGTTCAGAACGTATTAAAGGATGCATTTCTGGCGTCACTTTAGTATCATACTTAGCTTTATAAAGCGCTAAATTATGCTTAACCGTTTGCTCATCTTCGCAATGTGTTGCAATTAATGCTTGGCAACTACGGAACAAATCGCTCAACACTTGTTCATCATCTACCAACATATTTCCAGTAGAAGAACCCATGAATATTTTTACCCCACATACATTTTCGGGATTTGTTTTAAGCACTTCTTCTAAATTGGTATTGGAAGCACCCATAAAAAAAGAATAATTAGCCAAAGAAACTTGCGCTGCTCTTTGGTACTTATCTGCTAATAATTCTTGGGTAAATACATTTGGTATGGTATTTGGCATCTCCATATAAGAAGTAA
>JAURMH010000080.1 GCA_030830805.1 Bacteroidota bacterium
ATCCAGCTGTTGCAGGTTCATCAGGAAACAAAGCAATGTTCGATATCTCTACAGATGGTGGAGCTAATTGGACTTCAAACGTTGGTGCAGTGATCGACATAGAGCCAGCTGCTCCGCACACTCGTTACCCACAAGGTGCAATCATGAACCCAACTGCAGGAAATACCAATGCGGCTAATGCGCGTATTATTGGTATGGCTCCAAAAGCAAATGGTGTAAACAATGGTTGGGGTGGTTTAATGCAAGGTACTTGTAAATTAGATGGTACAGGTTCTGTTAAAACTTACTTCAATAATGGCAATGCTTTCATTCCACAATCTTTTACAAAAAGAGTGAATGGTGAATTCTGGGCTACAGATGATACTACAACTGATGGTAACATTATCCTTTACAAAGGTGTATATGCAGCTGCAGGTGATTCAATGACTTGGTCAATTGGTAAAAACTTAGGTAAGCCTTCTGATTTATTCGACATGTCAATTGATACAGCTACTCATTACTTAGATGTATTAATTGCATTTGATAATTCTGGTAGTAAAGGTTGGGCTGCAGTTTCTTGCGAGTCTAAATTAGGTGCAGTAGATACTGCATTCAATCCAATTTTCTGGAAAACTACAGATGGTGGTGCAACTTGGACTGGTCCAGTTGAAGCTAACTTAGCAGCTATGTCAAATGTAATGGCTGATCCAAACTTAGGTGGTATGAAACCTTCTATGGGTTTTGATACAGGTTTAGCAGTTGATAAAAATGGTAACCCACATTTCTTCGGAGTTACTTGTGGTGCTTCTTCAACACCTTATTCATTAGCTACTGGCGCTCCTTTATCTATGTATGATGTAACAATCAATGCACAAGGTAACTGGGTAGCAAATTATGTAGATACTGTTTCTTCTTTCCGTGGTGCTTCTTTCGGCACTTTAACTCATGATAACGAGTGTGCTGTTGCAGTTTCTACAGATGGCGAAGCAATTTTATTTTCTTGGACAGATACTAAACCAGAAAATCAAACTACTGCAGGTGCTAACGATTTCCCAGATTTATATGTAAAAGGTTACTACGTTTCTTCAGGAACAATGGGAACTAAAATCAACGCTACAGAAGGTTCTTCTGTAGAGTCGGTTGCATTCTTACCTGCTCGTGCTAACGAAGCGTTAGTTTCAACAGCTGGTTATACTTTATCTGCTGTTATTGCTGTACCTACAGGTGATGAAAACGTAACTGTTGGTTTTGCTTATTTAGATGGTATTGTTTACCCTAAATTTACTGGTGTAAATAATGTTAAAAATACATTATTCAATATCTCTAATAACTATCCAAACCCATTCTCTGGTTCAACTTCATTTGATATGAACTTGAATTCTTCGGCTAATGTGGTAGTTACTATTACTAACTTATTAGGTCAACAAGTAAAAGAAGCAGTTAATGCTACTTATACTGCTGGTGCACATACTATTAAAATTGATGCATCTAACTTAAACGCTGGTGTTTACTTCTATAATGTAAATGCAGGTGGTTTCGTAATGACTCAAAAAATGATTGTGAAGTAATTAAACTCACATCAATAAAAAAGCCCTTCGATTTTTCGAAGGGCTTTTTTTATGCTTTTTATTTTACGAAAGCTATAGCTAATTTTAATCTATAGTTAAAATAGTAAAGTGCTTATTCAGTGGTTCGCTATTGTTCTTGATTAATTGAATAAATGATTCGTGGCGCATATACCAATAACTAAAATTTTCCTGGCGTTCTTGTAAAATTCCATTTGGGTAAAATGCATTTTTTATTTTTTCTATTTGCTGAATGGCAACCGTATGATTTTTCTTTTCGGCTTTTTGCATTTTTTTCTCTAAGCCTTTTAGCAGATTGGTAATTTTAGTGGTTGCAGCTGCCGAACTAGCTAGTAAAGTTTGGTCGATGTTTTGCAGTTTTGTTTGAATAACTTGAATCTGCTCTTTTATCATTTGCTGCTCTGTGTCGAGCGATAATATGTTTTGACCATAACATGTGATATATCCGACTATAAGTTCCTGAAGAGGCTTAAAAATGCTTTCTACGCTAGGTAATATCGCCTCAATGCTTTTCAATTGTTTTTGATTACTCAATGCAAAAGAATTTCGCCAAGCAAGCATCGGGAATGGAATTTGATAATGTGAGAAAGTGCTTTTCAATTGTAACCAATATGCTATTTCGCCTGGCCCACCTAAATAGGCCAAGTTGGGTAAAATATATTCTTGGTACAATGGACGCATCAAAACATTAGGACTGAAATTTTCAGGATGTAGTTTTATTTCAGTTTGTAGTTCCTCGGCGCTGAATTGATTTTTTTGATCTGCTGTTTCAAAGCCCGTCGCGGTTTTGATTATTCTGCTTCTTGATTGAGCAGATAAGTAAAAGAAATTAATTTCTCTTGGATTAACTTGTATTGGATATTGGTTTTCCAATAAGGCGTTTGTTGCTGTAACCTGATGAAAACTATTTTGTTCAAAAATATCGCTGCGAATAATTTCTGAAAATTCTTTTTTTAATAGGGGATGGTTTGCATCTAATATTACCAGCCCATATTGTTTAAATAGTTCGTTCACTAAAATACGAGTGGCAACTGCTAAAGATTTTTGCTCGGCATAAGCAAGTTTTAAAAGCCTAATAATTTTTTCTTTACCTGCTTGATTACCTAAATAGTGATCGATTGAATCTATGATTTGATCAATGCCGCTTGTGGCTAATTCGCCAACAGCGCCGCCACTTTTCACTTTCCATTCAAATTTAGTACCTGCGATATTTGCATGGTTAATTTCTTCAAAATCGTGGTCCTCGCTGGCCATCCAAAAAATAGGCACGATTTTATATCCTGGATTTGCAGCAGCTGCTTTTTCGGCTAAATTAATACAAGTAATAATTTTATAAATAAAATAAAGCTCGCCAGTAAATAAACTTAATTGATGACCAGTAGTAATTGTAAAAGTATTTTCGTTTGCCAGCGCCGCAATATTTTGTAGACTTAATTCCGAAGCATCAATATGTTGGTATTGTTCCTTTAATACTTGTAATAAGAGGGCACGATTAACTGTTTGTTTTTTTCGATCAGCAATAATGCTTTCAAAAGAAGAAATATTTGGCGAATAAGTGTAAAACGGTTTTAGTTTTTGCTCTTCCTGAAGGTAATCAAGAAAAATAGAACTGAAGTTACCAGTGGAAGAATAAGGTATTTGAATCGTATTTTCCATTGCTTATTTATTTAGCTTACAACATCGCCGTAAAGGTCGAATTCGGTGGCTTTGCTAATCTTCGCTTGCACAAAACTACCGACACTAAGGTATTGATCTTTCGCTGAAAGTAAAACTTCGTTGTCTACTTCGGGAGAATCAAATTCGGTTCTGCCAATAAAATAATCTTTTTCTTTTCGATCAATCATTACTTTAAAAGTCTGGCCTACTTTAGCCTGGTTGAGTTGTAAAGAAATATCTTGTTGCACTTCCATTACCCTATCTGCACGGCTTTGTTTTTCTTCGGATGTAAGTGTATCGTTCAATGTATGCGCATGGGTATTTTCTTCGTGCGAATAAGTGAATACGCCTAATCGATCAAATTTACTTTGTTCTACAAATTCGATTAACTCTGCTACATCTTGTTCGGTTTCTCCTGGATAGCCTGCTATCATGGTGGTACGCAAGGCGATGTTTGGCACTTTTGCTCTTATTTGTTCTACCAATTCAATGGTTCTTCTTTTTGTAATACCACGGCGCATCGATTTTAACATGTTATCGCTAATGTGTTGCAATGGCATGTCTAAATATTTGCAAATATTACTTCGTTCGTTCATTACATCTAATACATCCATTGGGAATTGAGAAGGGTAGGCGTATTGTAATCGTATCCATTCTAGTCCTTCTACGTCAGATAAATGTTTTAATAAATCTGCTAATTTACGATCGTTGTATATATCTAATCCGTAATAAGTTAAATCTTGCGCAATTAAAATAAGCTCTTTAGTGCCTTTGTTTACAAGGTTCTTAGCCTCTTTAACCAATTCTTCGATGGGTCTAGAAACATGTACGCCACGCATCAATGGAATGGCGCAAAAAGAACAAGGGCGGTTGCATCCTTCTGCTATTTTAAAATAAGCAAAATGTGCAGGCGTGGTTAATAATCTTTCACCAATTAATTCGTGCTTATAATCTGCTCCAACAGTTTTTAGTAATCTCACCAAATCATTGGTGCCAAAATAGGCATCCACATTTGGAATTTCTTTTTCTAATTCTGGTTTATAGCGTTGCGAAAGACAACCGGTAACATATACTTTATCAATTTTACCTTGCTCTTTCAGTTCGGTGTATTTTAAAATCGTATCGATCGATTCTTGTTTTGCGTTATCTATAAATCCGCAAGTATTAATAATTACGGTATTAAAATCTAGTACTTCTGATTCGTGGCTCACTGCAATATTATTGCCCATAAGCTGGCCCATCAACACTTCCGAATCGACCATGTTTTTAGAACAGCCCAATGTTATGATGTTGATTTTATCTTTATTGCCTTTAGTTTTCATGGGTATTAGTCTATTTGAAAAACGATGCTACAAATGTGCTTTTGTTAAATAATTGAATATCGTTGATGCCTTCGCCTACACCAATATATTTTACAGGAATTTTAAATTGATCGCTAATGCCAATGACAACACCACCTTTAGCGGTACCATCTAATTTAGTAAGTGCAAGTGCATTTACTTCTGTAGCTGCCGTAAACTGTTTGCATTGTTCTATAGCATTTTGTCCGGTAGAGGCATCGAGTACTAATAAAATTTCGTGCGGGGCATTAGGGACAACCTTCTGCATCACATTTTTAATTTTACTCAACTCGTTCATCAAATTTATTTTATTGTGCAATCGGCCGGCGGTATCAATAATCACCACATCTTCGCCATTGGCTACTGCAGATTTTAATGTATCATATGCAACAGCCGCAGGATCTGCACCCATTTTCTGAGAAACCACACGTACATTTACGCGTTCTCCCCAAATATGTAATTGCTCCACAGCTGCAGCCCTAAAGGTGTCTGCGGCGCCAAGTACTACTTTTTTGCCTGCTAAATTAAATTGATTGGCTAGTTTACCAATGGTGGTTGTTTTACCAACACCATTTACGCCAACAACCATAATTACATAGGGTTTTACATCCTCTTTAATTTCGAAATAATTAAAGTCGCCGCTATTATTTTCGGCAAGCAATGCCGCAATTTCTTCGTGTAATACTTTATTAAGTTCGCTGGTGTTAATGTATTTTTCTGCTGCTACTCTTTTTTCGACACGCGCAATAATTTTGAGTGTTGTTTCAACACCAACATCTGCGCTGATGAGAATTTCTTCTAAGTTATCTAGGACTTCTGCATCAACAGTTGTTTTGCCAATAACGGCACGGGTAATTTTGCCAAAAATAGATTCTTTGGTTTTAGCTAGACTTTCATTAAGCGTCTCTTGTTTTTTCGATGAAAAAAAATCAAATATTCCCATGATGTGATATAAAAAAAGCTCCTTTCAAAAGAAAGAAGCTTCTGTTAATGCGGTTAAATAACTTATTTAGATGCGTTAATGACATCCTTCACGTGGTCGTTATGTACCACTTGCTCTCTAAAGCTGTAAGCACCAGTTTTAGGAGACTTTACAGTTACGATTACTTTTGAATATTCTTTACCGTTTCCAGTTTTTAATGTTGCAACTACCTTCTTAGCCATGACTTAATATTTTATATTAATTACTTAATTTCTTTGTGACTTGTTTTGCGCTTCAAAACAGGATTGAATTTTTTCAATTCTAAACGCTCTGTTGTATTTTTTTTGTTTTTAGTCGTGATATATCTCGACATGCCAGGTAAACCACTTTCTTTGTGCTCTGTGCATTCTAATATTACCTGTACTCTATTGCCTTTCTTTGCCATTGCCTTCTATTGCTAAATATTTTTAATTAGATCTTACCTGTTTTTACAAATTGATTGATACAAGCTGCAATCCCTTTTTTATCGATTGTTTTTAATGCAGAAGTAGATACTTTTAAAGTAATCCATTGGTCTTCTTCAGGAATATAAAACTTTTTCAAAAACAAATTTGGTAAGAACTTTCTTTTGGTCTTACGATTTGAATTAGATACGTTATATCCTTTTATCGCACTTTTTCCTGTTAAATCACAAACTTTTGACATGACTATATATTTTTATTGTATTCGTTCTTAAAGAGTTTGCAAATATCTTAAAAAATCTGTTAACCGCAAATAGTTTTTCAATAATAAATTCCATAAAATGGCTTTCGAAGCCCCAATTGATAAGAAATGCCCCTTAAATAGCTTATATAGCGCTTTTTATATTTTTAGCACAAATTCAGCTAATTGCAGATAAATAGATAGGAAATGTGTGATTAATAGATTTTAAAGCAATCTTTTGGTAATTTGCTCCTATGGAATTTAAAATAGACTCTTTCGAACAATACCAGTCCATCTATGCCCATTCAATTGCATCGCCTGAAGCGTTTTGGGCCTCTATAGCCGATCATTTTCTTTGGAAGAAAAAATGGGATAAAGTGCTTAATTGGAACTTTCAAGACCCCCAAATTAAATGGTTTGAGGGTGCTCAACTCAATATAACCGAAAATTGCCTCGATAGGCATTTGCCAGCAAAGGCTAATCAGCCTGCAATTATTTGGGAGCCCAATAATCCAAATGAATCCAACCGAATATTGACTTATCAAGAATTATACGATCAGGTCTGCAGTTTTGCGCAAGTTTTACAAAGGAATGGGGTAAAAAAAGGTGATCGAATTTGTATTTACATGCCCATGGTACCCGAATTGGCCATAGCGGTATTAGCTTGTGCCAGAATTGGTGCTGTTCATTCGGTTGTTTTCGGAGGTTTTTCGGCGCAGTCTATTGCAGATCGAATCATTGATGCTCAATGTGCATTTGTGATTACTGCCGATGGTGGATTTAGAGGAAATAAAGAAATTCCATTAAAAGCAGTAATTGATGATGCTTTAACGCAATGTAAGTCGGTGCAAAAAGTAATTGTTTTAAATCGCACACAAACGCCAGTATCGATGATGAAAGGTCGAGATGTGTGGTGGGAAGAAGAAATGAAATTGGTGAACGATTTGCAGTTAAAAGATATTTCTGCGCAAAGTATGGAAGCCGAAGACGAATTATTTATTTTATATACTTCGGGCTCGACCGGAAAACCCAAAGGTGTGGTGCATACCTGTGCGGGTTATATGGTGTATGCCGGTTATACTTTTGCTAGCGTTTTTCAATATCAACCTAAAGAAGTATTCTTTTGTACTGCCGATATAGGCTGGATTACAGGGCATTCTTATATTGTTTATGGTCCGCTTTCTCAAGGTGCAACCACTTTATTATTCGAAGGCATTCCTACCTATCCAGATGCCGGACGCTTTTGGGATATTGTTGCAAAACATCAGGTTAATATTTTATATACCGCTCCAACCGCTATTCGTTCTTTGATGCAATTTGGTCCTGAATTTGTGGAAGAAAAAAATTTAAGTTCTTTAAGAGTCTTAGGTTCTGTTGGCGAACCCATCAATGAAGAAGCTTGGCATTGGTACGATCAGCAAATTGGCAAGGGGAATTGCCCCATTGTAGATACTTGGTGGCAAACAGAAACGGGCGGTATTTTAATTTCTCCAATTGCAGGCGTAACGCCTTTAAAGCCTGCACATGCAACCTTTCCTTTGCCTGGTATACAACCAATAATAGTAGATGAAAACGGAAAAGAAATGATTGGAAATAATGTCAGTGGAAATTTATGTATCAAATTTCCATGGCCTGGCATGTTGCGAACAACTTATGGAGACCACAATCGTTGTAAACAAAATTATTTTGCAACTTATCCAAATTTATATTTTACGGGCGATGGTTGTTTGCGAGACGAAACCGGAAACTATCGTATTACGGGGCGTGTAGACGATGTGATCAATGTTTCCGGTCATCGCATAGGAACAGCCGAAGTAGAAAATGCGATCAATGCGCATACGGGAGTGATCGAATCTGCAGTAGTTGGTTATTCGCACGACATTAAAGGACAGGGTATTTATGCTTATGTTATTTGCGAACACGATTTTATCGACGACGAACTGATGCGAAAAGATATTGCGCAAATAGTAGCTAGAATTATTGGTGCCATTGCAAAGCCCGATAAAATTCAATTTGTAAAAGGCTTGCCAAAAACCAGGTCGGGTAAAATTATGCGAAGAATTTTAAGAAAAATTGCAGAAGGCGAATTGAGTAATTTGGGCGATACTAGTACCTTGCTCGATCCCGAAGTAGTAGAAAGAATTGCGATCACAAGAATTAATTAAATTAAGATATGTATTTTTGTATTTATGAATAGTAACAGACCCATAATTTTAGTGACCAATGACGATGGTATCACCGCTGCAGGAATACAAAATTTAGCTTATTTAATGAAAGAGCTGGGCGATGTGATTATAGTTGCACCTGATAGTCCGCAATCTGCCATGGGCCATGCCATTACCATTGCTAAACCTTTGCGTTTAGAAAAAGTAGATTTATACGAAGGCATTCAAAGTTATCAGTGTAGTGGCACACCAGTAGACTGCGTCAAATTAGCGGTGAATAAAATTTTGCATCGTAAACCAGATTTATTGGTTTCGGGAATTAATCACGGTTCCAATTCCTCCATTAATA
>JAURMH010000012.1 GCA_030830805.1 Bacteroidota bacterium
AAAAATTTATTTTCTGAAATGCAGCGCCTAATTTACTTGCCGATGGCTTTAGCTTTTCATACTCATTTTTATTTCCATCACAAAAAACCATCAAACACATAAGACCTATTACTTCGGCAGAACCATAAATATATTTTTCGTATGCTGCCTGATCGTATACTTGGTCTGTTAAATCCATCTCCATACTATCGAAAAAAGCAGTAATTAAATCTAATGGAATTTGATATTGATTCACTACAGTTTGAAAACAATGTATTACTGGATTCAAGCTAATGCTCTCTTGAATTGCTTTAAAGGTTTGTTGTTTAAAATCTGCTAATAAATTTACTTTGTCGAGTCCATGAAAGGTATCAACAATCTCATCTGCATACCTAACAAATCCATATATTGCATAAATTGGGGCGCGCAATGGTTTAGCAAAAGCTTTAATCCCTATGCTAAAAGAAGTACTATAGCGATGTGTGATTAATTTGCTACACTCAAAACAAGTAGAATTATACAGCTCCATCATATTATTATCATTAAAAAGAAAACATAAAAAAGTAAATTTGGTTTCCTTTATAAGGAATTAAAATTAATATAATTTTGTAAATTATAGTAACGATATCATTTTAAGACATATCTAAATGAAGGATTCAAAAAAAATAGTAGTGATTGGGGCAGGTTTTGCTGGTCTTGCTGCAGCTGCAAAACTAGCACAAGCAGGGCATGACGTGCATTTAATTGAAAAAAACGACCAAACTGGAGGAAGAGCTAGAATTTGGGAAAAAGATGGATTTACATTCGACATGGGTCCAAGTTGGTACTGGATGCCCGAAGTTTTTGATAATTTTTTTAAGGAATTTGGTAAAACAACCGCAGATTTTTACGAATTAAAAAGATTGAGTCCATCTTATAGAGTATATTTTGGAGCGGATGATTACATAGATGTTCCATCAGATTTTCAGGAGCTATTGAATTTATTTGAAAGCATAGAAAAAGGAAGCGGAGAAAAATTAAAAAAGTTTTTGTCGGTTGCCGAATTTAAATACAAAACAGGCATGAACGAATTTGTTTGGAAACCATCCGATTCGATAACGGAGTTTTTTGACATCCGAATTTTAAAATCTATTTTTAAAATTAATATGTTTGGTTCTGTAAGTAACGAGGTTCGTGCACTATTTACCAATAAAAAATTAATTCAATTACTCGAATTTCCTGTTTTGTTTTTAGGGGCAACTCCGCAAAATACACCAGGATTATATAGTTTAATGAATTACGCAGACTTAGTGTTAGGCACTTGGTTTCCTAAAGGTGGCATGCACGAAATTGTCAAAGCAATGACCAAAGTGGCTATTGAACAAGGTGTTCATATTCATTTGAACGAAGAAATTATTCACATTGAAACGCTGAACGGTAAAGCGGTAAAAGTAATTAGTAATCAATCGGAATATGCAGTAGATGCAGTAGTTTCGGGTGCAGATTATGCACATACAGATTTAAAATTATTGGATAAAAACGTAGCAAATTACGACGAAAATTATTGGGATAAAAAAACATTTTCGCCATCGAGCTTACTTTTTTATATTGGTTTAAATAAAAAATTAAAAAATATAATTCATCATAATTTATTTTTCGACGCGCCATTTGATGAGCATGCTTACGAAATTTATACCAAACCCAGTTGGCCAAAAAAACCATTATTCTATGCTAGTGCAGCATCCATTACAGATCCAGCATGTGCAACAGAAAATGGAGAAAATTTATTCTTCTTAATACCTCTTGCGCCAGGATTAAATGATTCGGAAGAAATGAGAGAAAAATATTTTCAGATGATTTGTGAAAGGTTCGAAAAAATAACCGGTGAGAATATTAGCGATTCGATTTTATTTAAAAGAAGTTATGCCATGAATGATTTTATAAAAGATTATCATTCACATAAAGGCAACGCTTATGGGTTAGCCAATACCCTTTTGCAAACCGCATTCCTTAAACCAAAAATGCGTTCCAAAAAACTCAAAAACCTATTTTATACGGGACAATTAACTGTTCCAGGTCCAGGAGTTCCGCCGAGTATCATTTCTGGTCAAGTGGCAGCTAAAGAAACACTGAACTACCTAACAAAATCCTAATTTAACTTCTTTTTAAAAAACCTTCGAATTTGAGCCAAATTCACACTTTTTTACATGTTTAAACATCTTGTAGAAATAAAATGTAAAATAAGTTAAACAAAACTTGGGATTGATAAATGTCCTGCTTACATTTGATTATAAATCAACCGTCATGAATAAGCAAGAATTTGATTCTTTAGTGATTAAACAAAGCAGTTCTCTTAGAACATATGCCTATCATTTTACACATGATGCAGACGATGCAGACGACTTGGTACAAGATACCATGCTCAAAGCCATCACCTACTACAATAAGTTTGCAGAAGGCACCAATCTTAAAGGATGGTTATATACCATCATGAAGAATACCTTCATCAATAACTATCGTAGGATTACTAAAATCAATACTATGGTTACGCAATCTGATGAGATTAGTTCTGCAAACCTATACTTTAGTGCTACAAATAATGATGCAACAGGTAAATTTGTGATGCAAGACATTCAAAGAGCCTTGAATCATTTAAATGATGACTACAAAATTCCTTTCAATATGTACTTCGAAGGTTATAAATACCACGAAATTGCTGATTACTTAAACATCCCGATTGGCACCGTTAAAACCAGAATACATGTGGCAAGAAAGCTATTAAAAGCAAATTTAAAGCCATATGAAAGAAATACCCCGAAGCAAATTGTGGACGAAGATTCAATTTTTGCATAAATAAAGCGGTAAATCAAAAATTTATTAACAGCCCACAATACTATTTAAACCTAGTTTTGTGGGCTTTCTCGTTCAATAAAGAAAATAAAACTGATTTCTAATTTAATTATGGTATCTTTGTGACATTAAATTTTTATTAAAAATATCATGAATAACGGAACAGTAAAATTCTTCAACGACTCAAAAGGGTTCGGATTTATTAAAGAAGAAGGAACAGGAAAAGAGTACTTTGTACACGTTTCTGGTTTGATCGATGAGATCAGAGAAAATGACGAAGTAACTTTCGAACTGAAAGAAGGAAAAAAAGGTTTAAATGCAGTAGACGTTAAGTTAGCTTAATATACTTAAAGACTTTATTCCAGCCCTGCTTAATGCGGGGCTTTTTTTTGCTCAAATTTTAATGAATATTGACTTCGCGTGCCAATACTACCCCAAACTTGGCTTTTACCGATTGTATGATGAGCTCGGAAAAGTCATAGATCTCTTTGCCACTGGCTCCCCCGCAATTAACCAATACCAATGCCTGATTTTTCCAGGTACCTGCATTGCCAATTTGTTTGCCTTTCCAACCGCATTGTTCAATTAACCATCCGGCCGCTAATTTTTCTTGACCATCTGCTAATGGAAAATGTACGACTTCAGGAAATGCTGATACAAGTTGTTGAAAAAGGGCCGCACTCACAACTGGATTTTTAAAGAATGAACCAGCATTACCTATTGTACTTGGATCTGGTAATTTAGCCACGCGAATAGCGGCTACCACATCGCTTACATCTTGAATAGAAGGATGCACAATGCCACGATTTTTTAATTCCTCTTGAATAGCACCATAACTTAATTTTAATACTGCATTTTTTTGCAACTTAAAAACAACTGATGCGATGATGTATTTATTTTTTAATGCTGACTTAAAAACACTTTCGCGATAATCAAATTTACACGCTTCTTTATCGAATACTTTCACTTCGCCAGTTGCAATTTCTACAGCTAATAATGAATGAAAGGTATCTTTAATTTCTACACCATAAGCGCCAATGTTCTGCACAGGCGATGCGCCAACGGTACCAGGAATTAATGTTAAATTTTCTAAACCAGCAAAATTTTGAGCTACACAAAATAATACAAAATCGTTCCAAACCTCTGCTGCGCCTGCTTCTACAAACACATCTTCGTCTTGCTCACATACTGTAATTCCTTTAATACCTAAACGAATTACTAAGCCATCAAAATTTTTAGTCAACAATAAATTACTACCGCCACCTAAAACTAATAATTTATTTTGTTTGCAAATGTCTGAGGCTAAAACGGATTGTAACTCTACAATAGTTTTTACCTCCACAAAATATTTCGCGTTTACCGCAATTCTAAAAGTATTGAAAGGAAGTAAGGAAATATTTTCTTGAATTTGCATATTAAAAAATTAAATATGTAAAGCGCGATTTGCAGTTGCAGCTAAACAGGCTTCTTTGAATACTTCGGTATAAGTTGGATGCGCATGACTCATGCGTGCAATGTCTTCTGCACTAGCCCTAAATTCCATTGCCACAACGGCCTCCGCAATCATATCTGCAACTCGTGGACCAATCATATGTACGCCTAAAATTTCATCCGACTTCGCATCTACTAATACTTTCACAAAACCGTCTGTATCCATACTGGCGCGGGCCCTACCGCTTGCAAGAAATGGGAATGAGCCCATTCTATAATTAACACCTGCAGCTTTTAATTCTTCTTCTGTTTGACCAACTGCCGCTACTTCGGGCCATGTGTAAACTACACCTGGTATTAAATTATAATTGATGTGTGGTTTTTGCCCTGCAATATACTCGGCAACAAATACGCCTTCTTCTTCCGCTTTATGCGCAAGCATGGCACCTTTTACCACATCGCCAATGGCAAATACCCCGGCAACTTTAGTTTCTAAATGTTGATTAACAGGAATTTTTTTGCCACGCTCTTCTAAGGAGATACCAATTTTTTCTAAGCCTAATCCTTCTGTGTATGCTGTTCTTCCAACTGCTACAATGCAATAATCTCCTTTAACAGAAATCATTTTTCCTGAAGCATCGCTTGCCTCTACTATCACTTCTTTAGCAGTGCTCGATACTTTTTTAACTTGGTGACTCAGTAAAAATTCAAAGCCAATTTTCTTTAATGATTTTTGCAATTCTTTACCCAAAGATTTATCCATTGTTGGAATGATTCCATCGGCAAACTCAACAACGGTAACCTTTGCGCCTAGTCTTGCATAAACAGAACCTAACTCTAAACCTATTACGCCACCGCCAATTAAAATTAATTGCTTTGGAATTTCTTTTAAATTTAATGCTTCGGTAGATGTTAAAACTCTTTTTTTATCTACTGCTATAAATGGCAAAGTACTCGGCTTAGAACCTGTTGCAATAATTACTTTATCGGCTTCGATAGTAGTCTTTTTTACGCCATCAATTTGAATTGTATTTTTATTAATGAAACTTGCTAAGCCTTGAAAAGCATCAATCTTATTTTTTTTCATCAAATAATTAATGCCATCAGTATTTTGTTTGACTACTTCGTTCTTACGATTAATCATTTGTGCCAAATTTGGTTTTAAATTTGACAATTCAATTCCATGCGTTTTAAAAGTATGCGCTGCATTATGATAATGCTCCGAAGAATCTAATAATGCCTTAGATGGAATGCAACCAACATTTAAACAGGTACCCCCCAATGTTGCATATTTTTCTATTATTGCGGTTTTTAATCCCAATTGTGCTGCACGAATTGCCGCCACATATCCACCAGGACCAGAACCAATCACCACTACATCGTATTTCATATTCTTAAATTTTAGGCCAAATTAAGAAAGAAATACGTAAAAAAACGAAAAAAGCTAGATTTTAAAAAAATAGGATGAATATCATATTAGATGTATATTATAATTAATGATATTTGTATTGGAGGTTTTTTTATCTCCTTGAAAATCAAAAATGAAAAAAGATATTACCAATATAAAAGATATTGAATACTTGGTAAGCAAGTTCTATGATAAGGTCAATCAGGATGAATTACTTAGCGAGGTCTTTAACGTTCATGCCAAAACAAATTGGGAAACACACCTACCAAAAATGGTTAAATTTTGGTCAGGAATATTATTAGATACTAGCGGTTATAAGGGTAAGCCATTTGATGCACATGCCAAACAATCAGCGCATATAACTAGCAAACATTTTCAAAGATGGATCGCATTATTTAGAGAAACTGTTCTCGAAAATTTTGAAGGCGAAAAAGCCACATTAGCCATACAAAGAGCAGAAAATATTGGCGCAATTTTCGAATATAAGTTAGACTTCATGAGAAATAATAAATAAAGAAATAACAAACTAAGCGACTTGATTACCTTTATCTTAATTGGACACAACAAATTTTAAACTTGACTTTCTGCTGCAATCTATCACCGTTAAGTAATAAATTCCATTGGGAAAATCGCTGGTATTTATTTTGTACAGACTTTTTGTACCCTCCGATTGAAAAACTATTTGCCCAATGATATTGGTGATGGTCAACTTTGGCGCTATTAATTTTGCTTTAGCATTGAAATTTATTTGCAAAAATGCTTGACATGGATTAGGCGAAAGGCTCAGCAATAAAGGATATGCCTCGGTTGAAATTCCTGTTACTAATTGACCCCCTCTTAACACCCATGTGTTTAATTTGAAAGTTTTAGTTTGATAAGTGGTAATGCCAAACTGTGTGTCGAAATACCAAGCACTTGTAGTTCTGTTAGACAAAGTAGTAGCCGACCAAAATTTCTTTCTGCCAAATACATTAAAATAATTAGTATTGAGTGCAGGATTTATTGCCGTATTATCTTGAATAGATTGCAACTCTTTGATATTAGGTAAACGCCAATCGCTATAGCCCGCTTGGGTTAGCGTGTCTGCATAAGTTAGCGCCTGCTCCCAAGTTAAGGTATCTGCATAGGGTGTTTTCTGCCAAATTAAATTGGTTAAACTATCGTACACCGTTCCATCTGTAAGTTTAGCAAATCGATCTGTATTGATCAGTTTAGCTTTGAATGTTCTAACTAATCTTAAATGAAATTTCTTTATGCCTCCAGCACTTATAGTTTCAGACTTCGCATGATTTCCAATACCACCTCCAGCATTTGTTACCCATACTTTTGAATTATCATTTACTTGCAAGTCTGAAGTCCACCAATATTCTGCATTAGTTTTGATAAAATAATTTAAATCTACTGTTGGATTTTGAGTTTGAAAATTTAAAATAGAAAATGCTTCCATCGCATTGGGCAATCGCCAATCTGTGTAACCTCCTAAAGTGCTCGTGTCTGCATAGTTCTGTGCGTTCTCAAATGTCGTTTCACCTGCATCGGCTCTTTGCCACATTAAACCAGTAATAGTATCTGTAAGTAATTGCGAGTTGTTTAATATAAAATAAGGTGCATTGATGTTAAAATCCGCGTCTTCGCCAAAGGTTAAAGTATAGCTAGTTTGTTGCCCTGTATCTGGCAATTTGAGCATGACACTTTTTTTATTTTGCGCATTTGCATTTATTGCCAATAATAAAACGAGTAAAAATATTTTAGCAGATTTAATTTTCATTAATTAATAATTATTTTTTTATGATACATTTCGTTACCAGATTTAACTTTTACAATATAGGTTCCTTTCCCAAATTCGCCTAAGGCTAGCGAACCTTGTGATGCCTTATCTTGATAAAGTAATTTACCAAGCATATCGTAAATATATACTTCGTGTAAATTTATATTTCCTTGTTTTCCGGTAAATAAAATTTCAAAATTACCCTTACTAGGATTTGGGAAAATCACTAATTCTTTATTTTCAATTATATTATTTTCGACTGAAGTTGAAATGGTACATTGCTTGAAACCATTATACGTATTGGTGGTTACCCCACCAGTTGGAGAAGTGTATTTAAAAGTATATACACCATTGGTACTCCATTCGTATTCAACCAAATAAGTTAAGCCCGCTAAAGTATAAGTTAAAGCATATCCATTTTGATTGGCATTGGCTAAAAGGTTTGTAATCACCGCGCCTTTTAAAGGCGCGCCAGCTGGTCTAATAGAAGAAGCTTTTGATTGAGGAACAATTTGCAAATCTGCATCTTCTGTTACACTACCAACCATATTGCCAATCATATATGGTGCGGTTGCAGTTCCATGATAATGATAAACTCCATTGCCTGCATAATGACCATGGTTTGCATCTAAGCTTTTCATATTTGATCCATCTGGTTCTAAGGTACCGTATACCGCAAAACCATCAAGTGCATAGGCAATGGGAAATGTTAAAGGAGAAGTGCTGTATAAATGTAGTGGTGCAGTATGGTAATGGTAATCGTCTGCTCTGCCGCAATGACCGCCCCAATAATCTAATTGCCCATCTAAAAATGCATCGACACCAGTATTAGTATAAGGGTTAAATATAGCAACTCCATTTACGGCAATAGCTACTGCACCTTTTAAAAAATGAAACTGGTTTACTGGAACTGGGTTTGCTGCAATTGATGGATTCAAAGGTATACTCCAGGCATTAGTGCCAATATAACATTGAGGAATTGGAAATTGTTGCTGCCAACCTGTAATGCCTGTCATCATTCCATGCGCAGGAATTCCTTTAGACTCCACCCTAAAATAAGTTGAATCCCAAAATGTATTGACTGCTGGTTTGTAAAAAGTAAAAGCAGAATCTATGGTAAGCGGATTAGTTATTGTTTGAAAAGTTCTGATGGCCTTATCCGTAAATCCTAAAAAGGAAACAATTATTAGGCAAACTAAAACTGGAATTATTTTGCTGTATTTATGCTTCTGTTGTAAATATATAAGCAAGAAGGTTAAGCTTAAAAAAAGAATTAAAAATGGGTAAAAATTTGACTTTTCTTCATTAGCATTAGCGCTGTAGCTGCTTCTAGTATTCAGTTTCAATATATTGCTTGTTTTTTGTGCAATAAACTGTTGGTTAGCAATCGAGAAGCTTTTTAAAGGGAAATGGGAGATTGTTCCATTTGAGTTTTCTAAGTAAACTTGCGTTCCTTTCAACATTAAAAATGAACCTTGCACGCTTTCCCCTGAAACAGTCCAATGCTGATCAGGTGTATGTGGAAGATTTAAATCGTGCGCAGTTAAATTGTTTTGAAAACTTAACAAAAGGCAAAAGATGAATGCAATTTTTCTCATTTTATTTTTACTAGTTTTAGTTGAAATGGGATTCTATTAGTTGATTTTAAAAAATAAATTCCGGCAGGAATGGCCGAAAAGTTTTGATTATAAATTTCTTTTCCACTATAGATTATCGCTCCGCTTAAATTTGTCAATTGTATGTTGCAATCAAAATAAGATTGATCAATTTGAATAAAATCGACAAAAGGATTTGGATAGGCAATTTCGTTTGCGGCGGGTAAAGTATTATTCACACTAAGAGTTGTATTACAATATGCGGTGCTTCCCAATAAATTACTTAAAGAAGCACATAAATACTGATAATTAGTAATTGCATCGGCATTCATATTACCAATCAATAAATTGTTCAGCTCTCCTGGATCATTAGCTAAATGATAAAATTCTTCTTTGCCATTATCAAACTTTATTATTTTATAATCAAGATTTCTAATTGCTTTTGCATCTGATTCGTCAGGAATTAATTTAAAATTTTCCGAAAATGCCCAAGGCCGAATGGCTACATTTTTATTTTTCAATATTGGCAATATACTTTTAGCATCGACCGGTTTAGTGGTCGGAATATTATTTCTCCAAGCGGTATCTCCCATCAACTCTAAGGTGGTGGCAAAAATATCCGCGGCATTTACTAATTGCGAAGAAGCTCTTCCTGGTTGAACCACAGAAGGACCTGCTATAATAAATGGTACATGAATACCATATTGATAAACCGTACCTTTTGCCCTGCTCGTGTCTGAAATCTGAGCGGTTACAGCCGTATTCCCATTATCTCCAATAAAAATAAAATCAGTGCTATCATATTTATTGATCACTTTTAAAGAATCAAACAATCGACCAATTTCCGTATCAAGAGATTGTAACATTGCTTTAAAATAGGATTTAGGATTATTCCGAATATCGGATGCGGTTCCAGATAAATTAGTATAACGATGAAGATTGGCTGGAGGTAAATGAAAAGGAGCATGTGGCGCATTGAATCCAATCCATAAAAAGAATTGTTTATTATTAATGGACTTTAACCATGATACTGCATTGTCAATATTTTCAGATGTTGCATATTTCGTAACTGCACTTGCTTGGCCATTGGTATATTTTGTCCAATTAGTATAGCTTGGTAACTGTCCTATAAAAGGTCCTTCGTAGCGATCATAGCCTAAAGTAAGTGGATTCATTAAATTAGCTGCAGGATTGGGTTGATGTAAATGCCATTTGCCAATATTTGCATTGGCAATGGCAGGTTTATATAAAGCTAATAATTGCGGAATAGTTTTTTCGGAGATTGGTAATTGATTAGAACCACCAGCGCCACCCACTATTCCGCCCACGCCGGTTCTAAATCCATATCGACCTGTTAATATACTGGCTCTTGTGGAAGAACACACCGGATTCGAATGCGCATTTTGAAATCGAACGCCTCTTTTTACTAAAGTCCTAATGTTTGGAAGATCTACGGTGTCTTGTGCATCTTCATAACAGCCAAAGTAATCCGTTCCTAAATCGTCTGCGATTAGCAAAATCACATTTCTCTGCGCAACTGTATACTGTATAGAAAATAGTAGCAACAGAAAAATAATTGCCTTTCTCATTAATGGCTTACTTTAATTTTTTCGATTTTGCTGAAATTTTTACTCGTTACTTTTATAAAATAAAATCCTTCGTATAATTTTCTGACATCAAAATAAGTAATGGTACTACCTTGTACTATTTTATCTGATTGAATAATTTTACCTTGTAGGTCAATTAATTCCAATTGTACATCTTCATTTTGTAAACCACTTAATTGAACAGCTACAAATTCTGTAGCTGGATTTGGTGAAACAATTATGCTGGTTTTTATAGTATTGGCTATACCGGTGCTTGGTAAATAGGTGATAACTGGCTCTGCGATGTTACTTACTTTAGCCACTACCCTGCTACCATAAAAAGTAGGACCAACAGCATATGGATAAGCCGAATTCCAATTTTTATCTACTGTTGCAAAATAGCAATAGGTGCCATTAGGATATTCTGGTGTAATACAAAAACGCCCGTTATGTTCATCTAAATAATCCGTATTTGTGTTTACGACATATTCATAATCTTCTCTGAAATAGCCTAATGGATAAGTTGTACTAACCGGGGGTCCAGCTGTTACGTTAGTGCCATTTGCATATTGCGTACGCGTACTTATATTTCTGTATTGATAACTTGATTTCATTCTAACAATTCCACCAGTGCCATCCAAGTTTTTATATCCATATGCTCCGTAAATTGGAAAGCCATCGTAGGCAAAACCAATAAGTGGAGCATGTATATTGCTATCAATTAAATATAATCCATCGGCAACATATAAATTACAAATAGTAGAAATTACCGAAAGGTCTAAGCTAAATGCACTTGGATTTTGATGATGATGGTAATTGCCCATTGCTGGATGACCTTTCGCACAATCAAAACCTAATCGCTCTGCAACAATAGCATCTCTATTCCAAACATTATCGCCCATACCCCCAAGCGGCCCACCTGCAAGCGCTCCAGTAGAAGCCTTCCAAGAAACGCCATCTCTATAATCAAACAAAGCAACCCCGTTAATAAATAAACCGATGTTTCCGCCAGTGGTATTTACAGGATTTCCATTGTTTTTTATTGGATTCAATGGTAATTTGAAAATAGCATTTTGACTAGTTGCAAGGGAAGGATTTCCATCTAAAAAAGGACCCGTTATATAAGCTGGAATACCATTAGTTGCTATATAAACATTAGCAGTCGAATATTTTACACTCAAAACATTTGCTAAGACATTGTCGATAATTGGAATGTAATTATTTCTTACATAATGCCTACCCTTAATTCCAGTTGTATTTTGTAACCAGTTTAAAATTACAGGATTAGTTTGGGCAAATACACTGTGCAAGCCAACTATTAAAAATGTTGTTAAGACTATTTTTTTCATGTTATTTAGACGCGGTTTATTCGTTTTTCCTTCGATTCAATAATAATAATTCTTTCGGAAAAGCCAATGCAGGATTAAACAAGAATTGTTGATCGGTAAGGGTAAGCAAAAATGCTGTTAAATCTACCTTTTCAGCCTTATTTAACCTAATCTTAATGCGCTTATTATTGCTTGTAAGGAGTTCAATGTTTTCATAATGATGAAGCACATCTTGCAATTTATCCATTCGGCCATCGTGCATATAAGGGAAAGTAAAGGCAATATTTCTAAGGGTAGGTACTTTAAAACAGATGGAATCTTTTGCACTTTGTGTAATACGCATACGCCCCATGTCATTTAAATTTGGATCGACAGGTAAATTATTTAGCTCAAAATTTAAATTGGTAAATAGCGGCTCTGTATGACATGTTGCGCAATTTTTTTTAAAAATAAGATAGCCTTTTTTTTCTTGTGTAGTAAAAGTAGCATTCCCGCTTTTCACACTATCGTATTTAGCACTTGCAGAAACCATTTGCAACAGAAACTGAGTAATTGATTTTAAAAACCGGTCTGTAGAAATTATATCGTCTCCGTATGCTTTTTTAAATAAATTTTTATAAAAAAAACTGCGATTTAATTTTTCTAAAACATGATTCAAATTCTCATTCATTTCTAGGTGATTGGTAAGTGGGGCCAAAGCTTGCATCTCTAAATTATTAATGGCGCCATCCCACATAAAATTTTCGTGCCATGCCAAATTCATCAGTGCAGGTGCATTACGAAACCCAATACGGTCGGCTATTCCATGACTTAACGCATGATCTACATGTGCAAATGCCGTATAATTACTATGACAACTTGCGCAAGAAATACTACTGTCTTTTGATAATACCGGATCATAAAATAAAGCTCGACCAATATTTATTTTATTTGAATCTATAGGGTTGTTTTGGAATTTATATTTTGGTTTTGGAAAATTTAATGGCTTTTTAAACTCAGTATTGGAAGGCGCAATAAATGCAATTGAAAAAAATCCAAATAAAATAAAAAAAACAAATATCTTATTCATTCGATAAATTTTGAACTTTAGTGCAAGTGGTATTTTCTGAAAGCAATTTTGCCAATTGCACTGCTTTAAGCTGTGGAGACATTATTTCAAATTGTTCTTTTGCGAAACAATTTTTTAACATAGGCATAAATTTAAAAGTCAAAATGTATTTATTATTCGGATAAACTTCAAAGGTATTGGTTTGAATAGCATTAAGCTTTCCGGCATAGCCGCCAATATGATATTGAAATGGCTGTTGTACTTTAGTATTTAATATGCCTTCTAATTTAAAATTGATATACCCGCTTTGCCAAGCCCAATACATTCCTTTACGAGGGTCTAAATCGCCGGTTAAAATGCCTGCGACGCTAGTACTGCTATCGACCCCAATATTAAAAGATACACGATTATAAACTTGGTTTTTAGGCATTGTAAATTGCAATGGGCTTGGGTCGATAAGATCGATCAAATGTGCTTTAGCTTTGTCTTCAAATACCAATTGCGATTGATTATAAAACTTAAAATTACTTAAATAAATAACGCATTTGGAAATTTTAAATGAGTCATTCATGAAAAGTTCGTCAAAGTCTGTTTGTAAAAAAAAGGTAGACTGCTGTGTTTGAGCAGAAATAGTGCCTTGCATTGAAAAAGCAATTACAATAAGTAGAATTAATTTTTTAATGCACATCGTTCATTTATTGGGAATATAATTAAAAAAATCAAGCCTGTGTAACCCCTTTAATACACGAATTACTATATTAAACTATGTATTTCCCAACAAATTATGCATTTTTATAAATTAATAATGCGTTTTATAAAAATAAAATATGTTTTCTAAAATAAAATTTGATTTACCAGCCAGCGTGGTGGTGTTTTTAGTGGCCTTGCCATTATGTTTAGGTGTTGCGCTTGCAAGTGGAGCCCCAATGCTTTCTGGTGTGATTGCCGGTGTAATTGGTGGTGTAATTGTGGGTTTGTTAAGCGAATCGCATACCAGTGTAAGTGGCCCAGCAGCAGGTTTAGCTGCGGTTATTTTAACAGCCATTGGCACACTCGGTAGTTTTGACTTACTATTAATGGCTGTTGTAATAGCTGGCTCTATTCAACTTCTCAGTGGTATTTTCAAACTAGGATTCATTGCAGACTACATTCCTTCGAATGTAATTAAAGGATTGCTAGCCGCAATCGGTATCATTTTAATTTTAAAACAAATTCCGCATAGTTTTGGCTATGATGCAGATGTGGAGAACGACTTTAGTTTTATTCAACAAGATGGAGAAAATACATTTTCAGAACTTATCAATGTCATCAATCATTTTTCTGCTGGTGCAATTATTGTTTCAATTATTTCATTACTTGTTTTAATTTACTGGGATAAAACGCCCTTAAAGAAATATAATTTTTTACCTGCTTCTTTATTTGTAGTGATTAGCGGCATATCAATTAATTTAATTTTTCAGCAATTTTTCCCTACACTTTATATTGAACAATCGCACTTAGTTAATATTCCAAAAATCAATGGCATTTTATCATTAGTTACCACACCAGATTTTACAAGCATTAGCAATCCTAAAGTTTGGATGGTTGGTTTCACCATTGCAATTGTTGCTTCGCTAGAAACGTTACTTAACCTTGAAGCAGTTGAAAATATTGACCCTCACAAGCGAAAGGCATCTCCGAATAAAGAATTAGTAGCGCAAGGAATAGGAAATATTTTTTCAGGTTTAGTTGGCGGAATACCAATCACATCAGTTATTGTAAGAAGCTCGGTTAATATCAATGCTGGCGCTGCTACAAAAATGTCAGCTATATTACACGGATTGCTTTTATTGGTAAGCGTTTTATTTATCAGTCCTTTTTTAAATTTAATTCCTATCGCTTCTTTAGCAGCTATACTTCTAGTAACAGGTTATAAATTAGCAAAAGTTTCTTTGTTTAAAGAAATGTATAAAAAAGGACTGAACCAGTTTATCCCTTTTATTGCAACTATTTTAGCTATTGTTTTTACAGATTTATTGATTGGTATATTAATAGGTTTAACAGTAAGTATATTCTACTTGATGAAAAGCAATTTTAAAAATCCATTTAAAATTGAAAAAGAAATACTTGCTTTTGGTGAAACCATTAGAATGGAGCTACCAAATCAAGTTTCCTTTTTAAATAAAGCAAGTATAAAAGACACCCTTTGGTCTATTCCAGAAGGATCTAAACTCATTATCGATGCCAACTATAGCGATTATATTGATAATGATATATTAGAAATTATTGAAGATTTTAAATCTACTGTTTCTAAAGAAAAAAACATCAAACTAAATATTGTAGGCTTAAAAACAATGTATCAGCTCGATGATCATATTCAGTTTGTCAATGTTTTAGACAAAGAAAGCCAAGGAAAATTAAAGCCCGAAGAAGTGCTCAGTTTATTAAAATTGGGTAATGAAAGATTCCTAAATGGAAAATGGTCAGAAAAAAATTTAAAGCACCAAATCAATGCAACTTCTTTAGGTCAAAATCCAATGGCTACAATTGTAAGTTGTATCGACTCTCGAACCAATCCAGATTTAATATTTAACGCGAGCATAGGCGATCTTGTATCTATCAGAATTGCAGGTAATATTATCAACGATGATATTTTAGGCAGCATAGAATTAGCCTGCAAAGACTTAGGAACAAAGCTAGTGGTGGTTTTAGGGCACAGCAATTGTGGCGCTATTGCCAAAGCTGTGCAAGGCAATAGCACTGGTCATATATCCAAGATTACCAATAAAATAGAAAAATCTATTCAAGCTTGTAATTTTGAAAGACATTTAATCGCTGGCGATGAAAAAGCAATTGAACGAATCACCCAATTGAATGTTGAAAATTCTATTGCAGAAATTCTTGATCAAAGTGAATACTTAAAGAATAAAGCGGCAAACGGTGAAATTAAAATTGTTTCGGGAATTTATGATACGCAAACAGGCGCTGTCTTGTTTAACTAATCCTCATCAAATTCATTGCTAGGCTGCTCATTATTTGGAAGAGCAGACCAAGCATTTGTGATTTCAGTATGTCTAATTTTTCCCCCTAAGTTGCCTGTATAGGCAATAGTGGCCATGACATTTAAATATGATAAATGTCATAAATAAAAAAAGCCTGAAACTATTATAGCTTCAGGCTTTCCATATTCATTGAAATAGATTAAACTCCTAACAACATGCGTTCAGGATCTTCTAATAACTGTTTTACACGCACCAAAAATCCAACCGATTCGCGACCGTCAATTATTCTGTGATCGTAAGAAAGTGCCACATACATCATGGGTCTAATAACCACTTGTCCGTTTATGGCAACAGGTCTTTCTACAATATTATGCATGCCTAAAATGGCAGATTGCGGCGCATTGATAATTGGAGTTGACATCATAGAACCAAATACGCCACCATTAGTGATGGTAAAAGTACCTCCTGTCATTTCTTCTAATGTTAATTTATTTTCTCTTGCTTTTATTGCTAATTCGGCAACTGCTTTTTCTATTCCTGCTAATGTTAATGACTCTGCATTTTTTATGATTGGCACTACCAACCCTTTAGGTGCAGAAACTGCAATAGAAATATCAGCATAGTTATGATAAATAATTTCTTCGCCATTGATTTGCGCATTAACTGCAGGAAAGGCCTGAAGCGCTTCACATACAGCCTTTGTAAAGAATGACATAAAACCTAAGCCGACACCGTATTTTTCTTTAAACTTATCTTTGTACTTGGCACGAATATCCATAATTGCTTGCATATCTACCTCGTTAAAAGTAGTAAGCATCGCCGTATCATTTTTTACCGCTACTAATCTTTTGGCTACTGTTTTTCTCAAAGAAGACATTTTTTCTGCTCGCATTGTTCTACTTCCTTGAACTGTTGTTACAGCAGCTGATTTAATTTCCGAACGATTTGCTGCTTGCGCATCTTCTTTTGTAATTCGACCGTCTATTCCCGAACCTTTTACAGATTGAGCATCAATGCCTTTTTCTGATAAAATTTTTGCCGCCGCAGGTGAAGGATGACCACTCGCGTAGGTTGCCTCGTTATTTGATTTTTTTATTTCCGCAATAGGACTTGGGGTAGCTATTGCCTTTTCTGCTAATGGTGCTGATTTAACTGCAATCACAGGTGCAGCCGCTTTATCATCTATTGCGCAAACAACAGATCCTATTGCAATGGTATCGCCTTCTGATGCTTTAGTAATCAATACTCCAGCCTTTTCTGCCGTTAGCTCAAAGGTAGCTTTGTCAGATTCTAACTCCGCAATAATTTCATCCATCTGCACATAATCACCATTATTTTTAATCCATTTTGATAGGGTCACTTCGGTAATTGATTCCCCTACTGCAGGTATTTTCATTTCTATACTCATGGTTGACTTATTTTTTCTTCGTTGTTTTTTTGACTACTTTTTTTAAAGCTGCTTTAGGCGCCGCTTTAACTTTTGCCTTTGTCGATTTTTTAACTACTGGTGTTACTGCTTTACTTGCTGCAGTTTTTTTAGCTGTTGATTTTTTATTTGACGATTTTTTAACTACTAGCTTTTTTGCAGCAACTTTTTTTACAGTTACCTTTTTTGTGTCAGCTTTTTTAGTTGCAGCTTTTGGAGCACTTGCGGTTTTTGAAGCGACAGTAGCTTTTGGTGCGACTACCGTTTTCGTAATTTCAAATGCGGTATTGACAATATATTCTTGCTGTCTTAAGTGTTGTTTATTATAACCCGTTGCGGTACTGCTGCTTTCTTTTCTTGCAATTACTTCGATTGGCTCTCTACGCATTTTAGCAACTAAATACGGCCAAATACCCATATTCATTGGTTCTTCTTGTACCCAAAAAATCTCAGTCGCTTGATCGTATTTGGCAATAATTTGTTGAATTTGAGCAATAGGTAATGGGAAAATTTGTTCTAATCTAATAATAGCAACATCTCTTCTGTTTTCTTTTTGTTGTTTTGCAAATAAATCATAATATATTTTACCCGAGCAAAACAATACGCGCTTAACCTCTTTAGCCTTTACATTTGTATCATCAATTACTTCTTGAAAAAACCCTTTAGTAAAATCTGCTAAAGGACTCACACAAGCAGGATTTCTTAACAAACTTTTTGGGCTAAACACCATTAAAGGCTTACGGAATGGGCGATGTATTTGCCTTCTTAGTAAATGAAAATAATTTGCAGGCGTGGTACAATTCGCTAATTGAATATTATCATTGGCACAGGCTTCTAAAAATCTTTCAATTCTTGCCGATGAATGTTCTGGCCCTTGCCCTTCATATCCATGTGGCAATAACATCACTAAGCCGTTAGATCTTCTCCATTTATATTCTGCACTTGTAATAAATTGATCGACGATGATTTGAGCACCATTAATAAAATCGCCAAACTGTGCTTCCCAAATGGTAAGTGTGTTTGGTGAAGCCATTGCATAACCATACTCAAAACCCAATACACCGTATTCTGATAAATGTGAATTATAAATAGCAAAGTCGGCTTGATTTTTAGCTATCGATTGTAATGGAATTACTTCTTCTTCCGAATCTTCAATTTTAACAACCGCATGTCGATGAGAAAAAGTACCACGCTCCACATCTTGTCCACTTAATCTAACCGGAAAACCTTCTTGCATCAAAGTACCATAAGCCATCAGTTCGCCCATAGCCCAATCAAATACTTTACTCTCTTTGCTCATCTTTTTTCGATCTGCAAATAAGCGTTGAATTTTTGCAATAAATTTTTTATCGGAAGGAAGCGAAGTAATTTTATCTGCAATTGATAAAAATAATTTTTCATCAACCTTTGTTGGCCATTTAGTAGTAAAATCTTTTGGTGTAGAGAACCTGAAATCTTTCCAAGCACCTTGAAACAGTGGCTCTACAGCGGTGTTCTCTTCTTGTTTGGCTTCGTTTAAGCGCTCTTGTAAATGCGTTCTGAATTCTGTGTCTATTGCTTTTGCTTCTTGCTCATTAATAGATCCATCATGAATTAATTTTTGAACATAAATTTCTCGAGGATTAGGGTGGCTCTCAATTGTTTTATATAATAAAGGTTGCGTAAACCTTGGCTCATCAGATTCGTTATGACCATAACGACGATAACATAAAATATCAATAAAAACATCTGTTGCGTATTTTTGTCGGTATGCTAATGCGTGTTGAATAGCTAAAACTAAAGCTTCCACATCGTCTCCATTTACATGAAACACTGGAGATAAAGTAGTTTTTGCTACGTCTGTACAATAGGTGCTAGAGCGTGCATCTTTATAATTAGTAGTAAAACCAATTTGGTTATTTATAACTAAATGAATTGTACCTCCAGTTTTGTAACCATCTAACTTAGACATTTGTAAGACCTCATAAATAATTCCTTGGCCTGCAATCGAGGCATCACCATGAATTAAAATAGGTGCTATTTTGCTTAAATCATTTTGATATTTATGGTCAATTTTTGCCCTAACCATTCCTTCTACCACCGGATTAACCGCTTCGAGATGAGATGGATTTGGCGATAAACTTAAATGTACTTTTTTGCCACTTGCTGTTTTAATATCTGTTGAATAACCTAAATGATATTTTACATCGCCGCCAAAAGGATCGTTAAGATTAAACTTTCCTTCAAATTCTTTAAAAATTTCTTTGTAGGTTTTGTTCATAATATTGGCAAGCACATTGAGTCTGCCTCTATGAGCCATACCAATTACAAATTCTTCTAGACCTAGTTCTGCGCCATTTTCGATTACTGCATCTAAAGCGGGAATAAGTGTTTCAGCGCCTTCTAAAGAAAATCTTTTCTGTCCTAAAAATTTTGTTCCTAAAAAATTTTCAAAAATTACGGCTTGATTTAATTTATCTAAAATTCTTTTCTTAACCGGCAAACTATAAGCAGGCTGGTTTTTAGCTTTTTCAAATCGGTCGATAAACCATTTAATTCTTTCGGGATGACGAATAAACATAAATTCACATCCAATGGATTCGCAATAAGTGGTATCTAAAAGCTGAACAATATCTTTTAATTTAGCAGGGCCAATGCCAACTTCAACACCTGCATTAAATACAGTTTCTAAATCTGCATCTGTTAAACCAAATTGGGTAATTTCTTTTCCAGGAAAATATTTTCTCCTTTCGCGAACAGGATTTGTTTTGGTAAATAAATGCCCGCGGGTACGATAGCCATTAATTAAATTAAGGACAGCTATTTCTTTTAAAAAATGGGTCGGGGTTTCTGTCGATACGGTATTGGCATCGGCACTTCTGCCTAGGTCATACCCTTCGAAGAACTTTTGCCAGCCAAAATCAACTGATTCAGGGTCTTCTTGATAGGCCTGATAAAGATTTTCTATGTATTCTGAAGAATTATTGCTGAGGTATGTTAAATTATCCATTTCGTTCAATCAAACTGTGCCGCAAAATTACAAATTTATACGCTTTTTAAAGGATTTTTGACATTAAAATTGAAGGGAAATTGATCGATTACTGTTATTCCTTAACATTTTCTGTGATAAATGCATAGAGTTCATCAATTGCGCAAAGTGGTACGCAATTCTTAATAGGCTTTGGACTGTGAGTCGTTACTGCAGACCCAGCTACTAATATAGTTGCAGTAGGGAATCGACCTGCCATATCCTGCATCAAATTGGCTAAAATATCTTCTCCTAAATCATTCGTTAAAACCGTAATGATATAACTAGGCCCATAGGAAGCCACCACTTCTT
>JAURMH010000081.1 GCA_030830805.1 Bacteroidota bacterium
ACTTATCAAAAAAATAACATCGATCTCCCTTCAGTAGCCATTCTTATTGCTGCCTATAACGAAGAAAGTGTGATTGAGGAAAAAATCAAATCCATTTTTTTAACTGATTATCCAATTGAAAAAATTCAAGTTTTTATTGGAACAGATGCCTGTACAGACCAAACAAATCCTATCGTTCAGCGTTATATAAATACACATGCTATTACTTTAATTGATTTTAAAAATAGAACGGGTAAAACAGCCATCATTAATCATTTAGCAACTTTGGCCAAAGCCGATGTGTTTATTTTAACCGATGCGAATGTGTTTTTTTTAAAACAAACTATTTTTGAAATGCTCAAACATTATAAAAATAATACTATTGCATTGGTGGCTGGAAATATTCTCAATCCCGTGGTTAAGATTGACGGCATTGCACATCAAGAAAAATCTTATTTAACTAGAGAAAATAAAATTAAGTACCAAGAAGGAATTTGTTGGGGAACCATGATAGGTGCTTTTGGTGGATGCTATTCTTTAAGATCGGCAAACTTCAAAGAAGTGCCAAAGCATTTTATTGTTGACGATTTTTACCTTTCCATGAATGTACTCAAGCAAGGTAAAAAGGCAATAGTAGCTTTAGAAGCTGTTTGCACCGAAGATGTGTCGAATAAAGTTTTAGAAGAGTTTAGGCGAAAAGTGAGAATTGCAACCGGTAATTTTCAGAATTTATTTCACTTTGCAAGCTTACTGCAAAATCCTTTAAGTAGTTTAGGTTTTTGTTTTTGGTCGCATAAAGTGATTCGCTGGATTGGTCCATTTTTGCTCATTATGGCATTTATTACCAGTAGCCTATGGAGCCTAAGCCATGCAGCTTTTGTTCCAATAGTTTATTTGCAGCTATGCCTAATGCTCAGCCCAATCATCGATTGGGGATTTAAAAAAATTGGCTTACATCTAAAATTGCTTAGATTTGCATCACATTTTTATTTAATGAATTTGGCTTTACTCAAAGGCTTTTTGCTATTCTCAAAAGGAATAGAATCAAGTATTTGGGAGCCTACTAAAAGAAATCAATAATATGAAATTCCATACTATAGAAGAAGCAATTCTTGAAATACAAGCAGGCAAATGCATCATCGTTGTAGATGACGAAGACCGTGAAAACGAAGGTGATTTTTTAACGGCTGCAAGAAATGCAAGCCCAGAGATGATTAATTTTATGGCAACGCATGGCAAAGGTTTAATTTGTATGCCCATGACCGAAAGTCGTTGTAAAGAAATGAAACTCGATTTAATGGTTGGCAACAATACCGCTTCGCACGAAACTAATTTTACCGTATCAGTCGATTTATTGGGTAATGGATGTACTACTGGTATTTCTGCTTCAGATCGATCTAAAACAGTATTGGCTTTAATTAATTCGGCAAGTAAGGCCGATGATTTTGGCAGACCTGGACATATATTTCCATTAATGGCTAAAGATGGCGGCGTGATTAGAAGAGCAGGCCATACCGAAGCAGCAGTTGATTTATCTCGTTTAGCTGGTTTCGAAGAAGCTGGATTAATTGTAGAAATAATTAGAGAAGATGGGGAAATGGCAAGACTACCAGATTTAGAAATCATTGCAAAAAAATTCGATTTAAAAATTATTTGTATCAAAGATTTAATTGAATATCGTTTAAAGCATGAATCTTTAATTAAAAGAGAAGTGTCTATTAATTTACCAACCGAATTCGGAGATTTTGAAATGGTAGCTTTTACGCAAATAGATACTGGTGAAAATCACTTAGCATTGATTAAAGGTGAATGGGATAAAGATGAACCTGTTTTAGTTAGGGTGCATTCATCTTGTGTAACTGGTGATATTTTTGGATCATGTCGTTGCGATTGTGGACCACAATTACACAAAGCCATGCAAATGATTGCCAAAGCAGGCAAGGGTTGTATCCTTTACATGAATCAAGAAGGTAGGGGCATTGGTTTAATAAATAAATTAAAAGCCTATAATTTGCAAGACGAAGGATACGACACAGTTGATGCAAATATTCAATTAGGATTTAAAATGGACCAACGCGATTATGGAGTTGGTGCACAAATTTTACGCGATTTAGGAATTGCTAAAATGAAACTCATTTCGAATAACCCTACGAAGCGTGCTGCCATTGTTGGATATGGTTTAGCCATTGTTGAAAATGTTCCAATTGAAATTGAAAGCAATTCGCATAACGAAGTTTATTTAAAAACCAAGCGCGATAAAATGGGACATACCATTTTAAAAGACAAATAAATTAAATTGCTGTTTTCTTTCTTGTTATTTTTCCCCATAACTCTTTAAAGTTATCGAATTCTATGCGGTAGAAAACACCTAAGCCCTGTTCGTTTTGGCTATTTCCACGTTTTAATATGTCGCTATTATTGTCGTTTCGTTGAAATGCTTTTGCTTTGAATCTGCCATCCTTGCTGATTTTATATTCTATACTCACATCACCTGTAATGGAACTGGCATTGGTATTTGTAGAAGAGGAGGTGCTTGTTTGATTCGCAATACTACCATCGATGGTAATTCTTTCATTAAACAATTTCAAGGATCCGCCAACTCCTCTTTCTAAATTTAAATTAAAGTTTTTAGTAGAAATTAAATTAGAAAGTTGCGCGTTGATAAACCCCGAGGTGGCAATACTGGTATTGTTGGTAGTCGAATTCACAAATCTTCCAAACACCAATAAACTAGCAACTTGATTATTTAAATTATCTGTATTAGCAAGGTAACCGCCCACTTTACTGCTCACATCTTGATCATTTGGAAAGCGTAATCCAAAAGTGATATCAGGTGCAAGCAAATCATTTTTCATATAAAGTACACACTGCGATAGCACTTTTGTTGAAGTCGAATAAGCGCTGGTGTCGTTCGTTGCAGATACAATGAGCGGATATATAGAAGGTCTGGTTTCGAATACGGCTGAGAGGTCTATTTTGGCCTTAAATGGATCTCCATTCCATCTAATCGTTCCGCCCTTTTCAATTTTAAATTTCTTGTTGATGATATTTTGAATGTTGAAATTATACACCCCTTCCGAAATTTCAAAATTGCCAAACATTTCAAAGTTGCCGATGGTATTTATGGCTAATTTTAAGTTTGCAAATCCACGGCCTTTAATGGCTTCGCCTGTATTCGGGTCCATAATTAATTGCACTTCTGCCGCATCATTTACTTGTAAATTCATGTTTAATGCAATACCAGAAAGATCAATTTTATAATCTGACTTTTTTTGCAAGGAATCTTTTGTAATAAAATGAATATAATTATTTGCAGAGATAGAATTTTCGTCGGTAATTGGAATAAATAATTTGGTACCTGCATTGGTAGCCGCAGTAATGTCAATTTTAAAACGATCTAATGGTCCTCTAAATAAGTAAGTACCGCTAGTATAGGCTTTACCATAATACAATTCATTATTTTTAGCGGTCGTGTTTAAGCTCATTAAATTTTCTGATTGTACTTTTACATCAAATACAAAATTGCTAAAGCTTTGATGACTAATACTGCCATTAGCAGTGCCTTTATTGCCATCTCTATCTTTAAGTTGAACATTATTAATAATGATTTTATTTTCTGTGAATTTAATTTGTTCGTTTAAAGTATAGCTCGTATTAAGGTAATTAACCAATAGTCCTACATTTTTCAAGTTTAAATAACCATCAAGTTTAGGACTTTTAATGCTACCGGTTATTGCTAAATCGGCAATGGCAGTTCCTTTAATATTAGAAACGTAATCTTTTACGAATGGTTCAATGACAGACAGCTCGGTCTCGTCTAATAAAATATTCAAATTTAAATTATCAACTTTTCGACCAATATTGATGCTTCCACCAATCTCCAATGTTTTGAGTCTTTTATTAAATATGCTGCCTGCAATTGAAATCAATTTGCTTTTTTCATCTAGCGTACTATTGAATTTTAAAATGCCAATACTGTCTTTATTGTATACTAAATCGTCTATTCTTAGGTCTGACTGTAAACTCATATCGCCCGCAACAGCTGCCAGCGTAGTATTTGCATTTAAAGTACCCGCAATAGCAATCGAATATTTTTTTAGAATTTGGTTAAAAGATTTCAACGAAAGTTGATGTGCTTTAATACATAATTTATCTTTTTCTTTATCTGAAATAACCCCGGTAATAGAAAGGTTTTGTTCTCCATTGCTCAAATAAAAATCATTGATAATATAATTTCCTTGGGGTGTATAACATAATTTAAAAGCAGATGGAATTTTCCATTCTGCCCGGTCGATAATGATTTCTGATGGCAACACACTTAGGTTGACACTATCATTCAAGAAATTAAGTTTTCCATTTAAGTCTAATTGATTGATTGCATTTTTGTCTGACAGTTTAACATTGAACTGTATGGTATCATTAGCAATCGCATTTGAAATTGCCACATTGTTGATATTGACACTATCATTGATTAATATTTTATTGCTTGCAATATTGAGGTCAAAAGTTTTGCTATTATTTTCGCCGTCAATAACTATTTTTTCGAATTTAAACGATTTGTATTTGAGAAAATCGAGTCCAATATTAATCTTTAGCAAATCCTTTGCTGTATTGAGTTTGCCATAAATAGCGCCTCCTTTTGCCAATTGAAATTCGGGGAAAAACAAATCGGTAATGGGTTTTGAATTGGCTAATAATATTTTGAAACTAAAATCTTGATTTTCGAATTTATTAATATTACCTAAACGCATAGAAGGTAAAAAGTTTTTCAAGAAAGATTTACTCGCAGAGCTAATATTAGCTAAATGATAATCCCCTTTTAATTCTGCTGTAAATAATTCAGATTGAATTTGTATGGATTTTCCAGTGCCAATTAATTGTGCTTGAATATTCAGATGATTGATGGTATGCTCAATTCCTCCTTTTTGAATACGACTATTATTAAAGGATAAACTCCCAATCAGTTTTTCAAAATTGGTCCCTTTAAAATCTGCATGCATTTGCGTGCTTACAATAAAAGAGTCTTTTGTTTGTTGAAGCGCCAAAAGGTCAATGCTATTAATGTTTGCGTCGAAATTAAATTCGGGTAGATCTAGATTGTTTAAATCAACTTGACCAGAAAAATCAAAGCTTAAAATTTTTTCTGTAGATGTTAATGTGCCATTAAACACCTTTTGACGCAATGCGCCATTTGCATTTAAGTTGCGATAAGTAAAATTGTTTATTCTTAAATCTAAAATTTGCGCATCAACTTTAGTTTTTAATTCGTCAATGTTAAAACCTTCGCCATCAACATTTAATTTCAGATTACTATTTCCAATTATGTTTTCTTGTGCAATTAATTTCCCTAAGTTAAAATCTATGGTTTCTATAGATCCTTTATATTTAGTAGGGCTGTTTGCAGGAAGTTTCATATTAAAATCTGCATAGATACCGCCAATAGCAGATTGCATTTGGCCCTTTAAATTGAAATCGTTTAAACGGCCTTGGTAGTACCCCGAAAAACTAAAGGTGCCCAATTCCCCTAATTCATTAGGTAATAGGCTGCTGATTTCTTTTTGATCAACATTAATTAATAATTTTTTAGCATCAGATAAATTACTGATCAGCTTATCAGTTTTAAAATACAATTCGGCATGATCCATGTCGGGCATGCCTTTGATGCTGAATTTACCTTCGCAATAGGTAGTATCATTAGTTTTAATTGTTATTTCATCTGAAGCTAAATTAGCAACCGTTCCATATACTTTACCATTTGCATAAACAATTCCGGTATAATTAGCCAATTCATCTGTAAAATAAGCAACATCTTTGTAAGCAATTTTGCTATTCACAAAATGGCTATTCATATAAACTTTTTCGAGGTAATTACCCATATCCGAAATGGAGTCATAGCGCATTAAATAATAATCGCGTATATGACTGCGAGGCGTAATTAAATCGAGCTTGTTAAACTCCATTTCCGTTGGCGTCATTTTAAAATCTGTATTTAATTGACTGATAATAAATCCGCTCTTTTCCTTTAAACTCAAGCGCTTGAGCTTAATTCTTAATTCATTATTAAAGTAGGTAAAATAATCGCTGGAATAATTTAAATGGGTAATATGGAGGTCATCATAATTGATGCTTTTCATTCCATTTGCTAAAATGTGTTGGTTTTGGTAAATAATGTTACCATCGTTAATTTTTACTGAACCAATTTTTAAATATAAACTTGGTTTGGCATTTGTGCTATTGCTCGTCGTATCTTCAAAATAATCGAGTATAAATTGCAAATTACTTAGCGCCTCTTTTTGATAATATTTAATTTTTACAACAGGTTGATCGAGTTGAATACTATTGATATAAAAACGATTCCTGTTTAAAGAATAGTTATTGATATTGATTTGGAAGGTTTCGGTAAATAGGAGGGTATCTTGATGAAGATCTTCAATTAATAAGCCTTTGAGCACAATATTCTTTGGAAATTTTACATCCACGCCTTGTATGCTTACCTTTGTATGTAATTGATCGGATAAATACGATGCGACCCTTTTGCTCAACCAAGTTTGAACACTCGGCAAGGTTAACAGCAGAGAAGAGCTAAGCCCCAACATTAGAAGGCTTGCAATGGTCCAGCTCGTTATTTTTAGTATTCGTTTAATAGTATTGCTTTATGGTAAATCAACAAAAACCACTCATTATCCTTGGAATTGAATCTTCCTGCGACGAAACCTCTGCATCGGTTTGCGTAAATGGAGAAATTTTATCCAATATTACAGCTACACAGGCCATTCACGAACAATATGGGGGTGTTATTCCCGAAGTTGCTTCTAGAATTCATCAACAGAATATTATTCCGGTAGTTGATGCGGCCTTAGCAAAAGCTAAAATACGCAAAAATGACATTACTGCGGTAGCTTTTACCCAAGGACCTGGATTAATGGGCGCACTTTTAGTGGGTACTTCTTTTGCAAAGGCATTTGCTTTGGCATTGGGTGTTCCATTAATTGGAATTAATCATATGCAAGCGCATATTCTGGCGCATTTCATCGATGAGCCAAAGCCCAGTTTCCCTTTTATTTGTTTAACTGTTTCGGGTGGGCATACGCAAATTGTGTTGGTGAAAGATTATTTTGAAATGGAGGTTTTAGGTGAAACCACCGACGATGCCGCCGGCGAAGCATTTGATAAAACAGCAAAGATATTAGGATTGCCTTATCCGGGCGGACCATTGATTGATAAATATGCACAAACGGGTAATCCCAATCGTTTTAATTTTACCGAACCACAAATCCCCCAATATAATTTTAGTTTCAGCGGTTTGAAAACGCAAATTTTATATTTTGTACAACAACATCAAAAAGCAAATCCAAATTTTGTCGCCGAAAATTTAGCAGATATTTGCGCATCTATTCAAAGTAGAATTGTCAGCATCTTAATTAATAAATTAAAGAAAGCCACCATCGATCATAGTATCAGTCGCATTTCGGTTGCAGGAGGTGTTTCTGCTAATTCGGGATTGCGCAATGCCATCGAAAAATTGGCGAAAGAAAATAATTGGGAATTTTATTTACCCGCTTTTCAGTATTGTACCGATAACGCTGGAATGGTTGCTATTGCAGGCTTTCATAAATACCATGCCGGAAAATTTTTATCACAATCGGCGGTGCCACTTGCGCGCATGCCCATCGCCATTGACCAATAAAAAAAGGCTCGGAAAATTTTCCGAGCCTTTTTTTATGTTATTATTTTCGCAGCATTATTTTATCATCACTTTACCACTGCTCAATGATTTTTCGCTGATTAATTCGATGGCATAAATTCCCTTGCTTAAGCTGTTTAAATCTAAAGGCAAAAATGCCGATTCAATTTTAATTTGTTTTTGATATACCAATTGACCTAAATTATTATAAACACGGATGCTTGCATTTTCGCCGATTTTATTTTTACAATCAATTTGAAAACTACCCTCGTTAGGGTTAGGAAAAATGGATAGTGTTTGTGCTTTAAAATTATTGATACCCATCCAAGCGCCAATTATATGATTAGAACTATCACTCACACAACCTTGTGCATTGGTCACTATGGTATAATAATCGTAGGAAAAAGGCATCCATTTTTCGATGTCGATGGTTTGACCATTTTCGTTTGCCAGCATATTTACTGCACCAGTAAAGCGGTCTACCTGATACCATTGGTTACCATCAACGTAATTTGAAAGAAGGCCAACATGCATATTACTTAATACGGTATATTCAATCACAGGCGTTGCAATAGTATCAACAAACACCGTTACCGAATCAAAATTACTGCAACCGTTGGCGTCTATGCCAATTACTTCGTAAGTAGTAGTTTTGTTTGGCGCAACTATTGCAACAGACGAATCGCCCGCACCATTATCCCAACTATAAATGCTAGCGCCACTGGCTCTAAGTGTTGTGTTTTGTCCATTGCAAATGCGTACATCTACGCCAGCACTTACACTAGGCAATGCATGAATGCTAAATGCCGTCGCGTTGCTTTCGCCTGTCGTTAAAGGGTCTGAAGCATTTACTCTTACTTTATATCCATTACCTGCTGCTAAATTTTTAGGTATAATACCAGTAATATTTCCAACAATGGTATTGCTAGTGGTTGAACCAATCGTAATGGCATTTGTAAAATCACCATTCGCATTCGATAACTGAACGGTGTAAGTATTATTTGTATTGATGCTACCATTGACTAAATAATTTACATTTATTATTGAACCTAAACAAAATCCAGTATTGTTAGCTAAAGTAGTTTGTATGCTATTACTTGGAGTACCACAAGTCATGGTATGTCCGCCTAAATTACTCACATCGTCTTTTGCAAAACCATCCCATTCGGTGGCAAGTGTTGGAAAGCCAGCCAGCGGGTTGCTGCTCACACCTGCAATCACAGTTGCTTTTCTTACTAAGGTTTGATCTAATAAAGATAAAGTGCCGCTGGTCCAAGCGGTGCCTGGGTTTTCGCCAATTCTGCCAATAATATCAATTACCAAATCAGGCGAAATTTTTACCAATGCGATCGCATCGTTTCCATTAAAATTAGTGGCATTATTAGTAGTGGCCGTACCAGTATAAATCGTTGCAGCTGAGTTTTTGTAAACGGCAGTACCATTTACAGGAATCGTTCCCGAAAGGGTAATATCTTGTGTAGCGGTACTCGAACCATTGGCATATAATTTTAATTTATAATTACTCAAATCAATGCTTGCAGTAGTGCCATTATATATTTCTAAGTATTTATTATTTGCAGAACCTTCTAGATATTCAGAAATAATTAAATCGGTTGCACAAGTGCTGGTATTAGCCGCACTTACCACATAGCTTTGCGTAGAACTACTACTGGTTTGTCCTAAATTATCTGTTGCATTTATTTTAAAATAAATAGTTGTGCCGAGTGTTTGTGCAGGAATAGAAGTCGAAGAAATATAAATACTAGGACTCGTATTTGTCATCGAAATGATTGTATTCATTGTATTTGCGCTGGTTCCCCAAAGTAAATTTACTTGAGTTATACTACCATCGTCTGTTGCGGAGCAAGAAATCGTGACCGCATTATTGGTATTTACATTGTTTGGATTTTTAGTAATGCTAGTGATAATTGGAGCAGGTGAAGTAGGTGTACCGATAAAATAATTAGCAGTTGTACTCGTGCTAGTATTATTTTGGTTATCGGTTGCAGTGATGTAATAATAAATGGTGGTTCCGTTTGGCTGCGGTGCTATTTTTGTATTTGTTATATACACATTCGCAGTATTACTCAAATGCATATTAATAGTTTGGTTAATGCTGCTCGCACTAGTTCCCCATTTAATGCTTGCGGAAGAAATACTACCATCGTCTGTAATGCTTGCTGATAAAGCAACAGAGTCGCTTAAAGTAGGCGCAGTTGGTATTTTGTTGATATTAGTGATATTTGGAATGAGGCTACAAAAACTACCGCCAGGCCAAACCAAACAAGCATATTCTGGATGATCAATAAATGGATTTCTATTTCCTTGAATAGCATAAACGTTATTATTTCTAGCAATTTCTTTAGCACTTACTGGATCTTGTTGATTCCATTTTTTCATTAGCTCCAAAGCCCATGGTTTTAAACTAGCACCAATAATCATGTCGTTGGTTTGCCATCCAGTATCTTCGGTATAATAACGTGTGCACATGTAAAAATATGTTCTTGCAAAATCTCCTTTATATTCTGCGATGGGTTCGAATACTGTTCCGGTATAACCTGGAAAGCTGCAAGGCCCTAATTTACTACCATTGAGCGTGGTGTTTGTTGGTGTTGTTACTTCGCCATAAGGAAAATTGCTTCTTAATCCATTTACTTTTCCATCGGTAGGATATACATGGAATAAATCAGATTGCATCGGAGTATTACTATTGAACCAACTTTGTGGCCAAGAGTGTTCTCTGTTAAAGCAATCTCCTTCGTTACTATAATTTCCGCAAGTTTGCGAAAAGTTAAAAGAGTAGGGCGGTGTTCCATTTGGTACATCAGAATACATGTCCCAAACTTTTCCATTTGGTTTAATGTCTGTTGTTTGGTAATAACCCATTAAAGAGCCATAACTTTTTACAGAATGGTTGTCAATAATATTATGTAAGGCAAGTCTTAAAGCTGTGCCGGATAAACCACTTGCGGTCGAATAATAACCTGCTGGAATTTGCGCAAAAAGCGCAAAACTTTGTAATACTAAAAGTAGGGATAGGAGCTGTTTCCTCATTTTGTTTCGATTGGCTTACCCAAAGCGAAATTTAATCGGCTTTGGATTTATTTTTTAACTTTACAATATCGGATTTTTTCTAATCTTATTTATAAAAATGCGGTCAAATTTGCTATCAAAAAAACTTGAAGGGAAAAAAGATAACCCTTCATTAGCATTTTTAGGTATTTATGCTGAATAAATATACCTTTTTCATATAGATAGAATTGCATTTGGATTTTATAGGCAAACAAAAAAAGCGACACATTGCTGTGCCGCTTTTAAAACATAAAACATGGAAAATAAAAATTATGCCTTAGCGTCTTCTGAAGGTGCTTCAGTAGGTAGTTCCACTTTTGATAGAATTGCCTTGATTTTGCCTTCTAATTCTTCTGCTAATTCTGGATTGTCTTCAATTAATTGTTTAACAGCGTCTCTGCCTTGTCCTAATTTGGTATCACCATAACTAAACCAAGAACCTGCTTTTTTAACGATTTCAAAATCTACACCTATATCTACAATCTCGCCAGATTTTGATATACCTTTTCCATACATCACATCAAATTCTGCGATTCTAAAAGGAGGTGCAACTTTGTTCTTTACTACTTTCACTTTCACTCTATTTCCGATCACTTCATCTCCGTCTTTAATTTGACCAGTTCTTCTGATGTCTAAACGAACCGAAGCATAAAACTTCAAAGCATTACCGCCTGTAGTGGTTTCAGGGTTTCCGAACATGACACCAATTTTTTCTCTTAATTGATTAATGAATATACAGCAACAACCTGTTTTGCTAATAGTACCTGTTAATTTTCTTAAAGCTTGTGACATTAAACGTGCATGCAATCCCATTTTCGAATCGCCCATTTCGCCTTCGATTTCGCTTTTAGGAACCAAAGCCGCAACCGAGTCGATCACGATAATATCTATCGCACCAGAGCGAATTAAGTTGTCTGCTATTTCTAATGCTTGTTCACCATTGTCTGGTTGGGAGATCAATAAATTTTCTACATCTACACCTAATTTTTTAGCATAAAATTTATCGAATGCATGTTCTGCATCTATGAATGCAGCCACGCCACCTTTTTTCTGAGATTCTGCAATGGCATGTAAAGCCAAAGTTGTTTTACCAGAAGATTCTGGTCCGTAAATTTCTATTACTCTGCCTTTCGGTAGACCATTAATACCTAAAGCGATGTCTAGTCCTAATGATCCTGTTGAAATTGCTTCCAATGGTTCGATTACAGAGTCACCTAATTTCATGATGGTTCCTTTTCCATAGGTTTTTTCTAATTTGTCTAAGGTCATTTGTAATGCCTTTAACTTTTCTTTGTTATCTGCCATTTGTTCTGTTTTTTGTTCTGTTTTTTGTTCCGTTTTTTGTTTTTTCATTTTAATTTTTGCTAAAAATAATAGCATTTTTTGTAATCTGCAACTTTTATTGTTAACAAATCTAAAAAAGCCTAATTAAACTATTAAAACAAAGTATTTTATTTTAAAATAATTTTCCACATTCTTTAATATTGCCTCAAATCTATTATTTTTAGTAAAATTTATCTTCATTCAATAATCAAATATCAGTCAATTTTAGGCTAGCCACAATTGCATTATTTAAAGATTATATATAGTAATTAAGCTAATTTCAATCCATTTGTTTTAAAATACTTGCAAAAAGCTATTAAATCGCAGTTTTCGCATTTTGGACTGCGGGCGGTACAAGTATATCTTCCATGTAAAATCAACCAATGGTGGGCAATGTGAACTTTGCTTTTAGGAATATGCTTGATTAACTGCTTTTCGGTAGCTAAAGGCGTTTTAGCGTTTCTGGTTAATCCGATTCTTGCCGAAACCCTAAACACATGTGTATCTACCGCCATGGTAGGCATATTAAAAATGACGGAGGAAATAACATTCGCTGTTTTTCGACCCACACCAGGTAGTTTTTGCAAATCAGTTGTGGCAGAAGGCACGATGCCATTAAATTGGCTGCTTAAAATATTCGCCATGCCAATTAAATGTTTGGCTTTATTATTTGGATAACTGATGCTACGAATAATGGCAAAAACATCGGCTACTGTTGCAGTGGCTAGGCTATTTACATCTGGATAAATTTCAAATAATTTTGGAGTAATTAGGTTTACTCTTTTATCGGTACATTGGGCCGAAAGTATCACTGCGACTAGTAATTCGAAGGGGTTACGATAACTTAATTCTGTTTCTGCAGATGGCATTTTTTTTTCAAAAATTTCCAAAACACCTTCGTATCTTTCTTTAATTGTCATACGCTAAAGTAGCAGTTATAGTAGCGTTTTAGAAAAAATGATATCCACAAAAAATGTTGGTAAATTTCAAAAACAAAAAACCCGACTAGTATTTTACTAGTCGGGTTAAATAATGAATGGAAACAATTAAATTGATTTAGAAAATGCGAGAATTTGATCAATAACAGCTTGCCTTGGACTCACTTTTAATTGATCTAATGCTGTTTTCATCTCCTGCAAATGATCGAAATTATCTTCTATTTCGAAATTAGTATTTAATTGGGTTTCTAATCCAACCATTTCATCGCTTGATAATTCGTGATAAATGGCCATTATTAGTTCATTTTGAGTAAAGGTTTCTACCATAGACCGTTTTTTTATGTTTATGGGAATTAAACGCAGAAAGCGGGGAGATATTTTATCATGCCATAAAAAAAATAGGCTTTCTTTTGAAAAGCCTATTTAAACTATATAAACCTAAAAAAAATTACTGTTGTTTAAAGCTTACTTCTTTATCACCTATCATTTTTCGCAAATTGTTTAAAGCATAGCGCATTCTGCCTAAAGCGGTATTGATACTTACACCTGTTAAATCGGCAATTTCTTTGAAACTCAAATCAGCATAATGCCTCATGATTAAAACCTCTTTTTGTTCTTCTGGCAGCAATTGAATAAAAGCTCTTAAATCTTGATGGTTTTGCGCTCTCAACATTTTGTCTTCTATATTTTCATCGGCAATGCCAATTACATCAAAGATGTCAAAGCCATCGCTGTTAGTAATCACAGGCGTACGCTTTACTTTTCTAAAGTGGTCAATCACTAAATTATGGGCAATGCGAATTACCCAAGGAAGAAATTTTCCTTCTTCGTTGTATTTACCACCTTTAAGGGTTTTAATAACTTTGATAAAAGTGTCTTGGAAGATATCTTCTGCTAAAAAAGAATCTTTCACTAATAAGTTAATCGAAGAATAGATTTTTGTTTTGTGACGTGTTAATAATTCGCCTAAAGCAGATTCATCTCCATGAATATACAGATTGACTAATTCTTGGTCACTAATTAATTTACGGTTCATAGTTTTCCTCCCGTTAAAATTTAAATGTTAATTAGTGTAGAATTTTAATCTATATATGGTCCTCCTTTTGGTTTTTTAGGTTTATTTTGAATTATTATTTAAACGAATAAACGGATATTGAGTTTAAAATCAAAATTTTTTTGAAAAAATATTAAATATGTTACAAAAGAAAGGTAAAACAAGCTATTTTTTGCTTGGGTTATTTTAGCTTTGCAGGCACAATAATTAGCATGTCGAAAACAGCCAATAAACTAGAAGTAAAAGATTTTATACTGATTAAAGGGGCTAGGGTTCATAATTTAAAGAACATTTCTGTCAATATCCCTAAAAACAAATTAGTGGTTATTACAGGCCTATCTGGTTCTGGAAAGTCATCTTTAGCCTTCGATACTTTATATGCCGAGGGGCAAAGAAGGTATGTCGAGAGCTTATCTTCTTATGCAAGGCAGTTTTTAGGCAGAATGAATAAGCCAGAGGTCGATTATATTAAGGGAATTGCGCCTGCTATTGCCATTGAACAAAAGGTAACCGCCAATAACCCCAGATCTACCGTTGGTACTTCCACAGAAATTTATGATTATTTAAAATTGCTTTTTGCAAGGGTAGGTAGAACCTTCTCGCCTGTTTCGGGTCAAGAGGTAAAACGAGACACGGTAGATTCAGTGATGGCTTTTTTAAATAGCCAAGCCGAAGACACACTCTGTGTTGTTTTTGCGCCACTGCCCATACTAAAAGACAGGAACTTAAAAGAAGAGTTAGCTATACTTTTACAAAAAGGCTATAAGCGTGTGAGATTTAATGGGTCCATTTTTAAAATCGAAGATTTAATCGAAGATAAAACGGTTAAAAATACCAGTATCAAAAAAGCAGGAGCATTAGCCATTCTTATTGATAGAATTGTGTTGAATCAAGAAGAAGAAACACATTCGAGGTTAGCGGACTCTATTCAAACTGCATTTTTCGAAGGACATGGCGATTGCATTATCGAATTAACTAAAGCATCGCAAACCAGCACGCATCAATTTTGCGATCGCTTTGAATTAGATGAAATTATATTTGAAGAACCTTCTGCCAATTTTTTCAGTTTCAATAATCCATACGGCGCTTGTAAGCGTTGCGAAGGTTATGGGAAAATAATTGGCATAGACGAAGACTTAGTAGTGCCAGATAAAAGTAAATCTGTTTTTGAGGGGGCTATTGCACCTTGGCGTGGAGAAAAAATGAAAGAATGGTTAGACGTATTTATTAAACATTCTATCAAATTTGATTTTCCAATTCATCGCTCTTATTTTCAATTAACGCAAGCCGAACAGCAATTGCTTTGGACTGGTAATAAATATTTTTCGGGTTTAAATGATTTCTTTAAACAATTAGAAGAACAAACCTATAAGATTCAATATAGGGTAATGTTATCGAGGTATAGAGGTAAAACTAATTGCCCCGATTGTAAGGGTAGTAGGTTAAGACCAGATGCTAATTATGTAAAAGTTGCAGAAAAATCAATTACAGATTTAGTATTAATGCCAATAAGTACAATTGCTCAGTTTTTCGATACCTTGAAATTAAATTCGCATGATGCGCAAATTGCAAAAAGAATTGTAGCAGAAATAAAAAATCGTTTACGCTATTTACAAGATGTTGGTTTAGGTTATTTAACCTTAAACCGTTTGTCTAATACCCTTTCGGGTGGTGAGTCACAGCGAATTAATTTAGCTACTTCTTTGGGCAGTAGTTTAGTGGGCTCTTTATATATTTTAGATGAACCAAGTATTGGATTGCATGCCAAAGACACGCAGAAATTAATTTCTGTCATGGAATCTTTGCGCGATACCGGTAATACCGTAATTGTGGTAGAGCACGATGAAGAAGTAATGAAAGCGGCCGATTATATTATTGATATTGGTCCTGATGCCGGTCGAAATGGAGGTGAAATTATTTTTGAAGGCCAATACAATGCTTTGGTAAAAGATAAAAAAAGCTGGACTGGAAAATATTTAGGAGGGCTTGAAAACATTGAATTACCTAAACAAAGAAGGAAATGGTCGGAGTTTGTAACGATCAAAGGTGCTAGGGAAAATAATTTAAAAAACATTGATGTTAAATTTCCATTACATACTTTAACCGCGGTAACGGGCGTGAGTGGATCTGGAAAAACCAGTTTAGTGAAAAGAATTTTAGTACCTGCTTTGCAAAAAGCAATTGGAAGTTATACCGTCGATCAAACGGGTTTATTTGATTCCTTAGCAGGAGATTATAAATCTGTGCAACAAATAGAAATGGTTGATCAAAATCCAATTGGAAAATCTTCTAGATCGAATCCGGTTACCTATGTAAAAGCATACGACGAAATTCGAAATTTATTTGCGAGTCAAGCCAGTGCAAAAGCAGCAGGAATGAAGCCTTCGCATTTTTCTTTTAATGTGGATGGGGGTCGTTGTGAGTTGTGTCAAGGAGAAGGCGAAGTGCGGGTAGAAATGCAGTTTATGGCAGATATATTTCTAACCTGTGAATCGTGCCATGGAAAACGATTTAAACAAGAAGTTTTATCAGTCACTTATCTTGAAAAAAATATTTCTGAAATTTTAGATTTAACTATTGACGAGGCCATTGAATTTTTTGCGCTAGAAAAGAAAATTTTAAATAGAATAATTCCACTAGCAGAAGTTGGTTTAGGTTATGTTCATTTAGGACAATCGTCTAATACACTCTCCGGTGGAGAAGCACAGCGCATTAAACTAGCTTCCTTTTTATTAAAAGGAAATTCGCAAACCCATACTTTATTTATTTTTGATGAACCAACTACGGGTCTTCATTTTCACGATATTAAAAAGCTATTGAAATCTTTCGATGCCTTAATCGCGCAAGGGAATTCTATTATTGTAATCGAACATAATTTAGAAGTTGTTAAATCGGCCGATTGGGTAATAGATATTGGTCCTGCTGGCGGAGATAAAGGCGGAAATTTGGTTTTTGAAGGAACGCCAGAAGCCTTAGCGCAGTGTAAAGATTCGGTCACAGGACCCTTCTTATTAGAGAAATTAACCTAACGCTTTTCTGCAATTGATTTCGTCTTGCTGTATGCTCAATTTTAGTGCATCAAGCGAATCAAATTTTTGGTCGCCCCTGATGTATTGAATTAATTTAACTTGTATTTGTTCGTCGTAAATTTCTTGGTCGAAATCAAATATATTTACCTCTATTACTTTTTTACTTCCTTGAACGGTTGGCCGATCACCAATATATAACATGCCCTTGTAAGTTTGGGATTGCCATTCAATATGAACCGCATAAATGCCATCGGCTGGAATTAATTTATGGCTTTCTTGTATTTGTATATTGGCCGTTGGAAAGCCAATGCTGCGGCCTATTTGGTCGCCTTTGACAACTATTCCTTCTATGGCATAAGGGTAGCCTAAATATTGATTTGCAATTGCAATATGGTGTTGTGCCAAAGCTGTTCTAATTTTTGTGGAACTAACCCCAACATCGTTGATATCTTGTTTAGGAATTTCTTCCACTTCAAAACCGTATGATGGACCGTAATGTTTTAAATGCTCGAAACTGCCTTCTCTATTTTTACCAAAATGATGGTCATAACCAATAACTAATTTTTTAGTACCAATTTGATCCACTAATATTTGTTGAATAAAATCGACCGAACTCAATCTCGAAAACTCTTTTGTAAATGGTATGATAATTAAATGAGCTATTCCGGATGCTTCTATTAATTTTATTTTTTCTGGAAGCGTATTGAGAATTTTTAAATGATTGTCTTCTGGAAATAATACCAATCTTGGGTGTGGATGAAAGGTAATAATGACGCTTTCTCCATCAATTTGATGGGCAATTTCTTTTACGCGATGAATGATTTTTTGATGACCAATGTGAACGCCATCAAAAGTGCCTGTAGTTACAACGGCATTTTTTATTGGCTTAAACTCCGATAACTGTTTATAAACTTTCATCGATGCTTGCTGTTTCTTTTGCTGTCCAATTAATTCTTTGTACCGAAATCTCGTCTATTAAAGTAGATAAATTCCAAGCATCGGCAATGTTAAATGCACCGCTTCTGGTTCTTCTTAATGCCGACAAATGCGCGCCACTATGCAAGGCCTTACCATAATCGTTTGCCAGCGATCGAATATAAGTTCCTTTACTGCAAACAACTCTAAAATCAATTTCGGGTAGGCGTATATTCGTAATTTCGAATTCACTTATCGTAATATTCCTAGATTTAATATTTACCGTTTCGCCACGGCGTGCTTTATGATAAGCGCGTTCACCGTCTATTCTTAAAGCAGAATAGGAGGGCGAAACTTGGGCAATTTCGCCAATAAATTGTTGACAGGTTTCGTGTATTAGAGACTCCGTAATGTGTTTGGTTTCGAAAGTTTGATCTATGGCAGTTTCTAAATCGTAAGAGGGAGTGGTGGCGCCTAAGGTAAAGGTGCCGGTGTACTCTTTTTCTTCGGCCATGTGCAGGTCTACTTCTTTTGTTAGCTTTCCGGTACACACAATTAACAGGCCGGTAGCTAATGGATCTAGTGTGCCTGCATGGCCCACTTTTATTTTTTTTATTCGCAAAGAATTTCTGATTTTTCCAACTACATCAAAAGAAGTCCAGGTTAATGGTTTATCTATTAATAACAGTTCCCCTTGCACAAAATCGAATACCTTGCTCATCTTTTAGCTAATTGAAATCTGGATGCCTAATGCATATAAAATTAATAGGCTAGCTCCTAAAGCAATTCGGTAATAGCCAAAAATTTTAAAACCGTTATTGCTTAAGTAATGTATAAATGTTTTGATAGCAATAAGGGCCACCACAAAACCAACTACATTACCGATGATTAACAAATTAATATCGTGTGCATTTAAAGTAATTCCTAATTTATAATAATCATAACTTTTTTTGCAGGTTGCTGCAAACATGGTGGGTACTGCTAAGAAAAAAGAAAACTCAGCGGCTTGTTTTTTAGATAATTTCTGCGTTAATCCACCAATGATGGTAGCCGCAGACCTAGACACACCAGGTATCATAGCGATACATTGAAATAATCCAATTTTAAAAGCACTTGGATATTTTATTTCTTGTTCGGCACGATGATTACTAGATTCGAACCATTTATCAAGTAAAATAAATACAACACCACCAATCATTAGCATGAGTGCAACCACAAAAGTATTTTCTAATAAAGCATCTATAGCATCCGAAAATAATAATCCGAATACGGCTGCAGGAATAAATCCAGCTATTAATTTAAAATAAAAATCTAGGCTTTGAAAAAATCTTTTCCAGTATAATACAACAACCGATAATATGGTTCCAAATTGAATAGCAATGGTAAAAAGTTTAGTGAAATGATCGGTACTAATACCCATAATGGAAGTAGTAATAATCATATGACCTGTAGAAGATACCGGCAAGAATTCTGTTAAACCTTCTACAATTGCAATTATAATGGCTTCAATGTAAGTCATTGGCCTTATTTAGCTTTTTTTAGAATGCCAATAATTACCGTAATGATGCCTAATAATACGACAATTGGTGCAAGTGTAATTTTTCTGAAATCTAAAATATTTTCGGTACCACTCATCAAAATAAATCCAAGAAATAATATAATTACACCAGCAATTAGGTATTGATAGTTTGCTTTTCCAAAAACGAAGTCTGTATTTTTTTCGCTATTTTGTGTTGTTGTTTTCTTTGTCATGATTATTTTTTATAAAGATCGTCTATGTGTTGATTTAAATATTTATTGACTGCAAAATAAGTACTGAAGATGGAAATGATGATGCCCATTAAAATGATACCTGCAAATAAAAACCCGAATTCAAGATAGTTTTGCAACATGACTAATTCTGGCATTTCTGTTTTAGCAATATATAAAGTACTCAGCAGTAAAAGTATGGCAACAATGCCGCCAAGCAAACCATGTATCATTCCAGAAACGATGTAAGGCTTACGAATAAAGCCTTTGGTGGCACCCACTAATTGCATACTTCTAATAATGAATCGTTGAGAATACATGGCCAAACGAATGGTATTGTTAATTAATGCAATGGCAATTATCAGTAGGGTAAAGCCAAATGCGATGATTACTAAGCTAATCGATTTTAAGTTTTCGTTTACCATATCAATTAAAGATTCTTGGTAAATCACATCCTTCACAATTTCTTTTTTCTTAAGCTTAGTCACTAGTTTTTGTATTCTTTCTTTGTTGGCAAATTCTGCTTTTAAATAAACATCGATAGAAGCCGACAGCGGATTGTATCCTAAAAATTTAACAAAATCTTCTCCTAAATCGTTGGATAGGTTTTTGGCTGCAGATTCTTTACTAATAAATTGTGTTGATTTAATACTTTCGTTTTTCTCTAGATTACTTTGAAGCGTGAAAATTTCGTTATCCCCTGCATTTTCTTTGATCACTACATTTAAAACAATATTTTCTTTGACAAAGTTGGAAAGATTTTTTCCGTGTAATACAATCAGCCCAAGTAAGCCCACCATAACCAAAACTAGCGATATGCTGAAAATGGTAGATATATAAAATGTTTTAAGTGTTTTCTTGGGTTTTACTGAATTGGTATTTGACATAGTTGTTCCTTTGTTTGCGAAGATAAAAAATCTTGATTAAAACAGGGAATGTTTAAAAACTGAAAATCTGCTCCAATTTTAATAAATTCGCCCTATATATTTGCAATATGGATTATAAGTTTAGCGAAATTGAAGGGAAATGGCAGCAGTTTTGGGCTCAAAATGGCACTTTTAAGGCCGAAAACAGCTACAATAAGCCCAAATATTATGTTTTGGATATGTTTCCCTACCCTTCAGGTGCCGGCTTACATGTGGGGCATCCGCTAGGTTATATTGCATCAGATATTTTTGCGAGGTATAAAAGATTAACAGGATTTAATGTTTTGCATCCAATGGGATACGATTCTTTTGGTTTACCTGCAGAGCAATACGCGATTCAAACTGGACAACACCCTGCCATTACCACTACCAATAATATTAATCGATACAGAGAACAATTAGACAGAATTGGATTTTCTTTTGATTGGTCGCGCGAAATTAAAACCAGCGATCCAAGTTATTACCGTTGGACACAATGGATTTTTCAACAATTATTTAATTCTTGGTATAATACGGCCATTCAAAAAGCAGAACCCATCGAAAATTTAATTGCTATATTTTCGCAACAAGGAAATGCAAGTGTAAAAGCGGCATGCGCCGAAACACCCGAATTTACTGCTTTACAATGGAACGAATTGCCAGCTAAAGAGCAACAAAAAATATTATTAAACTATAGAATTGCTTATTTGGCCGACAGCTGGGTAAACTGGTGTCCTGCACTTGGAACGGTGTTGGCAAATGATGAAGTCAAAGATGGTTATTCTGAAAGAGGCGGACATCCGGTAGAACAAAAGCTGATGAAGCAGTGGTCGCTAAGGATTGCGGCCTATGCCGATCGATTATTAGCTAGTTTAAACGATTTAGACTGGACTGATCCTATTAAAGAAATGCAAAGAAATTGGATTGGGAAAAGCGAAGGCGCTGCCATTCAATTTAGTTTAGTTGATCATGCCAAAAAAATTGAAGTTTTTAGTACCCGACCCGATACTATTTTTGGTGCAACATTTTTAGTGTTGGCGCCAGAACACGAATTGGTAAATCAAATTACAAAAGCAGATTATAAAGATGCAGTTGCGGCTTATCAAAAATCAGCAGCAATTAAATCCGAACGCGACCGAATGAGTGATGTGAAAACCATTACTGGACAATTTACAGGAGCCTATGTTCACCATCCATTTTTGGATGTGCAAATTCCAGTTTGGATTGGAGATTATGTTTTGGCAAGTTATGGAACAGGCGCTGTTATGGCTGTTCCTGCACATGATGCAAGAGATTATGCATTTGCAAAACATTTTAATTTAAATATTATTGAAGTAGTAGCAGGTGGAGATATTAGTATCGCCTCTTACGATGCAAAAGAAGGTCTGTTGTTAAATTCTGATTTTTTAAATGGCCTAACAGTTAAAGAAGCAGTTAAAAAAGTAATAGCAGCAATTGAAGCAGCAGAAATTGGAAAAGGAAAAATAAATTTCCGTTTAAGAGATGCCATTTTTGGACGTCAGCGTTATTGGGGCGAACCCATTCCAGTATATTATCAAGATGATATTCCGTATTTAATTGAACAAAAAGATTTACCATTAACACTTCCCTCGATTGATAAATTTATTCCAACAGAAGATGGCGAGCCACCGTTAGCAAGGGCTCATGATTGGAAATATAAAAACGAGTTTGCCTACGAAACAACAACCATGCCTGGTTGGGCTGGTTCTTCTTGGTATTACTTGCGTTATATGGATTCACAAAACGAACAAGTATTTGCCAATCCTGCCGCTTTAAAATATTGGAATCAAGTGGATTTATATATTGGCGGTTCGGAACATGCAACCGGCCATTTACTTTATGCGCGTTTTTTCTGCAAGTTTTTATTTGACTTAGGTTATTTAACATTTGATGAGCCATTTAAAAAGCTCATTAACCAAGGCATGATACAAGGGCGTTCCAATTTTGTTTATCGAGTGAATGGTACCAATCAATACGTATCTTTTGATTTAAAAGAGCAGTACCAAACTACGGCATTGCATGCAGATGTAAATTGCGTAGAAAATGATATACTGAATATTCCAAAATTTAAAGCATCCTTTCCAGAATTTGCCAATGCCGAATTTATTTTAAGCGCAGGTAAATACTATTGTGGTTTTGAAGTAGAAAAAATGTCTAAATCGAAATACAATGTGGTGAACCCCGACGATATTATTCAGCGATACGGTGCAGATACGCTCAGAATGTATGAAATGTTTTTGGGGCCATTGGAGCAAAGCAAGCCTTGGAACACTAATGGAATTGAGGGTGTCCACAAATTCTTAAGAAAATTCTGGAAATTATTTCATAACGATCAATTTGATTTTCAGGTAGCAGATGCACCCGCAAGTAAACAAGAAAATAAAGCTTTACATAAATTAATCAAAAAAGTACAAGAAGATATCGAAAGATTTTCTTTCAATACTTCGGTAAGTAGTTTTATGATTTGTGTTAATGAATTGCAAGATTTAAAATGCAATAATAAAAGTGTTTTGCAAGATTTAGTGATATTACTTTCGCCTTATGCACCGCATATTTCGGAAGAATTATGGGCTTTATTAGGCAATAGCGCTGGTAGTTTATCTACCACAAAATTTCCTGTATACAATCCCGAATTTTTAGTGGAAGATGAATTTAGTTATCCTATTTCTATCAATGGAAAAACAAAAATCAACTTGGCTATTTCTTTGCAATTAAATCAGCAATCGGTAATAGATTTAGTCTTAGCCAATGCAGAGGTACAAAAATATTTAGAAGGCAAAATACCTAAAAAAGTAATTTTCGTTAAAGGGAAAATCATCAATTTAGTAGTGTAATTACTTGACGATATTTTGACGGTTCGCGTCGAGTTTAATTAAGATAAATAATAGGATGGTAAAGCTCCATAACGAAGAGCCACCATAGCTTATAAAGGGTAGGGGTATGCCAATTACTGGCACCAAACCTATGGTCATACCGATGTTGACAAAGAGATGCAAAAATAAAATGCTTGCAACTCCGTAACCATATACTCTGCTCAGCGAAGAGCGTTGCCTTTCGGATATAAATATAATTCGAAGTAGTAAGGCTAAAAATAATCCAATTAAAATAACACTGCCTACAAATCCGTATTCTTCTCCAATGGTGCAAAAAATAAAGTCGGTACTTTGTTCGGGTACAAAATCGTATTTTGTTTGGGTGCCATTTAAAAATCCTTTACCAATTAATCTACCAGATCCTATGGCTATCTTACTTTGATTAACATTATATCCAGCGCCTTTAATATCAATTTCTTTCCCAACTAAGTTATTAATTCGGTCTCTATGGTGTTGTTTCATTACATTATTAAATACATAACTAAAACCAACAACCATGGTCGCAACTAGTGCAGCACCGGCTATTATTACCGGAATAATTTTCTTCTTTCTTCTAAAATTATATAATAAAATAGCAGTTATTACAGCAATGGAAATAAGTATGGCCGCTTTTGCAAATAATAAACTCAATATAAATGCTATACCAATTAATAAGCCTATAACCAATACCATTCCAGAAAGCCCTTCTCTATAAAGCACTAAAATAAAGGCAACATAGGTTAAGGCAGAACCTACATCTCCCTGTAATAAGATTAATCCCATGGGTAAGCCTATCAAGCCGAGTACACTAAGCTTGGTGCTAAATCTTTCCATTTTTACGCCCGAACTTAAGTACTTAGCAACAACTAATGCGGTAGCAAATTTTGCAAATTCTGCAGGTTGCAAACGAAAGCTGCCTATTTCAAACCAAGACCTCGAACCATTTACATATTTTCCAAAAAACAAAACGGCAACTAACATCAGTAAAGTGATGCCGTATATTCCAAAAGAAAAAACAGAAAAGAATTTACTATCAATAAGCAGAACCATTAGTCCGATAAACAGAGCGGTTGCAATCCAAAGTAATTGTTTGCCGTAATTTTTTTCTAAATCAAAAATACTGGCGTGAGATTCGTCGAAAACTGCTGCATAAATATTAAGCCAACCAATCAACACTAAAGTGATATATAGCAATATGATTGGCATGTCTATGCTTTTCCAAAATTTGTTTTGTCCTAAATTACTCATGTTAATGGCTTTCTTTAGTTTCAGTAAAAGTTGGATGAATTAAATCTGCATTTAGTAATCGATCAATATAATAGGCAGGTCTAGAGATGCTGTCTTTGATGTATTTTTCTACTAATAAACTAGCAATGGGAGCCGCCCATGTGGAACCATATCCCGAATTCTCAACAATAACAGCTATGGCTATTTTAGGGTTGTTTCGAGGGGCAAATGCTACAAAAACGGAATGTGATTTACCATGCGAATTTTGTGCTGTTCCTGTTTTTCCGCACATTGCGATGTCTGCAATTTTTGCATAAGTAGCTGTACCATGGTCCACTACTTGTTGCATGCCATCTATCACCACATTAAAATAAGAGCTATCAATTTTAACTAAATGTTTGGTGGTATAAGTCTCTTTCTTTACTTGATCCTTTCCAATCGCTTTGATCAAATGTGGACTATAATAAAATCCGCGATTGGCTATAATGGCCATGGTGTTTGCCATTTGTAGAGGGGTTACGCCAAGCTCCCCTTGACCAATGGCTAAAGAAATAATGGTCGAAGATTTCCAGTGACCGGAGCTATAATATTTATCATAAAATCCAACAGTCGGAAGTAATCCACCTAATTCATTAGGTAAATCAATGTCTAGTTTTTTACCAATGCCAAATTGTAAAATATAATCACGCCATACCAAATAGTTTTTTTCTACCGAGCCATATTTACCTTGGTCTATCAGTTTTTTAAATAACCAACAATAGTAAGAGTTACATGATTGTGCAATCGATTCGTTTAAGTTAAGAGGTGAATGGTTGTGCTCGCATTTAACCATTCTGTTTCCAATAGAATAACCTCCATTACAAGGAAATCTACTTTCAGGTGTAATCACCTTCTCTTGTTGACCGATAAGGGCCTGTACTGCTTTAAAAATAGAGCCTGGCGGATACTGTGCCATAATTGGCCTAATAAATAAAGGTTTTTCGGGTGCTTTTAAAAGTTTGATATAATTATTGCCTCTTTCGGGACCAACTAATAAATTGGGATCATATGTTGGGCTGCTCACAAAACACAATATTTCACCAGTACTAGGTTCGATGGCAACCACACTCCCTTTTTTATTTCGCATTAGTTTTTCTGCCAACTTTTGAATGCGTAAATCGAGCGATGAAATTAATTTTTCTCCGGCAATGGCAGTGGTATCGTATTTACCTTGTTCATAACTTCCTTGGTCTCTATTGAGGGCGTCCACCATAATAATTTTAGTACCTCTTTGACCGCGCAATACTGTTTCATAAGATTTCTCAACACCCGAAATGCCAATGTAGTCGCCTATTTGGTAGTAATTATTTGTTTTCTTAATTCTGTTTTCGTCTACTTCTCCAATATAACCAAGTACCTGTGCGGCTACTGAGTCGGGATATCTTCTTACGGTTCTGTTTTGCACAAAAAAACCTGGGTAATCAAAAAGTCTTTCCTGAATAGATGCGTAAGCGCGTGCAGATAATTGCTTTGCAAAAATTGATGCTTTATAGGGAGAGAATTTTCTAGCTTTATTTATTCGAATAATGAATTCGTTTTTATCAATACTTATAAGCTTACAAAAGCCAATGGTATCAAGGTTTTTGGCTTGTCTTGGAATAACCATTAAATCGTAAACAGGTTCGTTTTGAACGATAATTTTCCCTTGCCTATCGTAAATAATACCACGCGCAGGATATACGGTTAGTTTTCTTAAAACATTATTATTAGCTGATAAAAAATAACTGTCGTCAATTACTTGAATGTAAAATAAGCGGACAATGAGTATAAAGCAAGTGAATATGAGTATTGCTTGAATAATATATTTTCGTTCAAAAAAAATATTCATCTATCTTTTTTTGGAATTACTTAGTAAATATTGAGATAAGATGATCAACACTAAAGTGAAAAGTGAACTCAATGCTGTTCTTGCAAGTGTAATAAAGAATTCGGATAATCTAAAAACTTCAATGTTGAATAAAATTAAATGATGAATAAAAACCATGATGATAGCATAGGTGATGAACCATGGCGCCCCCATACTTTTTAAGTTAGGTGTTATTTGGTGTTCATAGCCGCCTCTTGGGGTAATGATTAAAAAAATCATGGGTCTGATAAATGCAATAAAAGTACAGGCTATGGTGTGCATGCCGTCTGTACTAGAGAAGGTATCTATACTAAGGCCTAATAAAAACGAAAACAGCAATACAAAAAAAGGTGCTGTTTCGAAAGGCAATAATAAAATAAATAAAATATATAAATAGGGGTTGAAAAGATTAAATAAACCTACATTATTGAGTACAACAACTTGTAATAGGGCTAAGAAAAAAAAACGGAAGGTATTGCTAATAATAGGATTAATCATTGATGCGTCCTCCTTCAATTTTTACTTTCTCGTCTGCTAAAATATCTGAAACAACATAGACATATCTTAGGGTAGAAAAGTTGGTGGATAAATTAATAGATACTTCAAAAAAGTTATCTCCATTTTTTTGACTTACACTGTTTACTTTTCCAACCATTACATTTTCTGGAAAAATAGAAGAGAAGCCCGTAGTAGTGATCGAATCTCCAATTTTTACTTTCACATGGGTAGGGATATCTTTTAAACTACCAATCTTAGGATTCAATCCATCCCAAACTAAAGAACCAAAGTCTTTGCTCGCGTTTAATTGTGCGCTAATTCTGGAGTCTTTATGTAAAAAAGAAATAACAGAACAATAATGATCAGATACATCTTTCACAATACCTACAATGCCATCGCCACAAATCACACCCATGTTTTTTCTGATACCATGGATTCGGCCTCTGTTTAAAGTTAAATAGTTATTTCTTTTTAAAATAGTATTATTAATAACTTTTGCTTGAATGTAAGTGTATTGTTGAAAAGACATACTAGTATCTGTATACACACCCGAATTAATCTTATTGGAATAGCGTTCGGTTAATACTTGATTTTTTAACCTCGCATTTTCTATAGATAGACTATCGTTTACAATGCTGAGGTTAATAAATGATTCTACATTAGAGCTGATGCTAAATATTTTGCCACTAATTTTATTAGATGAATTAAAAAAGCTAGCACTTTGATAGTTATTGCTATTAAACAACATCGAAAAGGCAATGACTTCTAAGAATAAAAAAAGAAAAAAAGAATAATATCTAATAAAGAATATTCCTAGGTTGCGCATTCGGGGAGTTTTATATTGCTTTCTTTAACTAATTAGGTCATTAAGAATTTAAAATTCCCGATATTTTTCAATGCAATACCTGTACCTCTAACAACTGCTCTTAAAGGATCTTCTGCAATATGAACAGGTAATTTTGTTTTTGCAGAAATTCGCTTATCCAAGCCGCGTAATAATGCACCACCACCTGTTAAATAAATTCCGGTTTGGTAAATATCAGAAGAAAGTTCTGGAGGGGTAATTTCTAAAGCCTTTAAAATTGCTTCTTCAATTTTAGAGATCGATTTATCTAAGCAATGGGCAATTTCTGTATAAGAAACTTTAATTTGTTTGGGTATACCGGTCATTAAATCTCTTCCTTGAACTGCAAAATCTGCAGGAGGATCAGTCAATTCAGGTAATGCAGCACCTACTTCTAATTTAATTTTTTCAGCAGTCCTATCTCCAATTAAAATATTATGTTGACGGCGCATGTAATTTACAATGTCACTATCAAAGTTATCTCCAGCCACACGAATAGATTGGTCGCATACAATTCCTGATAATGCAATGACTGCAATTTCTGTAGTACCACCTCCAATATCAATAATCATATTTCCCATTGGTTCTTCTACATCGATACCAATTCCAATAGCAGCAGCCATTGGTTCGTGAATCATATAAACTTCTTTTGCTCCTGCAATTTCTGCAGAGTCACGGACTGCTCTTTTTTCTACTTCAGTAATTCCGGAAGGAATACAAATGACCATTTTTAAACTTGGCAAAAACCAACCTTTACCCGTATTGATCATTTTAATCATGCCACGAATCATGTGTTCTGCAGCATCAAAATCTGCAATAACGCCATCTTTTAATGGACGAATTGTTTTGATACCATCATGAGATTTTCCATCCATTTGCATGGCTTGTTTACCTACCGCAATTACCTTATTGGTTTTTCTATCGATAGCAACAATAGAGGGTTCGTCTACCACTACTTTATCGTTGTGAATAATAAGTGTATTTGCAGTTCCTAAATCTATAGCAATTTCTTGCGTGAAAAAATTAAATAATCCCATTGTATAAAAGTTTTTACAGCTTTCTAGCTGTGTAAATTACATAAAAATATGAATATTATGATTGATATAAAAATACAAATATTTATTAATGCTTGAAATGTCTAACACCGGTCATCACCATAGCTAATCCATGTGAATTGCAATAATCAATAGAGGCTTGGTCTTTGATTGATCCGCCAGGCTGCAGAACAGCTGTTATGCCTGCATTGTGAGCGATTTCCACGCAATCTGGGAACGGGAAAAAAGCATCAGAAGCCATCACCGAACCTTTTAAGTCGAATCCAAAAGTATGCGCTTTTAAGATGGCTTGTTGTAATGCATCAACCCTAGAAGTTTGGCCTACACCACTTGCCAATAATTGCGCATTTTTAACTAAAACTATTGTATTTGATTTGGTGTGCTTTACTAATTTACCAGCGAATGCTAAATCCTTTAATTCCGCTGCTGTAGCGAGTTTGCTGCTTGCAGGTTTCATTTGTTCAGCAGATTCTATCAATAAATCTTTGTCTTGCTCTATTACTCCATTCAATAATGTTTTGAATTGTTTTTTAGGTAATTCAACATTTTTCTGTTGTAATAAGATTCGGTTCTTTTTCTCTGTTAAAAGACTCAAAGCATCTGCATCAAAGCTAGGCGCAATCAATACTTCAAAGAACAAAGGCTGAATTAAAGTAGCCGTTGCTATGTCAATATTTCTATTACAAATTAACACTCCGCCAAACGCAGAAACGGGGTCACATGCTAATGCGACAGACCAAGCTTCGGCTAAAGTAGCACGACTTGCAATGCCACAAGCATTGGTATGTTTTAAAATAGCAAAAGTAGGTTCTGTAAACTCTTTAATTAATTCAACTGCAGCATCTACATCAACTAAATTATTATAAGACAATTCTTTGCCGTTTAATTTGTCGAACATTTGGTTTAAATCTCCATAAAACACCCCGTTTTGATGAGGATTTTCGCCGTATCTTAAAACGCTTGATTGTTGGATACTTTGTTTAAAAATAGAAAGGGGTTCGTCTTGGTTAAAATAATTAAAAATAGCACCGTCGTAATGAGAGCTAATATTAAAGGCTCTTTTAGCAAATTCTTTACGATTAGCAAGGCTGCTGCCACCATGGTTTTTAGTTAAAACAGCGGCTAACATCTGGTATTCGTCTCTGCTTGCCACAATGATCACATCTTGGTGGTTTTTGGCTGCTGCTCTAATTAAGGAAATGCCGCCGATATCTATTTTTTCGATAATATCTTCTGAAGATGCGCCAGATGCCACTGTTTCTTCGAATGGATACAAATCAACAATCACCAAATCAATTTCTGGAATTTCGAATTGTTGAATTTCTGCTTGATCAGAAGGGTTTGCCCTTCTGGTTAAAATTCCTCCAAATACCTTTGGATGCAAGGTTTTAACCCTGCCACCCAAAATAGAAGGGTAGGTAGTCAATGTTTCGACAGGTATTACGGGTACATTTAGTTCTTTTATGAAAGTTTCTGTTCCACCAGTAGAGTATATAGTAACGCCATGTTGATGAAGTAATTCGATGATTGGCGCTAAATTATCTTTGTAATAAACCGAAATTAGGGCCGATTTAACCTTTTTGATATTTTCCATTAATTAAAGGGGATTGAAGCCGCAAATTTAGCAAAAAAAACGGGAATTATAAAGCCAGGCTCGCTTTCTCGGTCTTCTTTAATAGGTCTTCAATTACCCTTGGATAATGTAAATGTTCTAGTTGATGAACTTTGTATGCAAGTTTTTCGGTGGTATCTGTATTCTCTACCAAACATTTATTTTGATAAATAATTTCTCCCTCATCGAAAGTCTCATTTACATAATGTATAGTAATGCCTGTTTCAAGATCGTGATTAGCAATTACAGTTTCATGAATGATGTCGCCATACATTCCTTTACCACCATATTTTGGCAACAAAGCAGGATGTATATTTATAATTCTTTTAGGATATTGACGAATTATGTTTTCTGGTATCAACCATAAAAAACCAGCAAGAACGATAATGTCAATGTCTAGATTTTTTAATAATTGCAAAATAGTGGAAGAATGATATAATTCTTCTTTACTGAAAACATGTGTTGGGATTTCAAAATTATCTGCACGTTGTAAAACGTAGGAGTCTGCTCTATTGGAAAGAACAATTGCTACTTCCATTTCTTTGTGGCGTTTAAAATGTTCCATAATGAGTTGAGCATTTGAACCAGAACCAGAAGCAAAAATAGCGATACGTTTCAAGGGCATTTAATTTGATTTCAAAAGTAGCAATAATTTTGCTTTTGTTGAAATCAAATTCAATCAAAAAAAAGAGCGATATTCCTATCGCTCTTTTTTTTGATTTATAAGTTGCCTCTCAGCGATTGTTCTCTTTCGATGGATTCAAACAATGCCTTGAAATTACCTTTACCAAAGGATGTTGCGCCTTTTCTTTGGATAATTTCGTAAAAAACTGTTGGTCTGTCTTCGACTGGTTTAGTGAAAATTTGTAATAAGTAACCTTCTGGATCGCGGTCTACTAAAATGTTTAGGTTTTTTAATGCCGCTATATCTTCATCGATTGCACCCACACGGTCGATTAAGTCTTCGTAATAGGATTCAGGGACAACTAAAAAATCTACGCCTCTGTTTCTCATCTCTGCTACCGTTTTTAAAATATCGTCGGTCGCAACTGCTATATGTTGCACTCCAGCACTTTTGTAAAAATCGATGTACTCTTCAATTTGAGATTTCTTTTTGCCTTCTGCTGGCTCGTTGATTGGAAATTTAATATATCCATTTCCATTCGAAACAACTTTAGACATGAGCGCAGAGTATTCTGTTGAAATATCTTTATCATCAAAGGTTAATAAGATTTTAAAACCCATCACATCTTCGTAGAATTTCACCCAAGTATCCATTTCTCCCCAACCAACATTACCAACACAATGGTCTACAAATTTTAAACCAATTGGTTTGCTGATGGTATCTTTTGGTGTTGCTTTAAAGCCTGGCATAAATACCCCTTTGTAATTTTTTCTTTCTACAAAAGTATGAATGGTATCACCATAAGTTTTAATAGATGCTGTTACAATTTCTCCAAATTCATCTTGATGAACCTGAGGCTCGTAAACGCCTACTGCACCGCGTTTGGTAGTTTCTTCGTAAGATTTCCTAGCATCATCAACCCATAACGCTAACACTTTTACGCCATCTCCATGTAAATTAATGTGCGCAGAAATTTCACTATTTGGATCGAATGAAGTAGTAAACACCAATACAATTTTATCTTGTTTTACTGCATAAGAGGCGCGACCTCTTATACCTGTTTCTGGTCCGGCATAAGCAATTAATTCGAATCCAAATGCAGATCTATAAAAGTAAGCAGCTTGTTTAGCGTTACCCACATAAAATTCAATATAATCGGTGCCTAATAAGGGTAAAA
>JAURMH010000082.1 GCA_030830805.1 Bacteroidota bacterium
TATACATTGAACTCCCAAAAACAAGAAGCCATTACTATGCAAGCTATGCCAGATAGTATTAAAGCAAAACACAGATTATTGAATGGAAAAAACACTTCAGTAAATACTGTTGTGCGTACCGGATTCATTGCACAAGAGGTAGCAGCTGCAGCTAAAAAAATTGGTTATGATTTTGATGGGGTAAGTATCCCACAAAACGAAACAGATTTATATGGAATTAGCTATGCAGAATTTGTAGTACCATTAGTGAAAGCGGTGCAAGAACAACAAGTAATTATAGAAAAATTATTAAAACGTATCGAAATATTAGAGAAAAATTAATTTTAATATAACTACATTTAAAAGGATAGCTGAACAATCAGCTATCCTTTTTTTTTGATACAAACAAAAAAAGCCTCACGAATGTGAAGCTTTTGTTTGGTAGCCCGTAGGGGAATCGAACCCCTGTTTGAAGAATGAAAATCTCCTGTCCTAACCCCTAGACGAACGGGCCTTTTGTTAGAATGGAATGCAAAAATAGACTTTTGAATCAGTCAAACAAAATTTATTTGAAAAAATAAGCCGAATGCCTCAGTTCCACTATTTTACCTCCTCATTCTTTATTTGTATTTTTGAAGCATGAAAAATACCATAAGGGTTGCAATTAATGGTTTTGGCCGCATAGGACGCATTACCTTAAGAAGATTGTTGGCAAATCCACACATTCAAGTGGTTGCCATTAACGATTTGGCAGATGCCGCAACTTTGGCTCATTTATTAAAATACGACTCTATTCATAGGGGCTTAGTAGCCGATATTAAGGCCGATGGCAATAATTTATGTATCAACGAACTCGTAATACCTTGTTTTGCCTTTAAAGAGCCCGAAAATCTGCCTTGGAAGGAATTAGCAGTAGATGTAGTGATAGAATCGACGGGTAAATTTTTAACAAGCGAATTAGCGGCTAAACATATACAAGCTGGAGCAGCACGCGTAATACTTTCGGCACCAGCCATAGATAAAGATATCCCTACTATTGTTTTGGGCGTGAATGATGCACAAATAGACTGGTCTGCAAAAATAATTTCGAATGCTTCTTGTACCACTAATAATGTGGCACCGATGGTGAAAATATTAGACGAGCTGGGTGGCATCGAAGATGGATATATTACCACCGTACATTCTTATACCAGCGATCAAAATTTACATGATGCGCCTCATCGTGATTTACGCAGGGCAAGAGCTGCTGCAGTGTCAATGATACCAACAAGCACAGGTGCGGCAAAAGCCATTACTTCTATCTTCCCGCATTTAACAGGTAAGTTAGGTGGTGCAGGCATTAGGGTTCCCGTGCCAAATGGTTCTTTAACCGATTTTACCTGCATCTTAAAAAAGCAAGTTACCGTTGCACAAATCAACGAAGCATTTTTACATGCATCCCAAAATAGTTTAAAAGGAATCTTACAATATACTTCAGATCCTATTGTTTCTATTGATATTCAAGAAAACACACATTCTTGTGTATTTGATTCAGAATTAACCTCTGTGGTTGGGCGTTTAGTAAAAGTTGTAGGATGGTACGATAACGAATGGGCTTACTCGAGTCGAATGGCAGATGTTGTAGAACGCATCAGGTTAATCGACTAATTTTTTATTTTTTCAATTTTTATTTATGTCATTTCCAACAATCAATCAATTTAATTTTAATCAAAAACGTGCATTAATTCGTGTCGATTTTAATGTGCCTTTAAATGCAGATTTTGAAATCACCGATGATACCCGCATGCGTGCTGCTATTCCAACCATTCAGAAAATTTTAAATGATGGTGGATCGATTGTGTTAATGTCGCATTTGGGTAGACCAAAAGAAGGTCCTACGCCAAAATATTCGCTCGTGCATTTAGTAAATCACTTAGCCGAAATTACCCAAGCTACTGTAAAATTTGCCGATGATTGTATTGGAGAAAACGCCAATCAATTAGCGCAACATTTACAAGCCGGTGAAATTTTATTATTAGAAAATTTAAGATTTTATAAAGAAGAAGAAAAAGGCGATGTAGCATTTGCTAAAAAATTAGCTGCCTTAGGCGATGTGTATGTGAATGATGCATTTGGTACGGCGCATAGAGCACACGCATCTACTACCATAGTTGCGCAATTTTTTCCTGAAAATAAAATGTTTGGTTATGTAATGGCTAGCGAACTAGCCAATGCCGAGAAAGTCTTACACGCAGCAGTAAAACCCTACACAGCCATTATGGGTGGTGCAAAAGTTTCTGATAAAATTTTATTAATCGAAAAATTAATTGACCGAGTAGATCATTTAATTATTGGTGGGGGCATGGCCTATACATTTGCAAAAGCATTAGGTGGAAACATTGGTTCGTCTTTAGTAGAAGAAGATAAAATTCCTTTGGCGCTTTCTTTAATTCAACAAGCAAAAGATAAAGGCGTAAATTTATGTTTACCCATAGATTCTGTTATTGCAGATGCTTTTAGTAACGATGCAAATATTTCGACGGCAATGAACAATGCAATTCCTGATGGTTGGATGGGATTAGACATTGGCGAAAAAAGTATTCAAGTGATAGAAGAAATATTAGCGCAATCAAAAACTATTTTATGGAATGGTCCGATGGGTGTTTTTGAAATGAGTAATTTTGAGACAGGAACCAAAGCCGTTGCAATAGCCGTAGTTAAAGCAACACAAGCTGGTGCGTTTTCTTTAATAGGTGGAGGAGATTCTGCAGCAGCGGTTGCTAAATTTAATTTATCCGAACAGGTATCTTATGTATCGACCGGTGGCGGTGCATTGTTAGAATATATGGAAGGAAAAGTATTGCCAGGTGTTGCGGCCATACTTTCCTAATTCCAATTATTTTTGTTGATCAATGTATTGAATTAATTCGACTACTTTGTTGGAATAGCCCCACTCGTTATCGTACCAAGCAACTAATTTTACAAAATGATCGTTTAACGAAATACCTGCGCCTGCATCAAAAATACAAGTGCGTGCATCTCCTTTAAAATCGTTCGATACCACAGCATCTTCGGTATAACCAATAATTCCTTTGTATTCGTTTTCCGAAGCACGTTTCATTTCTGCTTTTATAGCTTCGTAACTAGTACCTTTTTTTAATTTACAAGTTAAATCTACCACCGAAACATCTGGAACTGGAACACGGAAACTCATGCCCGTTAATTTTCCTTGTAATTCGGGAATCACTAATCCTACAGCTTTTGCAGCACCAGTAGAAGAGGGGATAATGTTTTGAAAAGCTCCTCTACCGCCTCTCCAATCTTTTTGAGAAGGGCCATCAACGGTGCGCTGTGTTGCAGTTACCGCATGAATTGTAGTCATTAAACCTTCTTCAATTCCAAAGGCATCGTTGATTACTTTTGCAAGTGGTGCTAAACAATTGGTGGTACAAGATGCATTCGAAACAATATGCATATTGTTGGTATATGTTTTTTCATTTACACCCATTACGAATGTTGGCGTATGGTCTTTTGCAGGAGCAGAAATAATTACTTTTTTTGCGCCTGCCGCTAAATGTTTACCTGCACTTTCTTGATCTAAAAATAATCCAGTCGACTCAACCACATACTCTGCGCCTACTTCAGCCCATTTTAAATTTGCGGGATCTTTTTCTGCAGTTACACGAATGATTTTTCCATTCACTACTAATTGATTATTTATTACTTCAATGCTTCCATTAAATTGTCCATGGGTAGAATCGTATCTTAACATATAAGCCATGTAATCTGCTGTTAATAAATCGTTGATACCAACAATTTCTATGTTAGGATATTGAACAGCAGCTCTAAAAACTAATCTGCCAATTCTGCCAAAACCATTAATTCCTATTTTCATATTTTCAATATTGATTAAATAATATACTAATATAAGTAATAAGTGTAATAAATACACTAAGTAATTTTAAAAAAATTATTTGATGCCCTTTTTAGGGCTAAATAGCTGTTTTTGAAGCTTATACTTGGTAAGAAAAAGCGTTGATATTCATGCCAGCACCCACCGAGGCAAATAAAACCTTATCGCCGGCATTTACTTGATGGTCACTTAATTTGCCTTGTAAAACCATATCGTATAATGTTGGGACCGTTGCAACAGAACTGTTTCCAAGCAATTGTATACTCATCGGCATAATATTTTCTGGCGTGGCTTTATCGTATAGTTTATAGAATCGATTGATAATGGCTTCGTCCATTTTTTCGTTCGCTTGATGTAAAAAAACTTTCGCTAATTCATCAATTGAAACATGCGCTTTGTCTAAACAAACCTGCATGGCTTTTGGGACATTGGTCAAAGCAAATTCATAAATTTTTCGACCATCCATTTTAATATAATTATTCTCTGGTAAAAAATCTTTTTGATTAGAACAACCGTAATATAAATAGAAGGCTTCTTGTTCGGTAAATGTTTGAGAAGCTACACTAAGTATGCCGCGTTTAGTTTCGGATTCTTCTATTTCTACAATTGCTGCACCTGCACCATCGGCATAAATCATTTGGTCTCTATCGTGCGGATCGACAACCCTAGATAGTGTTTCGGCGCCTATTACCAAAACTCTTTTTGCATCGCCACTGAGTAATGCCTGTCTTGCTACAATTACTCCTTGTATCCAACCAGGGCAGCCTGCTAATAAATCATAGGCATTGCAATTTATATTTTTAATGCCCAATGCATGTTTCACCCTCGAAGCCAAACTTGGTAAAACATCGGACTGTACTTTTTCAAAAGCAACATCACCAAAATTGTGTGCGTATATTATGGCATCGATACTTTCTTTATCACAACCTGCATCGGCAATGGCACGCTGCGCAGCAATAAGAGCAAGGTCGGAAGATACTTGATTGGGTTCTGCATACCTTCGTTCATCTATACCAGTTATGGCATTAAATTTTCGAATAATAGTTTCGTTATCAAGTGTTATTTTTTCTCCATTTACTTCATAAAATGAAGTCTGAAGAAAGTCTTTATTTTGGACAGTTTGTGTTGGAATATAACTTCCAATACCACTCAAAATTACATTGGTCATGGTGCTATTTTTTAATAAGCCTTTAACCAAATATAAATATTAGTGTATAGAA
>JAURMH010000083.1 GCA_030830805.1 Bacteroidota bacterium
AGGAATCTTTGTTTGAAAAGGCTGCAACAGTGAATAATTGGGCAATTCGTTCGTCTGGCTGCAAGGTATTCATCACCGAATCGACCCAATGAATGGCTTTGGCGGTATCTACTACCTGTCCATTCACAATAGATGTGGAGAAAAAAAAGGAAATTAAAAGTATATAGCCGGTTTTTAGCATAATAGGTGCCCGAAAATTTTTATATTTTTGTCTGATGGCGATAAATTTATAGGTATTTCCTCAAATAAATAAATCGAAAAGCCCATTAGAGCCCTAAAGTTCTCAACATAGATTAATTTTTTTAAACGATGTCGAATATTATTCACCTTTTACCCGATGCTGTTGCCAATCAAATTGCAGCCGGCGAAGTTATTCAACGACCTGCATCGGCTGTAAAAGAGCTGATGGAGAATGCCGTTGATGCTGGCGCTACTAGCATTAAGGTGGTATTAAAAGATGCCGGACGCGCCCTTATTCAAATCATCGATAATGGATTGGGCATGAGCCCAGCAGATGCAAAACTTTGTTTTGAAAGACACGCAACTTCCAAACTAGCGAGTGCCGCAGATTTATTTAAAATAAAAACCATGGGCTTTAGAGGCGAAGCCATGGCATCTATTGCGGCTATTGCACAAGTAGAATTAAAAACCAAACGCGCTGAAGATAACACTGGCACTTTAGTGCGCATCGAAGCATCCCAAATAACTTTGGTCGAGCCTTGCAGTAGCAGCGATGGCACGAGCATCTCTATTAAAAATTTATTTTACGTTACACCTGCAAGACGCAATTTTTTAAAATCGAATTCGGTTGAATTGCGTCATATCATTGACGAATTTCAAAGACAAGCGCTTGCGCACCCAGACTTATTTTTTAGTTTACACCACGATGGCAATGAATTATTTCATTTGCCTGCAGGAAATCTTAAACAAAGAATTACCGGCATCTTTGGAAATAATTATGCCGAAAGAATTGTACCTGTTGAAGAAAGCACCGAGCAGGTAAGCATAGAAGGCTACATTGGTAAACCTGCTTTTGCTAAAAAAACCAGAGGCGAACAATATTTTTTCGTTAATAATAGATTCATCAAAGACAATTATTTAAACCACGCTATCAATAATGCATTCGATCAATTATTGGGCGATAATAGTTTTCCATTATATATTTTATTTCTTACGGTAGACCCTTCTCACATAGATGTAAATGTGCATCCAACCAAAACCGAAATTAAATTTGAAGACGAAAAATTAATCTATGCGGTTTTAAGAGCGGCTGTTAAAAGAGCCTTAGGCAAATACAATATTAGTCCAAGTATCGATTTTAATACCGAAACCAGTTTCGGAAACCTGAAGCCTTTTGATCCACTCAACGACGAAATTAAAATACCGACCATACCGGTTAATCCAAGTTTTAATCCATTTGGATCGGCTGCAAACCAAGGCAATAGTGCACATTCGGGTTATGCTGGTCAAAGTTATGCGAAACAAAAAACGGATATTGCTGGATGGGAAACACTATATCAAATCGCAGATTCTAATGTGAATAGCCAGTCGCAATTAATTGCCGCTACCAACGACGACATTCACCATGTAACAGCTACGCGAAACAATACCTTTCAAATTCATGGTCAATATATTTTAACGCAAATTAAAAGTGGCATTATTTTAATCGACCAACAAGCCGCTCACGAAAGAATCTTGTTTGAAAAATTTATTGCCGCATTAGCAAATAATCAAGGAAGCGCTCAACAAAGTTTATTTCCGCAAAGCATTGCTTTAAGTGCAGCAGATTTTGAATTATTTCAAGAGTTATCGGAAGAACTTAAAGCATTAGGTTTTGACATTCGCGAGTTTGGCAAAAATACGATTGTGGTACAAGGTTATCCTGCAGAAATTGAAAGCGGTAACGAAGAAAAAATCATTTTAGCTTTACTCGAAAACTATAAACAACAAGCGACCATTACCAAATTTGACAAGAAAGAACAACTCGCCAAATCCCTTGCTAGACAAGCGTCCATCAAGTCGGGTAATATTTTAAATACAGAAGAAATCAATCAATTAATCGATGAACTTTTTGCTTGCGAATTTCCTCAAGTAGGCATTAGCGGTAAAGCTAGTTTTATTAAATTGAGTTTAACAGACCTTAGTAAATTATTTGGGTAAATACATATGAACAATTTTAGACCACAAGGTTTTTCTTTACTCCCAAGCGTTGTAAAAAATTTACTCATCATTAATGGACTGGCATTTTTAACCACTTATGTGCTCCAAAATACGATTGGATTAGATTTAAATAAATACTTTGCCTTGTATTTTCCGGGAAGCGAATCTTTCAAGCCGCATCAATTAATTACGCATTTATTTATGCACGGAAACTTTTTTCATTTGTTTTCGAATATGTTGGCACTTTGGATGTTTGGCGCAACGCTTGAAAATTTTTGGGGAGCTAAACGCTTTTTTATATTTTATTTTGTGACTGGATTAGGGGCTGCTTTTTTACACACCGCCATTCAATATGCAGAAATAGTTCCTTTACAAAATGCCATCAGCGATTACTTGAGCAATCCTACTCCTGCTAGTTTTGAGGCTTTTACCTTTCAACATGTACCCAATAATTTCAAACCGGTTTTTGTACAATTAGTGGATACTTGGAACGCCAACCCAAACTCTATTTCTATTAAAGACAACACGATTACTATCGCCAAAGAATTGGCAAACATTCGAATCAATGTACCTACCGTTGGCGCCTCTGGTGCTGTATTTGGATTGCTATTGGCTTTTGGTATGTTGTTCCCCAATACCTTAATTTATATTTATTTCTTTTTCCCACTCAAGGCTAAATACTTTGTTGCGCTATATGGTGCATTCGAATTATATAGTGGTATTCAAAATAATCCAAGCGATAATGTGGCGCACTTTGCACATTTAGGTGGTATGCTATTTGGTTACCTACTCATAAAATACT
>JAURMH010000084.1 GCA_030830805.1 Bacteroidota bacterium
TTCATTTGAATTACGCATAAGATAGCTTCTTGTACTATGCCTTTAGACAATTTACTAGTGCCTTCGCTGCGATCTGTAAAAATAATTGGTACTTCAATAATGTTAAATCCTTTTTTCCAAGTCACAAATTTCATTTCTATTTGAAAGGCATAACCCACAAACTTTATTTTATTGAAATCGATAGATTGTAAAACTTCTCTTCTATAACATTTGAAACCGGCAGTGGCATCGTTGATGGGCATTCCGGTAATGAATTGTACATATTTAGAGGCGTAAAAAGAGAGTAAAACCCTGCTCATTGGCCAATTAACCACATTGATACCCGATTTATACCTCGATCCAATTGCTAAATCGGCTCCATTGGCACAGTTTTCTCGGAGTTTAATTAAATCTTCTGGGTTATGAGAAAAATCGGCATCCATTTCAAAAATAAAATGGTAATGATGTGCCAATGCCCATTGGAAACCTGCTATATATGCGGTTCCTAGGCCTAGCTTACCCGATCGTTCAATTAAAAATAATTTATCGGGGAAAGTTTTTTGTAAATCTTTGATGATTTGTCCGGTGCCATCAGGCGAACCATCATCTACCAATAATACATGGAAAGAGGGCTCCAAAGAAAGCACCTTTCGAATCATTTTTTCAATGTTCTCTTTCTCGTTATAGGTAGGAATGATGACTAAACTGTCTGACATTATTTTTTTTCTCCTACGAAGATAATTAATATTTTGAAATCCGTAATTTTAGCACATGAACAAAGCCATATTTTTAGACAGAGACGGTATTATCAACGAAGAAATTGGAGATTATGTGAAACGATTCGAAGATTTTAAATTATTACCTCATTTAGCCGAAACCCTCAAAAACTATCAATCTCAAGGCTTTTTAATCATTGTTATTACTAATCAAGGAGGATTAGCCAAAGGCTTATACACCGTAACCGAACTCAATAAAATGCATCAGTATTTTTTAACAGAAATGGAAAAAAAAGGTGTTACCATAGCAGAAATTTATTTTTGTCCGCATCATCCCGATTTTAATGGCAATTGTTTGTGTCGAAAACCGGGCAGTTTGCTCGTTGAAAAAGCAATGGCTAGGTTCAATATAGATCCTAAACAGTCATATTTTATTGGAGATAGACCAAGAGATGCCGAAGCCGGCGAAAAGGTTGGGGTAAAAGGCATACTTGTTCCTAGCAATACTTTGCTAAAAGACATTCCTTTAAATTAAGAAGCTTATTTAGAATTTGCTTTTGCGTGATCTGCTAAAAACTGCGCCAAACCGCTATCGGTTAATGGGTGTTTTAACAATTGCAAAATAGCAGATAAAGGACCAGTCATTACATCGGCACCAATTTTAGCACATTGAATAATGTGTAATGGATGACGAACAGAAGCTGCTAAAATTTGTGTTTCGTATTGGTAATTATCAAATATCAGACGAATGTCTTCGATTAAAATCATACCATCAGAAGAGATATCATCTAAGCGGCCAACAAAAGGCGAAACATAAGTAGCGCCTGCTTTTGCAGCCAACAAGGCTTGTCCTGCAGAAAATATCAAAGTACAATTAGTGCGAATTCCTTTTTTAGAAAAATACTTTAATGCTTTGATGCCATCTTTCACCATTGGAATTTTCACTACAATTTTAGGATCGATAGCAGCCAATTTTTCACCTTCGGCAATCATGCCTTCGTAATCGGTTGCAATTACTTCTGCACTAACTTTATCTTCTACAATATCGCAAATTGCTTTGTAGTGTTTCATAACATTTTCTTCTCCAGCAATGCCTTCTTTAGCCATCAAAGATGGATTGGTAGTTACACCATCTAAAATACCTAAAGCTTGTGCTTCTTTAATTTGATCTAAGTTTGCTGTGTCGATGAAAAACTGCATAAAAAATATATATAGGTGATATTGGATTCAAAAAAATGGGTAAGCAACTTATATCGCACCGCTACAACCTTTTACCCTTGCTTCCTTCCGAACCTGGGGGAGTTCAAAGGGAGCTGGTCGTATAAGACTTACCCAGGGCAAATATAAAAAAATTAAATTCTAATTGCGGTTTAACTAAATCAAAATATCTTTGAAATATGAAAAAATTGAAGTTGGAGGAATTAGGTAGAATGGATGTAGCTGCTTTTAAGGCTGCTAGCAAAACGCCAATCATTATTGTATTGGATAATATTCGGTCGATGAATAATATTGGGTCGGTATTTAGGTCGGCCGATGCATTTGCAGTAGAAGCCATTTATTTATGTGGCATTACCGCACAACCACCACATCGTGAAATTGAAAAAACGGCATTGGGTGCAACGGATTCGGTACAATGGAAATATTTCGAAAACACCATAGCGGCCATCGAAGATTTAAAGGCTAAGGCCTATCATATATGCGCCATTGAGCAAGTGGCTAATAGTGTTTCTCTAGCACAATTAACAATAGATAAAGAGCTTAAATACGCTTTGATTTTTGGCAACGAAGTAATGGGAGTAGACCAACAAGCAATCAATCAATCAGATATTTGTATTGAAATTCCTCAGTTTGGTACTAAGCACTCATTTAATATTGCGGTTACGGCAGGAATTGTTTTATGGGAGTGCTATAGACAGCTCCATAAATAGCACAAAAATGCTTATTTTTAGGCATTAAAATCAATCACATTGGCAAAGACTACAGAGGTTAAGGAAACCCCCTTAATGAAACAATATAACGAAATCAAGGCGAAGCATCCAGGTGCATTGTTATTGTTTCGGGTGGGCGATTTTTACGAAACATTTGGCGAAGATGCTATTAAAACTGCAGCAGTTCTGGGTATTGTTCTTACCAAAAGAGCGAATGGCTCAGCAGCCTTTATCGAGCTTGCAGGATTCCCGCATCATTCCATCGATTCCTATTTACCTAAATTAGTTAGGGCTGGATTTAGGGTAGCCATATGCGATCAACTAGAAGATCCTAAAACAACTAAAACAATTGTTAAACGAGGAGTGACGGAGATGGTGACTCCTGGTGTTTCTTACAGCGACCATATTCTTCAACATAAATCAAATAATTATTTAGCAGCGGTTCATTTTTATTCCGACCAACTCATTGGTATTTCTTTTTTAGATATTTCGACTGGAGAGTTTTTAGTTGCGCAAGGAAATGCAGATTATATTGATAAATTAATTCAAAGCTTTAAACCTACCGAAATTCTTTGTGTAAGAAATCAGCAAAAGAAATTATTACAATTATTTGGCGATTCATTTTATTATTTTGGATTAGAAGAATGGGTTTTTGCAGCAGATTATGCAACAGAAAATTTGACCAAACATTTTCAAACCAATAGCTTGAAAGGCTTTGGAATAGAGGCATTAGACGCGGCAATCATTGCAGCAGGAGCGGCTTTGCATTATGTTTATGATACACAACATCATCAGTTAAAACATATTTCTACTATCAGTAGAATTATGGAAGAAAATTATGTTTGGCTCGATCGATTCACGATTCGGAATTTAGAATTGGTAACAGCGAATAACGAAAATGCCATTACTTTATTAAATGTATTAGATTATACGAATTGTTCGATGGGAGCAAGGTTACTCCGAAAATGGATTTTATTGCCACTCAAAGACAAGCAGGCTATAGAAAAACGCCATGCCTTAGTTGCTTTATTACAAAAAGAAACCGAATTTCATCAGCAATTAGAAGAGCAAATTAAACACATAGGCGACTTAGAAAGATTAATTGCAAAAGTGGCATTACAAAAAGTAAATCCTCGCGAGTTAATACAATTAGCGCGGTCGTTAAATGCCATTGAAATAATTAAAACGCTTGCCAGTGCTATTAATGCGCCAAGTATTCAAGAAATTGCCAAACAATTAGATCCTTGTTTAGCCCTAATAGCTAAAATTAATCAATACATCCAAGCCGATCCACCAGCATTATTAATAAAAGGAAATGTAATAGCTGCAGGTGTTTCAGAAGAATTAGATGAACTTCGAAAAATTGCATTTAGTGGTAAAGATTATTTATTAGCCATTCAAAAAAGAGAGTCCGAGAAAACAGGCATTTCTTCTTTAAAAGTTGCCTTTAATAGTGTGTTTGGTTATTACTTAGAAGTAACCCATGTTCATAAAGACAAAGTGCCTAGCGATTGGATTCGCAAGCAAACATTGGTGAATGCCGAAAGATATATTACACCCGAATTAAAAGAATACGAAGAAAAAATTATAGGTGCAGAAGAAAAAATTGCAGCCATAGAATTTCAACTTTATCAAGAATTAATATTGTCTATGTTGCCATATATTCAGCCTATTCAGGCTGATGCGCAAATCGTAGCATTTTTAGATGTGATTGGTTCTTTTGCTTTTACTGCGTCCAAAAATGATTATGTTCAACCCGAATTAACAGACGATACCGCATTAACTATTACAGAAGGTAGACACCCAGTTATAGAGCATACTTTAGCCATTGGCGAAAGTTATATTCCAAATAATATTTTGCTCGATCCGCAAATACAGCAAATGATTATGATTACTGGGCCAAACATGTCTGGAAAATCGGCTATTTTAAGACAGACAGGCTTAATTGTGCTAATGGCTCAAATAGGATCTTTTGTGCCTGCAAAAGCCCTAAAAATGGGCATTGTAGATAAAATATTTACAAGGGTTGGAGCATCAGATAATATCTCTACCGGCGAATCTACCTTTATGGTGGAGATGAACGAAACGGCGAGTATTTTAAATAATTTATCGGATAGAAGTTTAGTGTTATTGGATGAAATTGGTCGTGGCACCAGCACCTACGATGGCATCTCTATCGCCTGGGCCATCGCAGAATACATTCACAATCACCCAACGGTTTTAGCTAAAACTTTATTTGCTACCCATTACCACGAATTAAATGAAATGGCGCAATCATTTCCACGAATTAAAAATTACCATGTTTCCATTAAAGAAATGGATCATAAGATTATTTTCTTGCGTAAATTATTACCTGGAGGCAGCGAACATAGTTTTGGTATTCATGTAGCTAAAATGGCTGGAATGCCCGGCAGCGTGCTCAAATCGGCTAATGTAATGTTGAAAAAATTAGAAGAACAAAGAAGTAGTGGTGGAGATATTAAAACCGCCATCAAGAAATCAAAAACCAGTAGTTCCGAATTTCAATTAAATATGTTTTCGATAGATGATCCAGTATTAAAAGAAATCAGAGATAATTTAAATGGCTTAGATGTAAATGCATTAACGCCAGTAGAAGCGCTCTTGAAACTCGACGCTATTCAAAAATTATTGAAGAGTTAATGTTGGCATTTGAAAAATCTTTCGAGTTATTTTTAACAGAAAATAATTACGCCTTTAGTCATTTTATAGATGAAGAATTGCAGGCAAAAGTTTATCAATTAGCGGCAATTCCTTTGCAAATTATAATACTAAAGAACGATCAAATAGCTACAGAAGAACAGGCCATCGAGTTACAAAAATCGGCATTAAAAAGCTCAAATACCAATGCTAAACGCATCTTGCTTCTGCAATACCAGTGGGAGTTTAAGCGCGAAATAGTAGCCAGTAGGCTTCGATCTTTAATGGGTTTAAATCAAAAAATACATGGCCGAAAATGTCAAATTTTACGTGTCGATAAATTAGCCGCATCCGAATTTTTAATTGCAAATCACTTGCAGGGCAATTGTAATGCACGCTATCATTTTGCTTTGGTTTTGGAAAAGGAAATAGTAGCCATTGCAACTTTTTCTGCCGCTAGAATGTTGAGCAATAGGGAAGTGCCGGCTCGTTCTTTTGAGCTTCTTCGGTTCGCAACTAAAAAAGGATTTACAGTTGTAGGTGGTTTAACTAAATTACTGCATCATTTTCAAGGTATTCAAAAAATGGATGAGCTCATGACCTATACAGATATTGCATTTGCAGGCAATTCAGGGTTTAAA
>JAURMH010000085.1 GCA_030830805.1 Bacteroidota bacterium
TGTAATAAATTTAAAACTATATATTATGAAAGCTATTTATTATATTGTTAATGTTTATGATGTTTGTGAATGTTGTGGAAATGAAACAACATATGGCAACAGTGATTTCAAATCATTCTCAGAGGCAAGAGATTTAATGTTAGAAGCAGAAAATGATTTATTTGCTAAAATGATTGGTATTCCAAGTGCAGATTTAATACCACCGTTAATTGCTGGAATAAAAATAAATAGTCTAAATAACATTGTTGCAGAAAAAGCAACCGAAAATGCATTAAACAAAGTGGTTGAGCTCGAGACACCAAGCATAGAAATGCCAAAAGAATTACCCACTACCAACGAAATTATACCCGAGCATACAATTCAAACTAAAGGATCGAAAAAGAAAACGATCAGCATTGGAATTTTTTTGGTAATTATTTTACCCATCATCTTGGCTTTTGGTGCATTTGCCTTATGGAATAATTGGGATGCACTTTTGCAAGAATTAACAGCTGCAAAAAAGACAGCCGCTAAAGCAGAAAAATCAATAGCACAAATAGATTCTAATTTAAAAGCGACGAGTCAAACGCTAGACACTTTAAGAAATCCAGACTTGGTAAAAATTACTTTAAGTGGTATGAAATTTTCTCCGGCGGCCAAAGCCGTTATTTATTGGAACAAAACCACCAATCACATTTTATTAGACCCTATATTAATTCCGCTGGAAGACAAAGATCATTGTTACCAATTGTGGGCCATGAATAAGGGCGAAACCATTAGTCTTGGCACCTTTTCGGCGACGAATAAAAACAAGCAAATGTTACCCATGAAGGCAACAAGCAATGCAAGTATTTTCCTAATTTCTTTAGAACCCAAAAATGGCAGCGCCATTCCAAACATTGCGCAACTGTGTTTGATGAGTAAAGAATAATTACATTTCTTTTTTTAGAAATATTCCGGTAAAGCTTTTTTTGTTTTTAATTAATTCTTCTGGTGTTCCGCTAAATATAATTTCACCACCAGCAGCACCACCCTCGGGCCCCATATCAATAATATGATCGGCTACTTTAATAACATCTAAATTATGTTCGATTACAATAACGGTATTGCCTCTATCAACTAACTCTTGTAAAACATTTAATAGAATTCGAATGTCTTCAAAATGTAAACCGGTTGTTGGTTCATCTAAAATATAAATAGTGTTTCCGGTATCTTTTTTAGAAAGCTCTGTCGCTAACTTTACACGCTGGGCTTCTCCACCAGATAGGGTTACAGACGATTGCCCAATGGTAATATATCCTAAACCTACTTCTTGAATAGTTTTAATTTTTCGCAAAATGTGCGGCATGTTTTCGAAGAATGGAACGGCATCTTCTATGCTCATATTTAAAATATCTGCAATCGATTTTCCTTTATACCTCACTTCTAATGTTTCGCGATTATAGCGTTTACCATTACAAGACTCGCATGCGACTTGTACATCTGGTAAGAAATTCATTTCAATTAATTTCATGCCTGCACCTTCACAGGTTTCGCACCTACCTCCTTTTACATTGAAAGAAAAACGCCCAGGTTTGTAGCCTCTAATTTTTGCTTCTGGCAATTGCACAAATAAATTTCTGATATCAGAAAACACACCAGTATAAGTAGCCGGATTGGAGCGAGGTGTACGCCCAATAGGCGTTTGATCAATTTCAATTACTTTATCGATATGCTCCAAACCACTTACTTTTTGATATGATAAAGGTTTTTTCTTAGCCGAATAAACATGCTGGTTTAAAATTGGATAGAGTGTTTCGTTAATTAAGGTAGACTTTCCACTTCCCGAAACACCCGTAATACATACAAACATGCCAAGTGGAATAGTTAAGTCGACAGATTTTAAATTATTTCCTGTAGCTTTTGTAATCTTAATTTGTTTGCCTGTTCCAACTCTTCTTTGCAAGGGCATGGCAATAAATTTAATGCCATTGATGTATTGCATGGTGAGCGTATTTGCTTTTGCTAATTCTTTGGGTGTACCTTGCGCAACCACTTGCCCGCCATGAATGCCTGCTGCTGGGCCCATGTCAATTACATGGTCGGCTTCCATAATCATGTCTTTGTCGTGCTCTACTACCAGAATTGAATTACCAATATCTCTTAAGTTTTTTAAAGCTAGAATTAATTTTTCGTTGTCTCGTTGGTGCAAACCTATAGAAGGCTCATCTAAAATATATAATACATTTACCAATTGGGAGCCAATTTGTGTTGCTAACCTTATACGCTGTGCCTCTCCGCCCGATAACGATTTGGTAACCCTATCTAAATTTAAATAACTTAAACCAACATCATTTAAGAATCCAATTCTTGATTTTATTTCTTTGATAATTTCAACCGCAATGGTATTTTGTCTAGCGGATAATCTTTTTTCGATGCCTTCAAACCAATTAGCCAGCTTCGCTAAATCCATGCTAGCTAATTCATGAATATTTTTTTGATCTACTTTAAAATGCAAAGATTCTTTTTTTAATCTTGCTGCATCACAAACTGGACAAGGCACTTTCTGCACAAAATCTTCTAAATTATTATCGATATCGTCTGCTCTTTTTTCGTTTTGTTGATCAATCATTTTAACAACACCTTGAAAGGTTATGTTAAAATTAGTAACCGTCGAAGAATAGGGAACGACCACTGCAACGGGCTCTTCGAGACCATACAAAATTGCATTGATGGTTTCTTTTGTTAATTTTTCGATTGGCGTTTGTAAGGTGGCACCGAATTTTTTTAATACTGCTTTCAATACCTGAAATGTCCAAACATCTCTATATTCGCCAATTGCAACAATGCCTCCATTGGCAATACTCAGTTTTCGATCTGGCATCAACAATTTTTCGTCTACTTCAAAAACATATCCTAAGCCATCGCAATTTTCGCATGCGCCATAGGGCGAATTAAAAGAAAAAGAATTGGGCTGCGGCTCATCGTATGACAAACCTGTAGTAGGGCACATGAGAAATTTACTATAATGACTCACTTCGTTGCTGGCATTATCTAATACTTTGATGATTCCCTTTGCCTGCTTCATGGCAGATTTTATTGCTTCTGCAATTCTTTGACGATCGTCTGTTCTAATAACAATGCGATCAATCACAATTTCTATATCATGTATTTTATAACGATCAACTTGCATTTTAGGCTGCAAGTCTAAAATTTCGTTGTCTACCCTCACTTTTGAAAAACCTTGCTTACGCACCTGCTCGAACAATTCGCGATAATGCCCTTTTCGGCCTTTTACAATTGGCGCTAAAATGGTGACTGTTTTAGATTGGTAATTTTGAATTATGGCATCGATGATTTGCTCTTCTGTCATTTTGATCATCTGCTCGCCCGTATTATAAGAATAGGCATCGGCTACCCTTGCGTAAAGCAATCTTAGAAAATCATAAATTTCAGTAATGGTTCCGACGGTTGACCTGGGATTTTTACTTGTTGTTTTTTGTTCTATGGCAATGACAGGACTGAGGCCTTCAATTTTATCTACATCGGGTCTTTCAAGCCCTCCCAAAAACTGTCGCGAATAAGCGCTAAAGGTTTCCATATACCTGCGCTGCCCCTCCGCATAAATGGTATCAAATGCTAAAGAAGATTTTCCACTTCCACTCAATCCGGTAATGACCACCAATTGGTTTCGAGGAAATTTAATGTCGATGTTTTTTAAATTATGTACACGAGCACCATACACCTCAACGGCTTGTATTCCGGTTGTTTCGCTTTGTTTTTTCTTCATAGATTGGGCATAAAACTAAACAAAAAAACCGAGAAAAGGAGCTCCCCTGTTTGCTATTTAGTATATGAAAAAGAAAAAATAAAGCCTTTTGTTTGCCGATTATTTTTGGGCAATAGTAGATTCTCTAATGAGCAATTCTTGTTTTGGAATTCGATAACCATAGTTAGCAGGATGCACTAAGACTTCTTTCATCGCTAAGATGCGATATACATACCTTGCCGCTTCTCTGTTTAATTTTAAATCGTAGTAATTCTTGGTTTGTTGGCGAGCAATTTGTGTTTTGGTGGCATTCACCCCCATATTATAAGCAAGCGCAACTAAGGTCCAAGAGCCTAACGATCTTTTGAGTTTTTTCAAATGCTTACAAGCTGCTTTAGTTGATTTTTCGATATTATTACGCTCGTCTATTTCGCTATTCACCGTTAAACCGTATTCTACCGCTGTTTTATCCATTAATTGCCAAAATCCAACTGCGCCGGCAGGCGAAGTAGCATTTAAGAAACCCGATTCTATTGCAGGTAAATATTTAAAATCTGATGGTATGTGGTTTTTCGCTAAAATTTTTTCAATCAAAGGAAACCAACGACTTGCCCTTTGGTGCATTTCGAGGCTTTGCGTTTGCCAATAAGAATTAGCCAATAAGGCACGATCCATCTTTGCGTAGACTTCAAAATTATCTAGCGGCACTTGTTCGCCTGCAAAGTTTAAATCTCCAGGAATATTAAAGGCATATATTTTGTATTTCGCTTGAAAATCTTGTTTAAATTTAACCTCGTCGATATGTGTTGCAAAAACAAAAAGCTGTTGCACTAAAGTGGCCAACATGACCAAGGCAAAACTGTATAAATACTTTATTTTAATTCTGTTCATTTTCATAAAAAATCCTCCTAATAATCGGACCAAAATTGTCAGATTATACCCTCTTCCTTTTTAATGTAAATATAAAGATAAACATTCATTTGCTTAATAACGAGGTATTTATGAAATTTATTGCAATCTAGACCATTAAAATAACCTCTAAAGTGCTCATAATTAACCTATCATGCGTTTTTAAAAAAAATCAAAGAAAATGGCATTTTTTGACATTTTTTGCTGAATTAGCCTAAAATCAATGTATTTTTGCATATGAATAAATCAAACCCATCTCGTCGCGAGGACGATAAAAAACCTAGGAAACCCAGAATTGCAAAATCAGAACATTCGGGACCAAAAAAAAACGAACGCGCAGGCAAACCTTTTAAAGTTCGTTCTACCACAGATTACTCAGAAACAAAACCAACAAAAGAAGGGAATTTCGATAAATTCAAGAAAAAACCAGAAGCCCCTCGTAATACAGAAGATAGACCCAATCGCAGGTTTAGTTCAAAAGATTTCGATTCTTCAGATCGCAAACCATACAAAGACGATAGTAAATCCGATTTTAAACGCGGGCCTAAAAAAGATTTCGAATCATCAGATCGTAAACCATACAGAGACGATAGTAAATCAGATTTTAAACGCGGTCCTAAAAAAGATTTCGAATCAACAGATCTTAAACCATACAGAGACGATAGTAAATCAGATTTTAAGAAAAGTGCGTCGTCGGCCAATTCATTTGAAAAAAGAAATGCGAACCCTGTTGAGAAAAAAGGCCGCATAGATAATAAAGAGTACAAAGCACGCAAACCAAAAACCGACGATCACAGTAACGAAAGAATTAGCAGAACAGTTGGTAATACAGAAAGAAGATCAACCATTAAAAAAGAAATACCAAAAGAAAATACCTACGATCAAAAAAGAGCTGAACGTGCCGCATCACAAGACAATCCTACAGAGATATATGAAAAAATAAATTTCAGTGGATGGGAAGAGGAAGTGAAGGAACCAAAAGAGCCTAGAGCACCACGTCCTAAACGTGTGAAAGAAGAAACAGCAGCGTTTGATGTAGCACCTATCAAAAAGCCGAGAAAATTAAAATCGGAAATGGGCGAATTGCCTTACGAAAGAAAACCACTTAAAAAAGCAGTAATACCTACCACTCCTCAAAAGAAAGTAAAAACTTTTGCAGATGATGGATTGACTAGACTAAATAAATACATTGCCAATGCGGGTGTTTGCTCTAGAAGAAAAGCCGATGAATTAATTGAATCTGGTGCCGTAATGGTAAACGACGAATTAATTAAAGAGTTAGGTTATAAAGTAAAAGATACCGATAAAATTACTTTTCAAGGAAAAGTATTGAAGCGCCAAAAACTGACGTATATCTTATTAAACAAACCCAAAGATTACATTACTACACTCGACGATCCGATGGAACGAAGAACCGTAATGGAATTAATTAAAAGCACCACCAACGAGCGCGTTTACCCTGTAGGTCGTTTAGACAGAAACACCACCGGTCTTTTATTAATGACCAATGATGGCGATTTAGCAGATGTACTTTCGCATCCAAGAAATAAAGTAAAAAAATTATACGAAGTAGAATTAGACAAATCTTTGAGCCCATCCGATTTTGATAAAATTAAAAAAGGGGTTGAGCTAGAAGATGGCGAAGCAGAAGTAGACGAACTTTCTTATGTAGAAGGAAAGTCTAAAAAGCACATTGGCATTGGTATTCACATTGGCAGAAATAGAATTGTAAGAAGAATATTTGAATCTTTAGGTTATACTATTGTTCGTTTAGATCGTGTAATTTATGCAGGTTTAACAAAATTAGATTTATCGAGAGGGCGTTGTAGATTTTTAACACAAGAAGAAGTTATTCATTTAAAACACTTGAATAAATATTAATCGAATGCTGAAAAAAACTTACCGCTTCTTTAGGAAATTGATGCTGTATTTTTTTATCGGCAGTGTAGCCCTTACTATAATTTATCGATTTGTGCCACCACCTTTCACCTATCTGATGATACAAAGGTTAGTGGAACAAA
>JAURMH010000086.1 GCA_030830805.1 Bacteroidota bacterium
AAATATGATCGGATTTTTAAAAAAATTATTAGGATTTGGCCCAGCTGTTAATTACAAAGAATTAATGGAAAATGGTGCAGTAATTATTGATGTAAGAACCAAAGGCGAATTTGCCGGAGGAAATATTAAAGGATCTACCAATATTCCGGTAAATCAATTAGCTGCAAATTTAGGCAAATTTAAAAACAAAGAAAAAGCAATTATTACCTGTTGCGCATCGGGTGCAAGAAGTGGCGCTGCTAAAAGATTATTAATTTCTAGCGGTTATACAAATGTGCACAACGGCGGCTCATGGTATTCACTAAGAAATAAAATTTAATTCTGTAAAATCTAATTATCTTTAACATTAATTATCTGCATTTGTAATGAGTAAAACATTCCATGAAATAATCAATAGTGAAACCCCAACTTTGGTCGATTTTTTTGCCGAATGGTGTGGCCCTTGCAAAATGATGAAGCCCATTTTATCTGATTTTAAAAACGAGATAAAAGATGCTGCTAATGTAATTAAAATTGATATCGATAAAAATCCATCGGCAGCCAGTAAGTACCAAATTCAGAGTGTTCCAACCTTATTGATTTTTAAAAACGGGGAGATTAAATGGAGACAATCTGGGGTTGTACCTGCGCATACTTTAAAAGAAATTATCAAAAAAATCGCATAAATGAAAAAACTAAACATCGGAATTTTAGCACTATCGCTTTTGTTTTTTATCAACTGTAGCAATGGCCAAAATGCCAATACGAATGTAGATGCCAATGCCTTTAATGAACTTGTAAAAGCTAACAATCAAGCACAACTAATAGATGTAAGAACGCCAGAAGAATTTTCAAAAGGACATTTAATCAATGCGCTAAACTTTGATTGGAATGGAAACGAATTCGATAAACAAGTAAGCAGTTTAAATAAAGAGGCTAGCGTATTTGTGTATTGTTTAAGCGGCGGCAGAAGTGCTGCAGCAGCAGCGCAACTTCGATCAGCTGGGTTTAAAAATGTAATTGAGCTAAATGGCGGAATTATGAAATGGCGCGGTGCAAACCTACCAGAAACCACCGAGGCGACGGTCCAAAATACTGGCATGAGCGTAGCAGATTTTAAGAAACTCACTCAATCAGATAAAATTGTATTAATAGATTTTTATGCAGATTGGTGTGCGCCTTGTAAGAAAATGAAACCTTACTTAATGGAAATTCAAGAGGAATTGAAAGCCAGTGTAGTTTTAATAAGAATTAATGCCGACGATAATCAAGCGCTTTGTAAATCATTAAAAATAGATGCTTTACCCGTTTTGCAAGTTTACAAAGCTGGTCAACTAACATGGAATCAACTAGGTTTTGTAGATAAACCAACCGTTTTAAAACAATTACAATAAATAACCCCCATCATAAAAAAAGGCTTCGATACATTCGAGGCCTTTTTTATGCTAATGTTTTAAATAACATATCTTCTAAAAAATTGGCAACAAATTCGGATTTGTTTTTTGCTTGCACATCGGTTAACCTAGGTAAATAATCAATAAAAAACTGCTCGTGATGGGAGGCCTCAATGATAGTACTGGTAAGCGATTTAGGGTATTTATATTTAGGATTGTATAATTCAATAATTGCCGCAATGCTAGCGCATAATTCTTTATAAGGCAGAAAAACTTCTGCTTTATTAATCTCTTTTACTTCTTTTACCAAATAAACTTTACTGCTTTCCGAAATTACAATTTGATTCAACCATTTTTTATTATAGACTAAATCGCCTGCACTATCTGGTAGCTCATGAGTCAATAAATGAATGACTGCTTTTAATTGCTGCTTTGGTTCTTTGATATTTTTTAATTGATAATCAACCAAGAAAGACATATAAGACCAATACCAATTTAAAATATAGAGCAATAAACGGTGTTTGTTTTCGAAATAACGATAGATAGTTGCTTCTGTTGTACCTATTTCTGTAGCCAATTTTTTAAAAGTAAATTGTTCAAAACCTAGCGTATAGATTAAATCAATAGCATTTTTTACGATGGCTTTACCAATTTCAGAGCTTTCTGGGTCTCTCAAATAAATATAATCATTTACCTTAAATCGTAGCTGGAAGTCCATAAAAGCCTTTTTTTACAAATCTATCAAATATAATTATAATAGTAACGATATCATTACAAATATATTTACATTTATTTACAATAGTAATACTATTATTTAAAATAGTATTATTATATTTGCAAATAATATATTATCAATATGATTATCAATAGTGCAATTCCAATAAAATACTTGTTTAACAAAGTTAAACTTGAACTTATTTATGTTTTGATTATAGCTGTTGCTGTATATTATATCACCCATATTTTCCAAAACAACATTCCGGAGATGCCTTTAACTATTCCTGCATTTATCGGTACCTCTATTTCAATTTTAATTTCATTTAAGCTCAACCAATCTTACGACCGCTGGTGGGAAGCAAGAAAAATTTGGGGAAGTATTGTGAATGACTCACGCTCTTTGATACTTCAATTTAAACAATTTTTACCAGCAGACGAAAACATCAACAAAATAGCTTATCGTCAAATTGCTTGGTGCTATGCATTAGGCGAAAGTTTAAGAGGATTAGACTCTAAAGAAACTTTAAAGAAATATTTGAACGAAATTGAAATACAAGAAATAAACAAACAAAGTAATAAACCTTTAGCCATTATTCAACATCACTATAAAGATTTAAAAAAATTTAAAAAAGAGGAAAAAGTTAATCAATTTTCAGAAGTGCAATTAGATAATACACTAGTAAGACTTGTAGATGCAATGGGAAAAGCAGAGCGTATTAAAAGCACGGTATTTCCCGTTACCTACCGCATATTCTTACACCTGATGATTTATTTATTTACCATTACCCTTTCTATTTCACTTAAAAATATTGAAAGCATTTTTGAAATTCCATTATTACTTGTATTGTCTGCCGCATTCTTTTTATTAGAAAAATCAGCGACACACATGCAAGATCCATTTGAAAACAGACCTACAGACACGGCTGTTACCGCTATTGCAAGAACGATTGAAATTAATATTAAAAATATTATTGAAGATAAAAATATACCAGAAAAATTAAACGCGAACCAATTTTACCTAAACTAACATGAGAACACATTCTAAAGAAACTCAATCACAATTGAATCCAGACTTAGCTTTGGAAATTTTAAAAGAAGGCAATGATCGTTTTGTTAAAAATTTAAAAGCTAATAGAAATTTATTACAACAAGTAAACGAAACCGCACAAGGACAATTTCCATTTGCCACCATTTTAAGTTGCATTGATTCTAGAACTTCTGCTGAATTAATTTTTGATCAAGGCTTAGGCGATGTTTTTAGTATTCGAATTGCTGGTAATATTTTAAATGAAGATATTTTAGGTAGCATGGAATTTGCGACCAAAGTAGTGGGTACAAAAATCATCATCGTGTTAGGCCATACCAAATGTGGCGCCATTGTAGGTGCATGTAACAATGTAGAATTAGGAAATTTAACGGCCTTACTAGATAAAGTAAAGCCCGCCATTGCACTCGAAAAAGATACAACTGAAAACAGAACGGGTAGCAATGTGCGTTTTGTAGACAATGTAACAACCAATAATGTCATTCATACCATCGAAAGAATTAGACGCGAAAGTCCAATTATTCTAGATTTGGAAAATACAGGAGCGATTAAAATTGTTGGGGCGATCTACAATGTGGATACCGGTAGCGTGAACTTTCTATAGATTCCTTTTTTTTCTTACCTTTGAAGGCTAAGATTAAAATTGAATTTATGCTAAATATTGTACTTTTTGGCCCTCCAGGTGCTGGCAAAGGCACACAATCTGAAAAATTAATTGCTAAATATGCACTTGTTCACCTTTCAACAGGTGATATTTTAAGAGCAGAAATCACTGCGGGAACCGCTTTAGGATTAGAAGCTAAAAAGCTGATGGACCAAGGTATATTGGTTCCAGACGAGGTGGTGATTGGTATGATCAGCAATAAATTGGATGCCAATAAAGATGCAAATGGTTTTATATTCGATGGATTTCCAAGAACAGTAGCACAAGCAAGCGCTTTAGATACTTTATTAGCAAGTAAAAACAGTGCCATTTCAATGATGATTTCTTTAGTCGTTGCAGATGATGAATTAAAAAGCCGTTTGCTTTTAAGAGGTAAAGATTCGGGCCGTGCAGACGATGCAAATCCTGTTATTATTGAAAAAAGAATTGAAGAATATAATAGCAAAACAGCTGCTGTTGCTTCGTTCTACGAAACACAAAATAAATTAAAATCAATCAATGGGATTGGTTCTATTCCAGAAATTTTCACGCAAATCTGTCTTACAATAGACAGTAATAAATAATATAAAATGGCAGGTTCCAATTTCGTTGACTACGTAAAAATTTGTTGTCGTACTGGGGCCGGAGGTGCTGGATCGTTCAGTTTACACCGTGATAAAAAAACGGCTAAAGGTGGACCAGATGGTGGCGACGGCGGCAGAGGCGGACATATTATTTTACGAGGCAACAGTCAATTTTGGACTTTACTCCATTTAAAATACCGTAAACATGTTATTGCCGAAAATGGCGCCTACGGCGAAGGTGATTGCCGAAGCGGCAAGCGTGGTAAAGATGAAATATTAGATGTACCACTCGGTACCATTGCAAAAGATGCCGAAACAGGTGAAGTGCATTTTGAAATAACAGAAGAAGGTCAAGAAATTATTTTAGTTGCAGGTGGTCGAGGTGGCTTAGGCAACTGGCATTTTAAAACACCCACTAATCAAACTCCAAGATATGCGCAACCTGGCGAACCCGGTCAAGAATCTTGGAAAATTTTAGAATTAAAATTATTAGCAGATGTTGGATTGGTTGGATTTCCTAATGCAGGTAAATCTACTTTACTTGCTGCAGTGAGTGCTGCTAAACCAGAAATAGCAGATTATCCATTTACTACGCTAGTACCTAATTTAGGAATAGTAGCCCACAGAGATAGCCGTTCGTTTGTAATGGCAGATATTCCTGGAATTATTGAAGGTGCTTCGCAAGGCAAAGGCTTAGGAATTCGTTTTTTAAGACATATTGAGAGAAACAGTGTTTTATTATTTTTAGTACCGGCCGATAGCAAAGATATTCACGAAGAGTATAAAATATTATTGAACGAATTAAAACAATACAATCCCGAATTATTAGACAAACCTCGTATGTTAGGTATTTCTAAAGCCGATCTATTAGACCAAGAACTCATAGACGAAATCAAGAAAGACCTTCCAAAAATACCGGTTCAATTCTTTTCATCCATCACGCAGCAAGGCATTACAGCCTTAAAAGATGAGTTATGGAAAACCATCAATAGTTAAAAGGAATTTCTTTTTTATTG
>JAURMH010000087.1 GCA_030830805.1 Bacteroidota bacterium
AAGTATTTTGTAGATATGTACAAACGCTACGGCGATTGGTTATTGGTAATTGCCGCTTACAACTGTGGACCAGGAAATGTAAACAGAGCCATTAGAAAAAGTGGAGGTGGTAAAACTTTTTGGGCTATCAGAAATTATTTGCCAGCCGAAACGCGTGGTTATGTGCCAGCTTATATTGCAGCAACTTATATTATGAATTGTGCCGAAGTGCATAATATTTACCCAACATATCCTAATTTTAGTTTTATGACCGACACGGTGCAACTCTCGCAGCCAGTGGCTTTCAAAGACATTGTAAAATTATGTGGTATTTCTGCCGAAGAATTAAAAGTACTGAATCCGATTTTCAAAAAAGATTTTGTGCCAGCTTATAATGAATCTTACACGATTAAAGTTCCTGCAACTCGAAAAGATATTTTAAGTTTAAATAAAGATTCGCTTTACCGCGCTTTTCCTAATAGACTAAATGCAGAATCGATGTTTGTTTTAAATACCGATCCTTTAGCCAATGCGCGTACAGTTTATAAAACACATGTGGTACGCAAAGGAGAAACGCTAAGCAAATTATCGAACAAATACGATGTAAGTGTTTCGGAAATTAAAAAGTGGAATAAAATTAAACGCAATAGTTTAGCTGTTGGGCAGCGTTTAAGAATTAAAAGAGAAATTAAAGCAGTTCCTTCTACTACTCCTATTCAGCTAATTGCAAAAAATAAAATTAACAAAGTTAAAGAAAGCCCTGTAACCGAACAGAAACAAGCCATTGCGAGTACCGAAGAGCCAGCTGCTAATCCTGTACAAAGCGAAGAAACGCAAATAATTACGGTACAGAAAAATAAAACGCATACGGTAAAAGCAGGCGATAATTTAGGAAACATTGCAGCAAAATACGATGTAAGTTTAGCCGATATTAAAAAATGGAACGACCTTAAATCTTCTAGAATTAATGTGGGTCAAAAAATTACTATTCAAACTTTTGTACAAAAAGCGGTACTTAAAAAATCAGAAGTAAACACTAGCGAAACAGAAGTTACGGCTAAAGTGCCAAACAGAAACGAAGAAGAAAAATTAGTTTTATACAAGGTAGAAGTAGGCGACACACTTTGGGCGATAGCCAAAAGATTTGAAGGCATGACGATTGAAAAATTAAGGGCTTTAAATAATTTAAAAAGCAACGAATCTTTGAAAGCCGGCATGATTTTAAAAGTGATTAAAAAAGCCTAATGACCCGAATTCCTTATAATTGCTATTCGGTTTAGCATGAAAGAACAGCGAAGATGAAAAAGACGACACGCAAACAACAAGATGCCTTAGATTATCATTCACAAGGCCGTCCCGGAAAAATAGAAGTAATTCCAACCAAAGCCACCAATTCTCAAAGAGATTTATCGCTTGCCTATTCTCCTGGTGTAGCAGAACCATGTTTAGCTATTGCAGATAACATAGATGATGTTTACAAATATACCGCTAAAGGAAATTTAGTGGCTGTTATTAGTAATGGTACTGCCGTATTGGGTTTAGGAAATATTGGCGCCGAAGCATCTAAGCCAGTAATGGAAGGAAAAGGCGTACTCTTCAAAATTTTTGCAGACATTGATGTTTTCGATATTGAATTAAATGTAACCGACGTAGATGAATTTGTGCGCACGGTTAAAGCAATGGAACCCACTTTTGGTGGCGTGAATTTAGAAGATATTAAAGCACCAGAATGTTTTGAAATTGAAAGAAGATTAAAAGCTGAATTGAGTATTCCGGTAATGCACGATGACCAACATGGTACCGCCATTATTTCTGCAGCGGCATTACTCAATGCTTTAGAATTACAAAAGAAAAAAATTGATAAAATAAAATTGGTAGTAATTGGCGCAGGTGCTGCAGCCATCTCTTGCTCTAAGCTATATGTATCAATGGGTGCACGCCTCGATAACATTGTAATGATTGATAGAGAAGGGGTGATTCGTGCCGATCGTAAAAATCACATGGACGAAACCAAAAGACATTTTGCGACCAAAAGAAATTTACATACACTAGAAGATGCGATGAAAGATGCCGATGTGGTAATTGGTTTATCTTCTGCTAATACACTTACGCCTGCGATGTTAAAATCGATGGCGAAAAATCCTATCGTGTTTGCGATGGCCAATCCCGATCCCGAAATTGAATACAACTTAGCGATCAATACGCGCAAAGATTTAATCATGGCTACGGGTCGTTCGGATTATCCAAACCAAGTAAACAATGTGCTCGGCTTTCCATATATTTTTCGAGGAGCACTCGATGTGCGCGCCACAGCCATCAACGAAGAAATGAAAATTGCGGCGGTAAAGGCAATTGCAGATTTAGCAAAATTACCCGTACCAGAAGCCGTTAACTTAGCATACAATCAAAAAAATATCACCTTCGGTAAAGATTATATTATTCCAAAACCTTTAGATTTTAGATTGATTAGCCATGTTGCTCCAGCAGTAGCAAAAGCAGCCATCGATTCGGGTGTAGCGCGTCATAAAATAAAAGATTGGGAAGCGTATAAAGACGAATTAAATAAACGATTAGGCTTAGACGATAAACTGATGCGTGCCTTAACGGTAAAAGCAAAAGGCGATCCTAAACGAGTTGTTTTTGCAGAAGCAGATAATTATAAAATTTTAAAAGCGGCACAAATTGTAAAAGAAGAAGGTATTGCCATTCCAATTTTATTAGGAGATACAAATAAAATTCATGCGCTAATAGAAGAACATCAATTAGAATTAAATGATGTACAAATTCTAGATCCGAAAGTAGAAGATACTATGGTAGCCAATTATGCGCAGCTGTTTTTTGAAAAAAGAAAACGCAGAGGCGTAACCGAATACGAAGCCAAAAAAGCGATGCGCGATAGAAATCATTTTGGCGCCATGATGTTAGACCAAGGAGATGGCGACGCTTTAATTTCTGGTTTAACAAAAAATTATCCACTCACCATTCGTCCGGCATTACAAATTATTGGTACCGAAGCCGACACGAGTAAAGTAGCGGGAATGTATTTGATGTTAACCAAACAAGGGCCTATATTTTTAGCCGATACTACGGTAAACATTGATCCGAATGTAGAGGAATTAGTAGAAATTACTAAGCTAGTGGCTAAATCGGTGAATAAATTTAACATCAGTCCACGCATTGCGATGTTGTCTTATTCTAATTTTGGAAACTCCGAAACACCTAACCCCATGAAGGTGCGTAAGGCTGTAGAAATTTTACACCAACAACATCCCGAATTAATTGTAGATGGTGAGATGCAAGCAAACTTTGCATTGAATCCAGCTTTATTAAAAGATAATTTTCCTTTCTCTACTTTAAATGGTGCGCCAGCAAATACTTTAATTTTTCCAAATTTAGATGCTGGAAATGCAGCTTATAAAATTTTGCAAGAAATTGGTGGTGCCGAAGCAGTGGGTCCAATTTTAATTGGCATGAAAAAACCAGTACATATTTTACAATTAGGATCTTCGGTAAGAGAAATTGTAAACATGGTAACCATTGCAGTAGTAGACGCACAATCTAAAGAAGAAAGTGGTTTGCAAAAAGTGGCCACTAAAACCAGAAGTTTGGGTGCAAAAATTATGGCAAGAACAATTAAGCTGCGTAAATAATGATTTATCATATCAACGGAAAACTAATTAGTAAAAGTCCAACAGAGGTAGTGATTGAAGCAGGGGGTGTGGGCTACTTTATCAATATCTCTTTGCATACCTATTCTCAAATTGGCACGGAAGAAAACCTAAAATTACATACTTACCTCAATGTGCGCGAAGATGCGCATACCCTCTATGGATTTTACGAAGCGACCGAAAGAAGGCTGTTTACGCACCTTATTTCGGTATCTGGAATAGGTCCAAATACTGCCCGAATGATGCTTTCTTCTATTTCTCCATTAGAAATTCAGGAAGCCATTATAAAAGGCGATGTGCCTCTGGTTCAACGAATTAAGGGAATTGGCCCCAAATCTGCCCAAAGATTGATCTTAGAATTACAAGATAAGTTGAAAAAAGAGGGTCCTAGCACACTTTTATCTGCCCCAATTAACAATACATCGCGAGATGAAGCGTTATCTGCATTGGTTATGTTAGGCTTTAATAAAAATGCGGCCGATAAAGCAATTGATACAGTCATGAGAACTGCAGAAGGCACTATTTCGGTCGAATTAATTATCAAAGCGGCATTAAAAAGTTTATAGTAGCGCCGAGGTATCATCAGCAAAAATTAATTTGAAAAATCAACAAAACATTCCACGCATTTTGCGTTGGGTGGTCGGTATAGTTATTACAATTACAGTTGCAATGTCTGTTTTATCAGCAGCAGATGCAAGTGTATTTGCCTATGCCATTGATATTGATTTGTTAGATTCTTCTGCGGTAATTCCTGCCGCCACTTTAACACCCGCCAAAAAGAAGATTGATTTAAAAGATCCTCCTAACGTAGAGCGTAAGGTAGTTTACGATCCGAATACCAAAATGTATACCATTACCGAAAGTATAGGTGGCAAATTTTATAAAGCGCCAACTTATTTAACTTTCGAAGAATACCAAAAACAAGAAGCGCAAAAAAGTAAATTAGATTATTGGAAATTACGCGCTTCCGAAAACGCCTTGGTGAGTGGTAATAGTGTGACTCCAAAATTATATATCAATAACCAAGTATTCGATCGAATATTTGGAGGAAGTAAAGTAGACATTCGCCCGCAAGGTACAGCAGAATTAATCTTTTCGGGCCGATTTAACAGAAACGACAATCCCTTACTAAGCGAACGACAACGCAGCACCACGCAATTTGATTTCGATCAAAAAATACAATTAAATGTAACGGGTAATATTGGAGATAAATTAAAAACATCCATTAATTACAATACCGAAGCAACTTTTGATTTCGAAAATCAAACGAAATTAGAGTATACCGGTTACGAAGACGAAATCATTAAAAAAATTGAATTAGGAAATGTTTCTTTACCATTAGCTAGCAGTTTGATTAGTGGTAGCCAAAGTTTGTTTGGGGTAAAAACACAATTACAATTTGGAAAGTTAACTGTAACGAGTGTGTTCTCGCAACAGAAATCGGAAAAGAAACAAATTAAAATTACCAATGGTGCACAAAAAACAGAATTCAAATTTTTAGCAGATAATTACGAAGCCAATAAACATTTTTTCTTGGCGCAATATTTTAGAGATAATTATGATAAAGCTTTAGAGAGTCCGCCGATTGTAAAGTCTAATGTTTTAATTTCGAGGGTAGAAGTATGGGTTACCGACCGATCTCGTAATGGCTTAGACGATACCCGAGATGTATTAGCGCTTATCGATTTAGGCGAAAACCAACGCATATTTACCACCGATCCAAGTTTGATTACCAGCACCGAACCTTACCCTAATTCTAGTAGCGTAAATGGTGCAATTCCAGCAAATAACCTCTTAGATTTAATGCCCCCTTCGGTTAGAACAGTTTTAGACAATACCATCAATACTTATTTTAATGACAAAGGTGGTCCGGATAACTATGCTAAAATAAGGGCTAGAAAATTAACCGATCGAGAATATACTTTCAATTCGCAATTAGGTTATATTTCTTTGAACGCGCCATTAAATACAGATGAAGTTTTATCGGTGGCCTATCGTTACACGGTAAATGGAAAAGAATTTACTGTTGGAGAGTTTGCTAACGAAAGACAAGAAACCAATCCGGCAACTGTTTTGGTAACAAAACTATTAAAAAATGTTTCTTTGAAAACCAGTTTACCAACCTGGGATTTGATGATGAAAAATATTTATTCCTTAAATGCTTTTCAAGTCAATGCACAAGAATTTAAATTAAATATTTTATACCTCGACGAAAAAACATCGAATAATATTAATTTTTTACCAGAAGGACCAGAGTCAATTAAAAACTTGCCCCTGATTCAAGTAATGGGTTTAGATAAATTAGATGTTAAACAAACACCTACGCCCGATGGCGTATTCGACTTTGTGGATGGTATAACAGTTAGCTCTGCTAACGGGCGAATTATATTTCCAAAAATTGAACCATTTGGTAAATACTTATACGATAAAATTGCGGCAGATGGTAATTTAACTTTGGCTGCAAATACTGCTTTTACAGAGTTATACGACTCTACTAAATTTAGGGCACAACAATTTCCGCGTAAGAATAAATTTACTATTCAAGGTTCCTTTCAATCTATAAGCAATTCCGAGTTTTCTTTAAACGCCATTAATATTCCACAAGGCTCGGTAGTAGTAAAAGCGGGTACGCAATTATTAGTAGAAGGCAGCGATTACCAAGTAGATTATAATATTGGTCGTGTAAAAATTACCAATCAAGGAATATTAAGTTCCGGTCAAGCTATTACGGTAGATTTAGAAAGTTCAACTTTGTTTGGTATACAATCGCGTATGTATTTTGCCTCGCGCTTTGATTATAAATTTGATGAGAAATTAACTTTAGGTGGAACTTTGGTTCGCTTAGCCGAACGCCCTTTAACACCAAAAGTAAATATAGGCGACGAACCGAGTGCAAATAATATGTATGGTTTCGATTTTAATTACCGAAGCGATTCGCGTTTCTTAACAAAATTAGTCGATAAATTACCATTCATCGATACCAAAGCGCCTTCGTCGGTTACGATCTCTGGAGAATACGCTATGCTCGATCCTGGGCACGCAGCGGCTTTGAACACTGGCGGCAATACTACTGGAACCTCTTACATAGACGACTTTGAAGGCACGCGATCAACCATCGATTTGCGTATGGCAAACTCCTGGACTATGTCTAGTACACCAGTAATGTTTCCAGAATCAAAATTATTCAATGATTTAAGTTATGGTTATAATCGCGCAAGGTTATCACATTATCAAATAGATAATTTATTTTTTAGTAGAACAAACATACTAACGCCCGCGCATATTAGAACAGATAAAACACAATTATCTAATCATTATAACCGCGAGGTGACCGAACAAGAAGTTTTTCCGAATAAACAAATGCCAACGGGTACGCCCACTATTTTATCTACACTCGATTTAACTTTTTATCCAAAAGAAAGAGGCCCTTATAATTTTTCGGTCGATCGTTTGAACGATGATGGAACTTTTAAAAATCCTACAGCCTCTTGGGGTGGTATTATGCGTAGGTTAGAATCGAACGATTTTGAAGCGCTAAATGTTGAATTTATTGAGTTTTGGATGATGGATCCATTTATTTACAATCCTGGTTCTTCGGGTGGTGATTTGTATTTCAACCTAGGAAATATTTCGGAAGATATTTTAAAAGATGGTAGTCAAGCTATAGAAAATGCTTTACCAAAAGATGGTAATCCGGCACGATACGATTCTACTTTGTGGGGAAGGGTTGGTGTAATTCCACCATTAACTACTGCTTTTGATAATGAAGTTTCTGCAAGACAATACCAAGATGTGGGTTTGGATGGTTTGAACAATGTAGAAGAATCTACTTTTTTTAAAACAAATTATTTAGATGCATTAGCGAATAAATTTGGTAGCAATTCGCCTGCTTATTTGCAAGCTGTTGCAGATCCAGCCGCCGATGATTATCACTATTACAGAGGTTCCGATTTAGATGCAGAAAAAGCGAGTATTAAAGACCGCTATAAATTATACAATGCACCCGAAGGTAATTCGCCGACCGAGTCGCAATCGACCGCTAAGACTGGGATTGCGAATACCGCTTCCTCACCAAATCCAGATACAGAAGATATCAACAGAGACAATGCACAAAGTGATCGCGATGAGTATTTTCAATACCGCGTACATTTATCACCATCGGAGATGCAAAACCCCGACGAAAATTCTTTCATCACTGATAAAATTGTAGCGGCAAAAAAATTACCAAATGGAAGAACCGAAAATGTGACTTGGTATCAATTTAGAATTCCAATTGCGAAATATGAAAAGCGCGTAGGTGAAATTCAAGATTTCCGTGCCATTCGTTTCATCAGAACTTTTATGACTAATTGGTCGGATACAGTAACCCTTCGTTTTGCAAGATTACAATTGGTGCGTGGCGAGTGGCGTAAATTAGATCCATCTATCAGACCTGGCGAGGGAACCAATGCCAAGTCTACTGCCATTGTAGATTTATCCACTATTAACATCGAAGAAAACGGAAATCGCATACCTATTCCATATGTATTGCCGCCTGGCATTCTACAAGAGCAGAACTTACAAGACATTAGAGGAACTACGCGTATCAACGAACAATCTATGGTTTTGAATGCTTGTAACTTTAAAAAAGATGACCAAGCCATGGCTTATAAAATTAGCAGTTACGATTTTAGATCGTATAAGCGTGTCGAAATGTTTGTACATGCTGAAGGCGATAATGTACGCAATGATGAGATGGCTGCTTTTGTTCGTTTTGGTTTAGATTATTCGGATAACTATTATGAATACGAAATTCCATTAAAAATTACTTTGCCTGGTCAAAAATTAGCAGCAGAAATTTGGCCAGATTATAATAAATTACAAATTCCATTTGCAGTTTTACAATTAGCAAAACAATTACGAAACAATGCGAAGCTACCTGTTGGAGTAGACTTTGTATATCAAGATGGAAAAAATAAAGTTTGGATTAAAGGAAATCCAGATTTAGGAAATGTGCGATCTATTGTAGTGGGTGTTAGAAATATTTCCAATATACCAGAAGATCCAAAATGCGTACAAATTTGGTTTAACGAATTGCGTTTAACCGATTTTGATGAAGCAGGCGGCTGGGCTGCAATTGGGCGGGTGAATGCGCAATTGGCAGATTTAGCCAATGTAACGCTTTCGGGTAGTAAAAGCACCTATGGTTTTGGTTCGGTCGATAAAAAAGTGTCGGAACGCAATCGTTCAAACGATGTACAAATGGATGTGGCAACCAATATCGAATTGGGTAAATTTTTTCCAGCTTCTGCAGGTATTAAAGTGCCCATGTATGTAAGTTATTCGCAAGCAATTAGTACGCCACAATTTTCGCCAGGTAACCCCGATATTTTATTGAAAAATGTATTGAGTGATTTATCCAAAAAAGACCAAGATTCAATCCGAACTATTACCGAAGATTATACTCGTCGTAAGAGTATTAATTTTACGAATGTGAAAAAAGAACGCGTAAAGCAAGACCGTGACCCGCGCATTTATGATATTGAAAACTTCAACTTCACTTATGCTTATACCGATCAATTGAAAAGAAGTTTCAATACAGAATATGATATTCAGAAAACATACAAAGCCGCTATAGGCTATAATTTCTCGAATAATCCGGTGAATGTAAAACCGTTCGATAAATTAATTAAATGGTCTGCTTTGAAATTGATCAAAGATTTTAACTTTAATTATTCGCCTACCTCAATCGATTTTAGAGTAGATGTAGATAGAAATTATACCGAAAACAAAGTGCGTAATGTCAATACCAATTTGATTGGAATTATGCCAACCTTTAATAAAGATTTTAGAATTTCAAGGATATATGGTGTGCGATACGAACTAACAAAATCTTTAAAGTTTGATTACGCGGCAACAAATTTAGCCACTGTAGACGAACCAATGGGTAGAATTGATACACAAGACAAAAAAGATTCTTTGCTATTTAATTTGCGTTCTTTAGGAAGAAACACTTCGTTCACACAAACAACTACTGCCACTTATCAAGTACCCATTAATAAATTACCTATGCTTGATTGGGTGACTATGAGCACCAGCTACAATGGCCGTTACGAGTGGAGGGCAGCTTCGCTTGCGAGTTTGCAATTCGAAAATATTATTTCAAACTCTAGAAGTTTACAAGTGAATCCGCAATTTAATTTGTTGAGTTTATATGGAAAATCAAATTATTTAAAGCCATTAATATCGCCTAGTAGATCAAAACCAATTGCGAAGAAAAATGCGAACGACCCACTCGAAAAACTAAAAGTTATAAAGGCAAAAGACAAAGAGCAGGCTAAACAAGATAGTATTGCTGCAGCAGCTAGTCAATTAAATGTACTCAAAGTTTTAGCGCGTACATTAATTATGTTACGCAATGTTGGTATTACTTATCGTCAAACAAGTGGACAAGTATTGCCGGGCTATATTCCCAAAACCGATTATTTGGGTATGAGTAATTCATATAATAATGCGCCTGGTTATAATTTTATTTTAGGTGGACAACAAGATATTCGATTTGCAGCAGCAAGAAATGGCTGGATTACTACCTACGATTCTATCACCAATCGCTATGCACACACCGATCGTACCGAATTGAGTTTGCGTGCTTCGATAGAACCGCTACCCGACATGCGTATTGATGTGACGGCACAGCGTGCGATGGGTTTTAGTTATGCCGAGTTTTTTAAATACAATAGCGATCCATTGAGTCCTACTTTTGGTACTTTTCAATCTTTTGCACCAACCGAAACTGGTAATTTTAGCATGTCGTTTATGGCATTTAATTCGGCATTCGAAAAATTAACTACCGATGGCGCTTCTACTTTCTTTAATACTTTTGAAAGCAATCGCTTTATTATTTCGCAACGCTTAGCTAACGAAAGAGGGATTACTACAATTGATTCAACTGGGTTTTATGATGGTTTTGGAAAATATTCGCAACAAGTAATTATTCCAGCTTTCTTATCGGCTTATGCTGGAAAAAATCCTGCTAATTATTCTTTATCTCCTTTTCCAAAAATTCCGAAACCCAATTGGAGAGTGAATTATAGCGGCTTGATACGCATTCCAATTATTGCAGATAATTTTTCCAATTTTGTAATGACGCATGGTTACAATTCTACCTATAATGTGAATTCCTTTAACAAACCAACCACCCAAGCCATTCGCTATGCATCAACTAATAATTTTGTCCCAGAATACGAGATCCAACAAATTACTTTAACCGAACAATTTTCGCCAGTTATTGGAATTGATATGACCATGAAAAACAGCATGACTTTTAATATCGATTACAAACAAGGTAGAAACATTGGGGTGAGTTTTGCTAATACGCGTTTAGAACAATTAAATACACAAGAATACAATATTGGCTTTGGCTACATTGCCAATAATTTAAAAATTCCTTTTGCCATTGGTAATTCACAAACGGTTTTGAAAAACGATTTGAATATCAAATGTGATATTAGTATTCGATACAATAGAGGTGTGGTGCATCGCTTAGATCAAAAAATATCAGAAGTAATTTCTGGTTCGAGGGTAATAAGCATTAAACCATCGGCCGAATATGTGTTGAACCAGCGTTTCCAAGTAAGGGTATTTTACGACCGATTAGTAACCAAACCATTTATTTCGACCTCTTTCCCAACGGCCATTACGAGCCTTGGTTTCAGTATCCGAATTAACATAGGGGCATAGCTTTTTTAGCAAAAAATTGTACCTTTGGTAAAAATTAAAACACAATGAACTTTCCTACCGAATTAAAGTACACCAAAGACCACGAGTGGATCCGCATCGAAGGCGATATTGCAACTGTGGGTATTACCGAATTTGCGCAACGCGAATTAGGCGACATTGTATATGTTGACATCAATACAATTGGTAAAACAATTGCTAAAGAAGAAGTTTTTGGAACAGTAGAAGCAGTGAAAACTGTTTCGGATTTATTTATGCCAATTACTGCAGAAGTATTGGAATTTAATAAAGCTTTAGATACCAATCCTGAATTAGTAAACAGTGATCCATACGGCGAAGGTTGGATGGTTAAAATTTTAATTCAAGATGCTGCAGAATTAACGGCATTGTTAAATGCAGATGCATACCAATCAATCATCGGCGCCTAAGCGCTTTTGGAGGTTTAATATATTTTGGATAGGATGGCTTGCCATCCTATCTTATCTTTGCGACAAGCGCCCTCAAGAACTCCCCGAGATAGGCTTGTTACAATTTGAAGGTGCAGATAAACTAGTACATTTCATTTTTTATTTTACGCTCAGCAATTTATTATTATTTGGATTTAAAATGCAATCGGCTTATCCAGTACTTAAAAAAAATACCTACAAAATAGTTTTTGTTTTTGCTTTTGTTTGGGGTGGCATCATCGAATTATCGCAGAAGTTTTTCTTTACTTATCGCTTTGCCGAATGGGAAGATCAAATAGCCAACATCTTGGGTGTTTTATTGGCTTTTGTTTTTTTTAAAACTATAGCAGAAAAGCTTATCTTTAAATATGGAAATCAAGAGAATTAAAATCGTGCTTTTGTTAGTAGGGGTATTGATCTCTACTTTATTTGGTGCTTGCAAATCAAAATGCAATTGCCCTACCTTTTCTAAAACCCAAGCAAAAACGACGGTTTTTACTCATCAATCTTAAGCTTAGCTTAAAATTTATTTTAAATAATTGAAAGTCAAACTATTGCGAGTTATTTTTATTTGGAATTATTATAAATAAGCGATAAATTGCGTCAATAAATAAGGGATATGGAACTCAGGAAATTGACGGATATTGAAATTGGGACCGTTGCCACTATCGATTCATTTACAGACGAAGAAACCTCTATTCTTTTATTAGAAATGGGCTGTTTGCCTGGCGAGTCTATAGAAATTTCAAATATTGCGCCACTTGGAGACCCAATTGCTATTAAAGTTTCGGGCTATAAATTAAGCCTCCGAAAAAAAGAAGCAGCTACTATTTTAGTTAGATAACAATTGAATAAGCAATTTAATGTTGCCTTAATTGGCAATCCAAATACAGGTAAGTCGACACTCTTTAATGCACTTACCGGACTCAACCAAAAAATTGGTAATTTTTCGGGTGTTACTGTGGAGCGCAAAACCGGTAAACTTGAATTAAACGAAAATCTTACGGCTTCCTTAATTGATTTACCAGGCACCTACAGTTTGTATCCACGCTCGGCAGATGAACATATTGCTTTAGAGATTTTAAATTCGACTAAAAATCCAGACTATCCAAATGTAGTGGTGGTGGTGGTAGATGCCACCAACTTAAAAAGAAATTTATTGTTGCTTACGCAATTAATAGATTTACAATTGCCCGTAGTGTTAGCTTTAAACATGATGGATGTTGCCCAGCAATCGGGCATCGAAATTAATGTGCCATTGCTAGCAGAAAAATTAGGAGTGCCGGTTGTAGCTGTTACAGCACGAGACTTTCAGGGCATACCAGCTTTAAAAGAGGCCATTGTTCAGCAATTCGAACAGCCAACTTTACCTAGCAGTACCATCCATATTCATGGTTATGCACCCGAAGTGATTGACGAAATAAAAAATTATTTTCATATCAATAATGATTATGCCGCTTTTGAATTAGCGCATCATTATCACGAATTAAATAATTTAACACAAGAAAAAAAAGATGCCATTGAAGCTATCGGTTTAAAATATAATTTCAATGCAAACAAAACACAAGTAGCAGAAACCATTGATCGCTATAATTATATCAACGAAATTTTAAGCGATACCGTTCGAAAAAATAAACCAGCATTAGAAGAAACAAGAAGTAATACATTAGATGCGATATTAACCCATCGTATTTTTGGTTTACTTATTTTCTTTGTGATTTTATTCGGCGTATTTCAATCTATTTTTAATTGGTCGCAATACCCAATGAGTGTAATTGAAAATGTTTTTATTAGCATCGAAAATTATTTAACGGCTATTTTGCCCGCAGGAATATTGACCAACTTAATTATTGGGGGCATACTGCCAGGCATGAGCGGGGTCTTGATATTCTTACCACAAATAGCTGTACTATTTTTATTTATTGCCATTCTAGAAGATACCGGCTACATGGCCCGTGTTACTTTTATGATGGACCGCTTAATGAAAAATTTTGGCCTCAATGGTAAATCGGTAGTGCCATTAATTTCGGGTATTGCTTGTGCCGTACCAGCAATTATGTCTGCACGCAATATTGAAAACTGGAAAGATCGCTTGATTACTATTTTTGTGACGCCATTTATGAGTTGCTCGGCACGCTTACCTGTGTATACTTTATTAATTTCTTTAGTAGTTCCTAATAAATTTGTTTTTGGATTTTTGAGTTTGCAAGGCCTTATTTTAATGGCCATGTATTTACTTGGTTTTGTTTCGGCATTGCTAGCAGGTTGGCTACTTAAATTATTTATTAAAACAAAAAGCAAAAGTTATTTCTTAATGGAATTGCCGGTTTACAGAATGCCGCGCTGGTCGAATGTGGGCATAACCATTTTTAATAAAGCCAGAACATTTGTAATGGAAGCCGGAAAAGTAATCCTTGCAGTCTCTATTATACTATGGGTTTTAGCCACTTTTGGTCCTAGCAAAGATTTTGATGCCATTGAAACAAAGTATGCAAAAATGTCATCCGAGAACACCACTGTTGAATTAAATAGTTCGACTTTGGAAAGTAAAAAGAAAGCAGAAAAATTAGAAGCTTCTTATGCTGGTTTGCTCGGAAAATTTATTGAGCCAGCCATTAAACCTTTAGGTTATGATTGGAAAATTGGTATTGCATTGGTTACCTCTTTTGCTGCACGCGAAGTTTTTGTGGGCACCATGTCTACTATATATAGTGTGCAAGGCGACGGCGAACATTTAGACACCGTACGCGAAAAAATGTTAGAAGCAAGAAATCCGGAAACAGGCGAACTCACATTTACTTTTGCAACCGTCATGTCGCTCATGATATTTTATGCATTTGCGATGCAATGTATGAGTACTTTTGCAGTAGTTTATCGTGAAACTAATGGCATCAAATGGCCGCTTATACAGCTTTTCACCATGACTGCATTTGCTTATTTAGCTGCATTTGCAGTGTATCAATTTTTGTCTTAGTCTGATTTTTTTTGATCAACGCATGTCTGAAAAAAATGCCGAATTGCTAAAAAAATATTTACCAGCAGAAGTGGCTATCACTATGTCTAAATGGATAGACCATTTTCAAGTAGAACTAACTATCAGCAAACCGCGTCAATCTGTTTTAGGTGATTACCGCCATCCATACGCAGGTAGAGGCCATCGCATTTCAATCAATGTAGATTTAAACCCATATGCTTTTCTGATTACTTTAATTCATGAGTTTGCACATTTGAGTAATTGGAATACCTATCGCAATAAAGTAAAAGCACATGGCGAGGAATGGAAAACAGAATATAAAAGATTGATGAATCCATTTATTGCCAAAGGAATTTTTCCGGAGCGCATAGAAACTGCATTGCGTCGTTACATGAACAACCCTGCAGCCGCTAGTTGTACCGATATTCATTTATTAAAAGTATTAAAAGAGTTTGATCCGGTTTCTAAAACCGTATTTGTATCGACTGTGCCTATGGGTGGAATTTTTAAAATGAAATCGGGACGCGAGTTTCAGAAAATGGCATTGCTGCGTAAAAGATTTAAATGCAAAGAAATTGGAACGGGAGCCATTTATTTATTTAGCCCTGTGTCCGAGGTTTTTTATGAGGAGGTTGAAAATTATTCTTCCGAATAAATAACTTCTACTAAAGTTTGCCCCACAGCTTTCAAAGATTTTTTACTGATGTTGTTGATATTATCTTCGTGCGTGTGCCAGTGTGTCCAAAATCCAGTTAGGCTACTTTCATCGTGGTGAATAAGATCAACCACTGGAATATTTAAAATGGTATTGATATAATAATGATCGTCTATAATAGCTGGACTATTTTTGTATTCGAAATGGCTAGAATAACCTGCTTTTGCAGCGGCGTTCCACACTTTCTCAACAGCAACAGGAGCGTAGGTTCTAGAGATTTCGTCTTGATGAAAAACTACATTTTCGCCGCCAACCATATCTAATAATATACCATACATAGGTTGGTAGCCTTTGCTTGGTTGGTTTTTACACCAATATTGTGAGCCTAAACAATACGAATCTTGCATGCTCGGAAATTTACTGCCTTCGGGTTGTCCGTAATCTTCTGCATCAAATAAAATGATATCGACACCAATTTTTGGATTCTCAATAGAAAAAAGCCTAGCCATTTCTAATAAAACGCCCACACCACTACCGCCATCATTGGCGCCCATAATGGCTTGATCTTGGTCTTTGCTATCTTGATCGGCAAAGGGTCTGCTGTCCCAATGTGCGCAAAGTAATACGCGTTTAGGATTGCTTGGATTATAAGAGGCAATAATATTTTTGATGTTTAACTTTTTACCATCGAATGCGGTCACGCTGCCTTCTTGAACAAACACACTGGCTTTATATTTTTTTAATGTCTGCGTTAAATAATTTGCGCATGTGCTATGACCTTTGCTATTGGGCACTCTGGGGCCAAAAGCTAATTGCGCCTCAATGAATTTAAAACTACTGTCTTCGGAAAAAATGGGTTTAGTTAGGCTACTATCTACGGCACTTTCGCTCGCAATTTTTTTAGTATTTTCAGAACCACAAGCGTTCCAAATAAGCAAAACACAAATGCTTAAACTATAAAGATATTTTTTCATGTGATGCGGGTTATTCTTCATAAGCCCATTCGGAACCTTCTTTGCTATCTTTAATAATAATTTGATTGGCTTTGAAATTAGCACGAATAGTATCTACTAAAGCAAAATCTTTATTTGCTCTGGCTGTTTGGTAACTTTCCATCCAAGCATCAAGCATAGCAATTGGACTTGCGCCTTCTAACATTTTTAATTCCGAAATACCCAATACTTCTTCGTTTATACTTACAAAAGTTTGAATGATTTTTTCGAAAGTAGCCGGGCTAATACTGCTCAATGCAAGGTGTTTAGCCTTGAATGAATTAATACGCTTCAATAAATTATATAAAGCCGCAATACTCATGGCAGTATTAAAGTCTGCGTTTAATCCGTCGTATACTTCTTGACATTCATTTAGAATAGCTGCATCTAATTCCGCATCGAAGCTCACATTTGCATCTGCTACGTAAGTCAATGCTTTTGCAGTACGCAATCCATTGATCATTTTCTTTAAACCTTTTTCTGCTGCTTGTAAAGCTTCGTTAGAAAAATCTAAAGTGCTGCGGTAATGTGCTTGCAAAAAGAAAAAGCGAACGGTAATAGGATGGTATGCTTGCGTTAATAAGGCATGCTCACCTGTAAAAAATTCGTTTAAGTTGATGGCATTACCCAAAGACTTACCCATTTTTTTTCCATTAATGGTGACCATATTATTGTGCATCCAATATTTTGCAGGGTTGCAATGGTTGGCTGCTTTAGATTGTGCAATTTCACATTCGTGGTGAGGAAAAAGTAAATCCATTCCGCCGCCATGTATGTCAAATTGTTCGCCTAAATATTTATTACT
>JAURMH010000088.1 GCA_030830805.1 Bacteroidota bacterium
TAAATTGAGCAAATTCTTCTGGAGATATCTCTCCTAAACCTTTAAAACGCGTGATTTCTGGTTTTGTGCCTAATTCCATAATCGCTCTTTGGCGCTCTTCATCGTTATAGCAATAAATAGTTTTTTGCTTATTTCTCACCCTAAATAATGGAGTTTGTAAAATATAAACGTGGCCATTTTTTACTAAGTCAGGGAAGAATTGCAAAAAGAAGGTCATGATTAATAATCGAATATGCATACCATCTACATCGGCATCGGTAGCAATGACAATATTATTGTAGCGGAGTCCATCCATGCCTTCTTCAATGTTTAAAGCATGTTGCAATAAATTGAATTCTTCATTTTCATAAACAATTTTCTTCGTAAGCCCGAAACTATTCAAGGGTTTACCACGCAAACTAAATACGGCTTGGCTTTCTACATTTCTAGATTTAGTTATTGATCCACTTGCCGAATCACCCTCGGTAATGAAAATGGTAGATTCTAATTGCTTTTGTTGAAATTCTTCTTTGTTTTTAGCTGGCGCCTCATCGTTAAGATGATAGCGACAATCTCTTAATTTCTTATTATGAAGATTTGCTTTTTTTGCACGCTCATTAGCTAATTTTCTAATGCCTGTTAATTCTTTTCGTTCGCGTTCACTTTGCTCTATGCGTTTCTTAAGTGCTTCTGCAGTACTTGGGTTTTTGTGTAAGAAGTTATTCAATTCCGTACCTAAAAAATCACCAATAAAGCTCTTCATAGATGGGCCGTTTTCAGCCACGTTTTGAGAGCCTAATTTTGTTTTTGTTTGTGATTCAAAAACCGGTTCTTGTACACGAACAGCAATTGCAGCACAAATACTTTGTCGGATATCTGCTGCATCGTAATCTTTTTTGAAGAAATCACGAACCGTTTTTACAAAGCCCTCTCTAAAAGCAGCTTGGTGTGTACCACCTTGAGTAGTATGTTGGCCATTCACAAAAGAATAAACATCTTCACCATAATCGCCGGTATGCGATAAGGCTACTTCTATATCTTCTCCTTTTAGATGAATGATTGGATATCGAAGATTATCAGGGTTTGTTTTTCGTTGTAATAAATCGAGTAGTCCATTTTTTGAAACAAAATTTCGTCCATTAAAATTAATTTGTAAACCTGCATTCAAAAAGCAATAGTTCCAAATTTGATTTTCAATATACTCGTGTACGAAATGGTAATTTCTAAAAATGGCATTGTCGGGTGTAAATTCTACATATGTTCCATTCTCTTCGTTTGTGCTGCTTTCTTTTTCTTCTTTCAGTAAATTACCTTTTTCAAAGCTTGCCGTTTTCATTTTGCCTTCTCTGTAAGCAGTTACACTAAAATAAGAACTTAAGGCATTTACCGCTTTAGTACCTACTCCATTTAAACCTACTGATTTTTGAAAGGCCTTGCTATCATATTTAGCACCTGTATTGATTTTGCTAACTACATCTACTAGTTTTCCTAAAGGAATACCACGTCCAAAATCTCGAACACTTACTAGTTGATCGGTAACTTTGATTTCAATACGTTTCCCAAAACCTTGCATATACTCATCGATACAGTTATCGGCAACTTCTTTTAGTAGGATATAAATACCATCGTCCATACTACTGCCATCGCCCAATTTACCGATATACATACCCGGTCTTAATCGGATATGCTCTTTCCAGTCGAGTGATTTAATACTGTCTTCGTTATAGATATTGTTATTGATAGCCATTATTCTTTATTTCTTTTTGCAAAATAATCCAAAACATTGGATGCTACTATAGGTGTGTATAAATTTTTATGTGTATGTATAGAAAAAGGCACCGTAATGGTGCCTTTAATTTTTTATAGTGCCTCTTTAAAATAGGCTAAAGTTCTTTTTAGTCCTTCATGTCGATCTACTTTTGGTTCCCAACCTAAAATAGTTCGTGCTTTGGTAATATCTGGTTGTCTTTGTTTAGGATCATCTTGAGGAAGCGGTTCATAAACAATTTTCCCTTTGGTGCCAGTTAATGCAATCACTTCTTCTGCAAATTCTTTTAAGGTGATTTCAGCTGGATTACCAATATTAACAGGTAGAGCATAGTCGGAAAGTAATAATCTATAAATACCATCCACTAAATCATCTACATAACAAAAAGATCTTGTTTGAGAGCCATCTCCAAAAACAGTAAGATCTTCATTTTTTAATGCTTGGCTCATAAAAGTTGGTAAAGCTCTACCGTCATCCAGGCGCATACGCGGACCATAGGTATTAAATATGCGTATGATTCTCGTTTCTACTTGGTGGTAATGATGGTAAGCCATAGTAATACTTTCCATATAGCGTTTAGCTTCATCATAAACACCTCTTGGCCCTACAGAATTTACATTACCCCAATACTCTTCAGGTTGCGGATGTACAAGAGGATCACCATATATTTCGGAAGTTGAAGCAACTAATATTCTTGCATTTTTAGCTTTTGCTAATCCCAATAAATTATGCGTACCCATTGCGCCTACTTTTAATGTTTGAATAGGCATTTTTAAATAGTCGATAGGGCTAGCCGGAGATGCAAAATGAAGGATGTAATCAATATTCCCCGGCACATGTACAAACTTGGTAACATCATGATGATAAAACTCAAAGTTTTTCAAAGGGAACAAATGCTCAATATTTTTGATGTTTCCAGTTAGCAAATTATCCATGCCGATAACGTCGTAGCCTTCTGCAATAAAGCGATCGCATAAGTGTGATCCTAAAAAGCCAGCGGCTCCTGTAATTAAAATTCTTTTTGCCATGTTGATAGTTTAGTTTGTAACTGTTGTACGTCCAATGCTTTCATAATAAAATCCTTCTTCTTTCATTTTTTCAAGAGAAAAAACATTTCTACCATCAAAGATGGCTTTAGATTTTAAAAGTGATTTTATTTTTTCAAAATTTGGATTTCTAAATTCACTCCATTCTGTTACAATTGCTAATGCGTCTGCATGTTCAATAGCCTCGTATGCATTTTGTGCAAAATAGATTGAATGTTCTCCAATTGTTTGTTTAACATTAGCCATAGCTTCAGGGTCAAAGGCTTTTACTTTGGCTCCTGCAGCTAAAAGTTCTTCAATTAAAGACAATGCGGGAGCTTCTCTAATATCGTCTGTTTCTGGTTTAAATGCTAAGCCCCAAATTGCAATGGTTTTGCCATTTAAATCTTGATTGAAATAGTTTTTAATTTTCGACCCTAAAATACTTTTTTGAAGATCGTTTACTTGCATCACGGTTTCTACTAATTTAAAATTGTAGTTTAATTGTTTTGCCGTAAGTGCGAGAGCTTGCACATCTTTAGGGAAACAACTGCCTCCATAACCTACGCCAGGAAATAAAAAGCGTTTACCAATTCTAGAATCACTACCCATACCAATGCGCACATGGTCGATATTGGCTCCAGCCGCTTCACATAAATTGGCCATCTCGTTCATGAAGGAAATACGCATAGCTAAATAAGAGTTAGCA
>JAURMH010000089.1 GCA_030830805.1 Bacteroidota bacterium
GATCTTTTTTCTCCTAATAGTTTTTGTATTAACCTTGTTTTTTCTGCAGTAATTTTTTTACTCATCTCTGCATCTTTTGTTCTATCAAAATAAACAATACCATCTACAATTGTTTTTTCAACCTTTGCATAAATACTTAATGGATTATCAGTCCACAAAACTACATCCGCATCTTTTCCAGTTTTTATACTTCCTACTTTATCAGCAACGTGTAATGCTTTCGCAGCATTTAATGTTACCATTTTAAATGCTTCTTCTTCACTAACGCCACCATATTTAACGGCCTTTGCTGCTTCTTGATTCAATCTTCTTGCCATTTCAGCATCATCTGAATTGATAACCACATTTAAACCCACTTTTTGCATTATAGCGGCATTATAAGCAATTGCATCCTGTACCTCGGTTTTATACATAAACCAATCAGAGAAGGTAGACGCGCTTGATCCGTGTGCTTTCATTTTATCAGCTACTTTGTAACCCTCTAAAATATGAGTGAAAGTATTGAATTTAAAACCATACTTATCACCAATGCGTAATGCATAGGTAATTTCTGGTTGTACATAACTGTGACAGGTAATGAAGCGTTTTTTATTCAATATTTCAACCAACGCATCTAATTCTAAATCACGTCTAGCAGAAGGGTTTGCTTTTAAGTTTTTTTGATAATCAAGTGCGCGATCAAACGCATCGTTTAATACTTCTTCCACGCCCATTCTTGTATCAGGATAACGATTATTACTTTGACTGGTTGTACGCTTAACGTTTTCACCTAACGCGAATTTGATAAACGGATCAGCGCCAGCGAATTTTAAATCCTCATCATTAGCACCCCAACGTAGTTTAATTAATTGTGTTTGTCCACCAATGGTATTGGCAGAGCCATGTAATATATGTGAGCTAGTTACTCCACCGCTTAATTGACGATATATATTAATGTCTTCCGGATTTAAATTATCTGCAATACGCGCTTCTGATGTAACCGATTGACCACCTTCGTTAATGGACATTGCAGCGATATGTGAGTGCTCGTCAATAATTCCAGCACTTAAGTGTTTTCCTGTTCCGTCAACCACCGTTGCAGTTGCATCGCTGATATTTTTTCCAATCTTTGCAATTTTACCCGCCTTAAGCAATACATCGGTATTTTGTAAAACGCCTTCCTTTTCATTGGTCCAAACGGTAGCGTTTTTAATCAATATCGTTTCCTGTTTTGGTAACACTTCGTTACCATATCCTACAAACGGAAATGTAATTTTTGAATTATTGTTTCTTGCACTATCCATTGGTCTTCTGAATTCACTTCTTGCATCGGTAGCTGCAATTGCTCCTGTATAAGACGCAGACCAGGTTGTTTTACTTCCCGAACCATCTGTTCCAACGCCGGACCAAGAATTACCCGAGATAATACCACTTAATCTTACTTGATCAGCTCCTCGCCCTTTTTTAGTAGGGAAGTTTAATTTAATAACAGATTCGCTAACTGTTACTTTTGATGTTATAGTATCAGTTCCAATAATAGTTGCAGTTAAATCTTTTTTAACTTCTACATTATAATCTGATGTTGTTCCGTTTTTATTAATCGTTAATTTATATTTTCCAGCGATGCTTGACCACTCGCTTTCATTTACGCCATATTTATTTCCTTGAACCCAGTTTTCAATTATTTTCGAGTTCGTTGCAAAAACCGGCTCGGTAGTAATAATAAAATTAGCCCACTTGCCAGTTTCAATGGAGCCCACTTGATCATATACGCCCAATTGATTTGCTGGAGTTTTAGTTAATGCCTCTAATGCCTTTGACTCACTTAAACCATTTTGAATTGCTTTTTTAACATTTGCTAAAAATTGTTTCGCATCTTTCATATCAGCAGATGTAATACTAAAAGGAATGTTTGCTTTTGAATAAGCTGCTAAATTTGTCGGAGCTAATTCCCAATGCTTCATATCCGCTAATGATACAAACCTTGCATCATTTGGATCTTCCACATCCATAGCCACAGGAAAATCGACACCTAAAATAAAAGATGCCTTGGTTTTAACCATTTCATCAATTCTTTGATATCCGTTATCACCACCCCTAATAATATATTGTACACCAAACTCATCGCCAACACGATCAGCGCGAACTGCGTTCCATTTATCATCGGTTGCAAATATTTGAGGAATTGCTTGATTATTGTTCCACGCTTCTAATGAAAGATTAACCCCTTCACTAACTGGTTTTGTTTGATACCATTTTGCATCTAAGTAAGTTTGACGCAAAACAGCAATACTTCCCATTAAACTACTTGGATAAGATTGGGTTGATGTTCCTTTATCAAAAGAATAAACTGATGCCGCCTTTGATTTTAAAACTGCTTGATTATTATTTTCAGTAGCTAAGCTCACCACCGCTCCTGTTCCTCTTGCCAATCCATCTTTTAAATGAGTGAACACTGTACCAAAACCATTTGCACGGTAAGCGCTAGCGGTAGCTTCATCCTTAGTAAATACATCAACTGCATTTAATTCAGGCTTAACAGCTTGGTTCCAGTTATACGGTCCTGGTTTGTTGGAAACAAATTGTCCCGGTGCTCCAAAATTAAAACCACCCATTGTTCTTCTTGGTGTTGCTACACCATAATCACTTAGTGGATCGATAAATGACGGGTAAATAAATTTACCAGCACAATCAATTACAACGGCCTCTGCTGGTACAGTTAGGTTCGCACCAACCGCTACAATTTTACCCATTTTTATAATCAAAACACCTTTTTCTATTTTAGTGTTTTCGTTTTGAATAATGGTAGCATTTGTAAATGCATACAAACCACTACGAATATCCCTTACTCCGTTTATGGGAAATGATTCTTGTGCCTGAGCTATTATAGCCGTACACAAAAATACAAGCCCTGTTAAAATCCGCTTCATACGCGACTGTTTTAGTTGTTTAAAATTTTCTCAAAAGATGAGTTTTAAAGCTACTAAAAACTTATTGTGAAAACTCAAAAATTGAATTTTTTTTGATGAGGGGTATCCTTATATCAATGCTTAGTGTAATGTATGGAGAGTGGCTTATCTTAAATGGATTAGCGCCCCATAAAAACCATTAAAATCTGCACATCACTCGGATTTACTCCGCTGATGCGACTGGCTTGTCCCAAAGTAATGGGCCTAATTTTCTTAAACTTTTGTCTCGCTTCTATGGATATAGCAGCGATTTTATCGTAATCAAAATTAGTAGGAATTAATTTATTTTCAAGTGTTGCCATGCGTTCCACAATTTCTTTTTCTTTTTCAATATAACGCTCGTACTTAATTTGTATTTCGGCTTGTTCTAAACACTCTGTATCAAACCCATTCATTTTTTCATTCAACAATTCATTATTGGATAAAATTTGTTGTAGGCTGATGTTTGGTCGTAGCAAGAGTTTCGAAGCTTTTTGTTTTTCTGATATATTTGCAGAATCGATGTCAGTTAAAAATGCATTGATAAATTCAGGGGCAATGGATTCAGTATCTAATAAATTTTTTATTTCTGTAACCTGCTTCGTTTTATCTTCCACACGTCGCATACGCACTTCTTTTGCAAGGCCTAGTTTATAGCTCATTTCGGTCAAGCGAAGATCGGCATTATCTTGACGCAAGAGTGTTCTAAATTCTGCGCGTGAAGTAAACATACGATAGGGTTCTTCAGTACCCTTGCTTATCAGGTCATCAATCAACACTCCAATATACGCTTCGCTTCTTTGCAGAATTAAAGGTGGTTGGTTATTAATTTTCAAATGCGCATTCATACCCGCCATGATACCTTGACATGCTGCCTCCTCGTAACCGGTTGTCCCGTTTATTTGTCCTGCAAAGTATAAGTTTTCCAATGCTTTAGTTTCAAGTGTATAGGTAAGCTGTGTCGGTTGGAAATAATCATATTCAATGGCATAACCTGGTCGGAACATTCTAGCCTTTTCAAAGCCAGGAACCATACGAAGAGCTTCGTATTGTACTTCTTCGGGTAAGCTTGTACTAAATCCATTTACATATATTTCAACTGTATTCCAACCTTCGGGCTCAACAAATAGCTGATGTCTCTCCCTATCAGCAAAGCGATTAATTTTATCTTCAATACTTGGACAGTATCTTGGACCGACGCCTTCAATACGCCCTTGATACATTGGACTACGATCAAAACCGGTTTTAAGCATCTCGTGTACCCTTGCATCCGTATAAGTTATATGGCAAGAGCGCTGATTTTCAGGCTTCACCTTTTCTATATTTAAATAAGAGAAACCAACCACTTCTTCATCGCCCTTTTGTTCTTCCATTTTACTATAATCAAGGCTACGACCATCTACTCTTGGTGGCGTTCCCGTTTTAAGTCGATCTGATTCTAATCCAAAGGAAACCAATTGTTCTGTGATACCTGTTGCTGCTTTTTCAGCTACTCGACCTCCGCCAATTTGCTTTTCACCGATATGC
>JAURMH010000090.1 GCA_030830805.1 Bacteroidota bacterium
TATGGAAGCTGCCGTTTATTCCTTTATACTTTTTGCTATTGGCGCTATTATTCCGCTGCTTCCATTTTTATTCTTGACTGGCTATACCGCTATTATAGTTTGTGTAATAGCCAGTGCATTTGGATTATTTTTAATTGGCGCAGCCATTACTTTATTTACTGGTAAAAATATTTGGTATTCTGGATTCAGACAAGTGCTATTTGGATTAGCTGCTGCTGCTATTACTTTTGGAATAGGAAAACTAATAGGTGTATCTATTGCAGGTTAATTTTTATTACTTGTCTCCAAGCATAATTGGCATTCCTTTACTATTTCCAATAATAATTACTTTAGTATTAGGTGAGGTAGCAATTTCCTTTTGTGCTTTAATCATTTCGTATTGTAATTGTTTTTCGCTTAAACCAGTACTTAATATTCTTTGGTAATCAGCTATACCTTGCGCTTCTACTCGTTTACGCTCCGCTTCTTGCTTTTCTTTCTGTAATACAAATTGCATTTTTTGCGCGTCTTGTTCTGCATTGATTTTAGATTCAATAGTAACTTTTACAGATACTGGAAGGGTAATATTTCTTACTAATAATTGCTCTAATACCAAACCTCTCTTTTTAAAATCGGATGCAATACTGTTATAAATGCGTGATTGAAATTCATCTCTCTTAGTGGAATACAAAGAAATTGCATCGTAATAAACGGCATTGTCTCTAATTTTAGTTCTGGTAATTGGCCTAACAATTTTATCTAAATAATTAGGCCCAATTTCTTGTAAAATTCGGGGTGCCTCTGAAGGTAAAATTTTAAATAATACCGTTAAATCCACGATCACCTCTAAACCATCGGATGTTAAAACCCTGATTGCATCATCTCCACTTTTATCTCCTTCGTCGTGTACACCAGACATGGTATAGTTTTGCGTTTTGATATCAAATAAGGTAACATCCATTAATGGATTAATCACATTCAGTCCACTTGGCAAAGTTGTTTGATTCACTTTTCCGAACATAGATTGCACGCCAACCTGACCGGCATCAATCATTTTAAATACCGAGGTGCTTAATCCTAATAAAAATAATACCCCTGCCGAAAAATAAACGACTGATTGTGATTTTCCGTATTGTGGATTCTTTGCTAAAAATGAACGGCCTAATAATAATACAATAGCGCCTAAAATAATAAATACCATAATTATAGTTTTTTAGTTTCTTTTGATTCCGCTGGACTCTCCATCGGACCTCTTTTATGTATGATCAAGCCATTTAAAAAATTCCTTAAAATTTGATCTCCACAAGGCTTAAAATTGGGGTGATCTTCGGCTCTAAAAAAAGCAGATAATTCTGTTGGGGTAATTCTGAAATTAACCAAACTTAGAATTTCGATTATTTGATCGTTTCTGAGCTGCAGTGCCACTCTTAATTTTTTAAAGATATCGTTATTACTCATGCTCTTTTAAAATGTACTCAAATATAATAATTTATAAATAATCTAAATTATATAATGAGTAAATTTAAGTACGCATTTACAGCACAGCCTTAATAACTTGTGCTAAAACACAATAAGGCAAAATTACCTACGAATTTGTTGAGTTTACCTCAAAAAACAATTCCCGCCTAACAAAAGACAGTCTTTTACATTAAATTTAAAGATGATTAATAATTCCAGAAAATCGCTTTGGATACAAATAATTTGCATTAGCATTTTTATCATTGCGCCATTCTTATTAATACCCCAACATCATTCGGATGGACCTTCCGTTGCAGGTATTAATTTTATGATTTTTAAAAACTTAGTTTCCCATACCTTATTAGTTTTATTTTTTTATTTTAGTTATTATATTTTAATTCCAATTTTTTATCAAAAAAAATATCCGCAATTTATTTTATACTTTTTAATCAGCGGATTACTTACCCTAGTACCCCTGTTATTGATTGAAAAAAGTATTGAAAAGCCTCAGCGGCACATGAACCGCGTCAACAAACACCTATTTAGCAACAACCACGACAGACCACAATTTGAACTACATGACCGAGCAGGAAGACCTGGTGGGCCAAGAAAACATCGTATTGGTCACTGGGAAGATGAATTATTTTTATTTATTTCTGTTTTTATTATCTCTATTGCTTTAAATATACAAGCTAGATTTAAGCAAACGGAAAAAGAAAAATTAGCTGCCGAACTTGCTTATTTAAAATCGCAAATCAATCCACATTTTTTATTCAACACCTTGAATAATATTTATGCATTAGCCCTCAAAAAATCGGATGACACCGCAAATGCGATTGTGAAATTATCTGGCATGATGCGCTATAATATAACAGATGCACAATCCGAATTCATTGAAATTGAAAAAGAAATTGCTTATATCAGTAGCTATATAGAATTACAAAAAATAAGAATTGGAGAAACCGCAAAGGTTAATTTTACTATAGATGGATTGCAGCATAAGCATCAAATTGCTCCATTGCTATTAATTTCATTTATAGAAAATGCATTTAAATATGGGGTGAACCCCGAAATTGAGTCAATTATTCAAATTGCGATAAGCATTTCAAATAATACCATTGAGCTATTGGTGTCTAATAAAATTGTACCTATTAGTATTGTAGAAAATGCTAACACTGGCACAGGTATTGCTAATGTAATAAGGAGGCTCGATTTATTATACAGTGGTAAATACCAACTTCAAATTTCTCATACCGAAACAGACTATACCGTAAAGCTAATTATTACCATAAAATGATCAAAGCAATCGCCATAGATGATGAACCTTTAGCGCTAGAACTTATTAGTCGTTTTTGCAGTAAGCATGCAGCTATTCAATTAGAAAAAACCTTTACAAAACCAAGCGCAGCATTAGCATACTTGCAAAAATTTCCTGTTGATTTAGTTTTTTTAGATATACAAATGCCTTCTGTAACAGGCCTAGCGCTGAGTAAAATTTTACCAGAAAATGTTAGAATTATTTTCACGACTGCATTTAGCGAACATGCACTAGATGCTTATGAATTAAATGCCATTGACTATTTACTAAAACCATTTGAAGAAAGTAGATTTTCAAAAGCGGTAGACAAAGCAGTTGATTTTTTTCGATTAAAAAATCAAAATGAAAATCCCGCTGATAATTTTTTATTTATACGCGCAGATTACAAATTGATTAAAATTCCATTAGCTGAAATCCTTTACATTGAAGGACTTGGAGATTATTTGAAAGTTCATTATGGCGCAGATAAATTAGTTGTTGCTCGGATGACTATGAAAAATATTTTAGCCAAACTAACACCAAATGAATTTTTAAGGGTGCACCGTTCTTATATTGTGCCTTTTAGTAAAATTGAAACCGTACGCAACAAAACGATTCACATTAAAGAGCAAGAGATTCCAATTGGTACAAGCTACGAAGACGAATTTTTCGAAAAATTTAAAGCTTAATACTTTGCGACAATGGGCATTCTTCTGCCCATTCCAAATGCTTTAGGAGAAACCCTTAAAATTGGTGGTGTTTGATAGCGTTTATACTCACTTCGATTAACCAACATCAGTACACGCGACACCAGTTTTTCATCAAAGCCCTTAGCTATTATTTCGGCTGCGCCCAATTGTTTTTCTATATATAAAAATAATACTTGATCGAGTAAATCATAACTTGGTAAAGAATCTGAATCTTTTTGATCGTGTCTTAACTCTGCACTTGGCGCTTTACTGATGGTATTCCAAGGTATAATTTCCGTATCTCTATTTAACCATTTAGCTAATTCAAAAACTTGTGTTTTATACACATCCCCTATAACGGAAATGCCGCCACTCATATCACCATAAAGTGTTCCATAGCCAACAGCAGCTTCACTTTTATTAGAGGTATTTAATAAAATATGTCCTAATTTATTGGATACCGCCATTAACAAAATCCCACGAACGCGTGCTTGTAAATTTTCTTCTGTTAAATCTGCAGGCATGCCTTCAAATAAATGAGCAAGTACGCTTTCAGCTTCTTTAACAGTTGATTCAATATTTATTTGGGTATGTTCAATACCTAAATGTTTTACCAATGCCATCGCATCTGTGATAGAATGATCGGATGAATAAGCCGATGGTAACAATACCGCCAATACATTTTGAGGGCCTAATGCTTTTGTCGCTAATGCGCAAACTACAGCAGAATCAATACCTCCAGACAAACCTAAAACTGCTTTTGAAAAATTAGATTTTTGAAAATAATCACGGATACCAAGTATGAGTGCTTGCTCAATTTTCTCAATAGTAGTATTTATCGAGGGAATCATCACTTTATTTTCCAAAAGCAATTGATCCAAATTCTCAATTGTTAACATAGATTCTTGAAAACATTTTGCTTCAGCTAAAATTTCTCCCTTTTCATTGCACACCATTGAACCGCCATCAAAAATAATTTCTGTTTGCGCACCCACATGATTTACATAAATTAATGGCAGCTGGTATTTGATGCAGTTTGCTTGCAACATTTTTTTGCGCTTTTGCTCTTGATCATAATCGAAGGGCGATGCGGCTATGTTGATCATCAATGTTGGTTTTTCTTGCATGAGCAAGTCCATAGGCGCATGATCGTATAATGGCGATTCGCTTACATTCCACAAATCTTCGCAAATTGTTAAAGCAATTTTTTGCCCTGCAATAGTTACACATTGTACTCTTTTTGCAGGTTCAAAATATCGGTATTCGTCAAATACATCATAAGTAGGCAATAATGATTTATGAACGATTGATTGAATAGCCGCATCTGCTAAAACATATGCCGAATTATATAATGGCTTACCAGCAGTATTTGGATTCCGACTTGGCGCGCCAATAATACAAGTGATGCCTTGACAACATGCTGCAATTTGATTAATATAAAAATCGATTTGATTGATGAAATAATCATAATTTAAAAAGTCGCGAGGAGGATAACCACATATAGCGAGTTCTGGAAAAATAATCAAATCTGCTGCCTGTAATTTTGCCTGAAGAATCTCCTGCTTAATTTTCTGGAAATTTTCTTCAAAATTGCCAACAGTAACATTAATTTGTGCGAGTATTATTTTCATTTTTTATGGAATAAATCTATCAATCATCTTGAAAAATGACTAAAGTTTTTAACTTTACTATTTCTATCCATAGATATCAATAATGACAACACAAAGGAAACAAAATATTCTGATTTTATTGCTATGCTCGATGCTGATTTTAGGCAGTTCTTGCAAAGAAAATAAGCAGCGTAAAGTATTGTCGAGCCAAGAAGCCCTAAAGCCAATAGAAATAGATCGCTTTGAGCAAGCTGTTTTTGAAATTGATCAAAAAAACCTGAGTCAAGCTAAAAGTGCCATGGCAAAAAAATATGGCTCTTTTTATGATATCTATTTTGGCAGAATTATGAATTTTGGCGATCCTAAAAACCCAAATTTTGATTTCATCTTAAAAGATTTCATTAACCATCCGGATTTAAAAAATTTATACCAAGATGTAAAAAAAGCATACCCAGATACGAAAAAAATAAGTGAAGACTTAGCCCCTTTATTAGCAAACTACCATACACTTTACCCAAATGATAGCAACCTAAAAGTGCTCACTTTTATTTCCGTTTTTAATAATGCAATTGTTACTACGCCCGATTATATAGGGATTGGACTCGATATGTTTATGGGAAAAAATTATCAATATTATTCCTCGGTAGATTTTCCGGCATATATTACTAAAAGACTAAGCAAAGAATATATTACACCGGCAGTTGCTAAAGCATTACTGAACACCAAAGTGACTGAAGATGCTTTAACTAGCACCTTGCTTTCTGAAATGATTCAAGAAGGTAAAATACTATATGGTATTGATCTATTATTACCAGATGCCGAAGACTCTCTGAAACTAGGCTATACAGCCGAAGAATGAAATAGGTGCAATACAAACGAAGGCAATCTATTTAAATTATTTATTGAAGATAATTTGCTCTTTTCAACCGAACAAAAGAAATTTAATAAATATTTAGAAGAGGCTCCATTTACAGCTGGACTAGCAAATAATTCGGCACCAAGAATTGGCATTTGGTGCGGTTGGCAAATTGTTAAAAATTATATGAATAATAATCCTTCCATTAGTTTCGATGAATTATGGAAAGAAAAAGACGCACAGAAAATTTTAAAACTAGCAACATATAAACCAAAAAATATCTAAATACAGCTTATGAAAAATGCCCTACTCACTTTTTCTGCTATTATTTTATTGAATGGCTGCAAAATGAACGACACAAAAATAACCTTAATGCCCTACCCAGAAACTAAAAAAGGAACTGTCAGCGATAATTATTTCGGACAAAACATCGCTGACCCTTACCGTTGGCTCGAAAACGATACCACCAAAGAAACAGCCGATTGGGTTAGCGCACAAAATGCAGTGACACAAGATTATCTTTCTCAAATTTCTTACAGAGCTAAAGTAAAAGACCAATTAACCGAAATTTGGAATTATGCGAAAGAATCGGCTCCATATAAAAAGGGCGACTACTATTTCTTTTCTAAAAATGATGGTTTACAAAACCAATCTGTAATTTATTTTAAAAAGGGTATTGATGGTGCAGAAAAAGTGTTCTTAGACCCCAATAAACTATCGAGTGATGGAACTGTTGCATTGGTGGGCCTTAGTTTCTCTAACGACTTTAAATATGCTGCCTATGCCATTGCAAGATCTGGTTCTGATTGGAACGAAATTTATGTGATTGATATTGCTAGCCAACAATTAACGAAAGATAAAATACAATGGGTGAAATTTTCGGGTGCAGCCTGGAAAGGCGATGGCTTCTACTATAGCCGTTATGATGAACCCAAAGGTGTGAGCGAATTTTCAAATCAAAATCAATTCCAAAAAGTTTATTATCATCAATTAGGCCAAGCGCAAGCAAACGATCAATTAATTTACGAAGACAAATCACATCCGTTGAGATACTTTGGCGCAAGTGTTACTGAAAATGAAAATTACTTAATTATTTCTGCCTCTGAAGGAACTTCGGGTAACGAAATTTTAGTACAAAATTTGAGAACTAAAAATGATAAGCTGCATACTTTATTAAAAGGATTTAAAAATAATTACGAAGTAATAGACAATATCGATGATGAATTATTGGTGTTGATGGATCAAGATGCACCCAATTATAAAGTAGTCGCCATTAATCCAGAAGCGAGTGAAAAACAAAATTGGAAAACGATTATTCCAGAGCAAAAAGATTTGTTACAGGCGGTAAGTACTGCTGGCGGAAGGTTATACGCCACCTATCTAAAAAATGCAAGCAATCAATTATCAGAATATTCGGTAGATGGAAAAAAAATTAAAGACATTGAATTGCCTGGCATAGGTACCATTGCCTTAGCCGAAGCAAGTAACAATGAAAATAATTTTTATTTTAATTTCAGCAACTTTACCACACCAGGCACCATTTATAATTTAAATATTGAAACCGGTAAAATTGAATTATACAAAAAATCGGAGTTTAAAATTAATACCGACAATTACGAAACAAATCAAGTTTGGTTTGATTCAAAAGATGGTACTAAAATCCCCATGTTTATTGTACACAAAAAAGGAATTAAATTAGATGGTCAAAATCCATTATTACTTTATGGCTATGGTGGTTTTAATATTAGCTTAACGCCTAGCTTTAGTGTCTCTAATTTATACTTTTTGGAAAACGGTGGAATATACGCCCAGGTTAGCTTACGAGGCGGTGGAGAGTTTGGCGAAGAATGGCACAAAGCAGGCATGTTAGACAAAAAACAAAATGTTTTTGACGACTTTATTGGCGCTGCAGAATATTTAATTAAAGAAAAATATACCAGTAGCGAAAAATTAGCCATTAACGGAAGATCGAACGGTGGCTTATTGGTTGGCGCATGTATGACGCAAAGACCAGACCTATTTAAAGTTGCACTACCTGGTGTAGGGGTTTTAGATATGTTGCGATACCATAAATTTACTATTGGTTGGGGTTGGGCTGTAGAATATGGATCGAGTGAATCAAAATCCCAATTTGATTACCTCATCAAATATTCTCCACTGCATAATGTAAAGCAAACTGCATATCCAGCAACATTAATTACCACAGCCGATCACGATGATCGTGTAGTACCTGCACACTCTTTTAAATTTGCAGCAACCTTGCAAGAAAATCAACAAGGCGAAAACCCTATTTTAATTCGCATAGATTCGAAAGCTGGACATGGTGCTGGTAAACCAACAGCAAAGGTAATTGAAGAAGCGGCAGATATTTGGTCATTTGTATTCCATCATTTAGGCATACATCCCTAAAACCAAAAACATTATTAAAAAAAAGGCTATCAAAATTTGATAGCCTTTTTTTTTATGTTTCAAATAAAAATTACTGAGCAGCCAATGCATTTGCACCACTCACAATTTCTAATATTTCGTTTGTAATAGAGGCTTGTCTTGCTTGGTTATAAGACAACCTTAATGCTTTCAATAAATCTCCAGCATTTTCTGTTGCTTTATCCATTGCGGTCATACGCGCACCATGTTCTGATGCATGTGAATCTAACAAAGCTTTATACAACTGAATTTTAACCGAACTTGGAATTAAACCTAATACGATTTCTTCTTGCGAAGGCTCTAGTAAATAATCTGCATTATTTTGATTAGCACTTTGATTAACTGAAGGTACCACTGGTAATAATTGTTCGGTAGTTAAAATTTGCATAGCTGCATTTTTAAATTGATTATACACCACCTCAACTTTATCCCATTTACCAGCAACAAAACCGCTCATTACTTCTTCTGCAATTTTGTTTGCTTCTTCGAAATTTAAATGATTGAATACTTCGTTGTTATTTCCAATCACATTGAATTTGTTTCTGGTAAAATAATCTTGCGCTTTTTTGCCAATTGCGATAATCTGTAAATTACCACTGCGTTTTTGTGCATCGTATTTATCTTCAACCAATAAGTTAGCTGCCTTAATTACATTCGCATTGAAGGCACCAGCCAATCCACGGTTGGAAGTCACAACTACCAACAATACATTTTTTATTTCGCGTTGTTGAGTGTATGGACTTTCGTTCCCTTCTAAACTTGCCGTTAAATTTGCAAGAATATCTTTTAATTTATTTGCATAAGGTCGCATTTGAACAATAGCATCTGTTGCTCTTTTTAATTTTGCAGCAGAAACCATTTTCATTGCTTTGGTAATCTGTTGTGTAGAGTTTACCGAAGCTATTCTAATACGTACCTCTTTTAAATTTGCCATATGCTATTTGAACAAGCTTTATTTAAATTAGTATTTACTTGATAATTCTGATGCTACTTTTTCTAAAACCGAAGTAATTGAATCATCAATTTTTCCAGCTTTAATTGCATCTAATGTATCGCGGTGACGAATTTCTAATTGATTTAAAAATTCTGCTTCAAAAGCTCTCACTTTATCAACTGGAACATTTCTCATCAAACCTTTAGTACCACAATATATAATAGCCACTTGTTTTTCAACAGCTACTGGAGAATATTGTCCTTGTTTCAAGATCTCTACGTTTCTTGCACCTTTCTCTAAAATAAATTTAGTTACTGCATCTAAGTCTGAACCAAATTTCGAGAAAGCCTCTAATTCGCGGTATTGCGCTTGGTCACCTTTTAAAGTACCTGCTACTTTCTTCATCGATTTAATTTGCGCCGAACCTCCAACACGTGATACCGAAATACCTACGTTAATTGCTGGACGAATACCTGCGTTAAATAAATTCGACTCTAAGAAAATCTGACCATCTGTAATAGAAATTACGTTGGTTGGAATATATGCAGAAACGTCACCTGCTTGTGTTTCAATAATTGGCAATGCCGTTAATGAACCACCACCTTTTACTAAGTGACGAATTGATTCTGGTAAATCATTCATTGATTGTGCTACCGAATCGGTTGCGTTAATTTTAGCCGCACGCTCTAGTAAACGAGAGTGA
>JAURMH010000091.1 GCA_030830805.1 Bacteroidota bacterium
AAAGCAGATTTTTACCGCGTTTAATTTTAAATTATTGCCGCTCTAATTCGAACCAACTTTTCCATTAAATCGGCTAAGTTATCTAGATGTAACATATTCGCACCATCCGATTTTGCATTTGCAGGATCGGGGTGCGTTTCAATAAACAAACCGTCTGCACCTACTGCAATTGCTGCCTTTGCTATGGTTTCAATTAAAGCTGGATTGCCTCCTGTAACACCACTTTCTTGATTTGGCCTTTGCAAAGAATGCGTACAATCCATAATTACTGGAACACCAAATGCCTTCATTTCTGTAATGTTACGGTAATCTACAATGAGGTCTTGATAGCCAAAAGTATTTCCCCTATCGGTTAACATGATATGAGCATTTCCTGAATCTTGTAATTTACTGATGGCGTGCTTCATTGATGCGCCCGATAAAAATTGTCCTTTTTTTACATTCACAAACTTGCCAGTTTTTGCAGCGGCAATTAATAAATCAGTTTGTCGACATAAAAATGCAGGGATTTGCAAAATATCAACATAGGCTGCAGCCATAGCAGCTTCGGTACTTTCGTGGATATCAGTAACCGTTGGCACATCAAATGTTTGCCCAATTTTTTCTAAAATCTTCAAAGCTTTTTCATCACCTATACCAGTAAAAGAATCAATCCTAGAGCGATTGGCTTTTCTATAAGAACCTTTAAAAATAAAAGGGATTTGGTATTTATCTGTTATAGTAATAATTTTTTCGGCAATACGCATGGCAATGTCTTCGCCTTCAATTGCGCATGGGCCAGCCATTAAGAAAAAATTATTTACATTTAAGTGTTTGATTTTTGGTAATTGCTGAATCATGAGAATATAAATTAGAGCTTAATTGCCCAGTTCTGACATAAATTTAATACGCATTAATTGAATTTCTTCACGGGTATAATCCTCCTCGCCTAAGTCCGAAAGGGCTGAATCGATTGAATCTGAGTCGGCTTGTCTGAAATAATCAAATACTTCATCTTGTCTATCTTCGTCTATGAGCTCATCGATATAATAATTCAAATTTAATTTTGTTCCAGAAGATACGATGGTTTCTATTTCGGCAATCATTTGTTCCATGGTAAAACCTTTGGCACTGGCAATGTCGTCGAGTGGTATTTTACGATCTATGTTTTGAATGATAGCAACTTTAATTGCCGATTTATTTGCTGCGGTTTTTACCACCATATCCATCGGGCGATCAATGTCGTTTTCCTCCACATATTTTTTAATCATTTCTACAAATGGTGCGCCAAATTTTGCCGCTTTCCCATTTCCAACACCAGCAATTTGCTTTATTTCTTCTATGTTAATTGGATAGTGCGTAGCCATTTCTTGTAAGGAAGGCTCTTGAAATACTACAAAAGGAGGCACATTGTTTTTCTTGCCAATTTGTTTGCAAAGTTCTTTTAACATGCCGAATAAAACTGCATCACTTGCCGCAACACCTGAGCCTGCTTCCTCGTCTGCGTCTACATCGGTCTCGAAATCGCGGTTTAAAGTAAACAGTATATCGGTTGGATGCTCCATAAAAGTAGCTCCATTTTTAGTTACTTTTAATAAGCCATAATGCTCAATGTCTTTTTGTAAATATCCGGCTAATAAAGCTTGTCTAATTACCGATTCCCAAAGCTTTTTAGACTCTGCTTTACCGGCGCCATAACTGCTTATTTTATCGTGATCAAAATCGTGAATGGTTTTGTTTTCGGCAGCTAATAAAATATCAATTACATAATCGCTGTTAAATTTTTCGTTGAGCTCTTTAACTGCTTTTAATGCGGTGATTAAAAATTCTTTCGCATGGAATTTATCTTTTGGATACCTACAATTATCACACATTTTATTACAAGCATCTTCATTAAAGGTTTCGCCAAAATAATATAATATTTGTTTGCGTCTACAAGCAGAAGACTCAGCATAATCAACTACTTCATTTAATATTTGCGTACCAATTTCTTTTTCAGCAACTGGTTTATCTTTCATGAATTTAGCCAATTTAATAATATCACTTTCTGCATAAAAAGCAATACATTGACCTTCGCCGCCATCTCTTCCAGCCCTACCCGTTTCTTGGTAATAGCCTTCTAAACTTTTGGGCATATCGTGGTGAATAACAAAACGAACATTGGGTTTATCAATACCCATACCAAAAGCAATGGTAGCTACCACAACGTCTACATCTTCCATTAAGAAGGCATCTTGAGATTGAGCTCGCTCTTTAGCTTCAAGGCCTGCATGGTATGGTATGGCTTTAATGCCATTTAAATTAAGTGCTTCGGCAATTTCTTCAACCTTTTTTCTACTCAAACAATATATAATTCCGGATTTACCAGTATTGAGTTTAATAAACTTAATAATTTCTTTTGCGACATCTTTTTTGGGTCTAATTTCGTAATACAAATTAGTTCTGTTGAAAGAAGATTTAAATAAAGTCGCATTTTGCATTTGCAAATTCTTCATGATGTCTTGCTGCACTTTGGGTGTAGCCGTTGCAGTTAAAGCAATCATGGGAACATGATCTCCAATTTGAGATATAACAGATCTTATTTTGCGGTATTCTGGTCTAAAATCGTGACCCCATTCTGAAATACAATGAGCTTCATCTATGGCAACAAAAGAGACATTAGCCGATTTTAAAAAATCAAGGTTTTCTTGTTTGGCCAAAGATTCTGGCGCAATGTATAGCAATTTGGTATCGCCACTCAATACATCACTTTTAACTTTAAGTATATCGGCTTTAGATAAAGAAGAATTTAAGAAATGGGCAATGCTGTCATTACTGCCAAATGCACGCATTTGATCCACTTGGTTTTTCATGAGTGCAATAAGCGGAGAGATGACCAAAGCGACCCCATCAGACATTAATGCAGGCAATTGATAACACATAGACTTACCAGCGCCTGTAGGCATAATTACAAAGGTATCGTTGCCAGAAAGCAAATTAGTGATTATTGCCTCTTGTTGGCCCTTAAAATTATCGAATCCGAAAAAGTTCTGTAGGTTATCAAATAGTAAATTCTTGGTCTCCATCATCCTAACTGCCCTATTATGAACATCTTATGCTTATGTTTAAATTGCAATCTAAAATAACATATTTTTGTGAATTATTCAGCATAATTTTGTAATAAATTGAAAGAACAAAACGAAATCATTGTAATAGCTAAAAAAGCTTTGCAAAACGAAGCTGAAGCTATTTTAAAGCTTCAAACGGCTATTAACGAGTCGTTTTATGGCGCAGTAAAAAGTATTTATCATGCAAGCGGCAGGGTAGTGATTACTGGTATTGGTAAAAGTGCCATCATTGCCAATAAAATTGTTGCCACGATGAATTCGACAGGGACTCCTGCCCTATTTATGCATGCAGCAGATGCCATACATGGCGACCTTGGCATGATTCAACAAGACGATGTAATTATTTGCATCTCCAAGAGCGGTAATACCCCCGAAATAAAAGTTTTGGTGCCACTTTTAAAACAAAGCAAAAACACTTTAATTGCTATTGTTGGCAACACCGAATCTTATTTAGCTAAACAAGCTGACTTTATTTTAGATACTACTATAGCAGAAGAAGCATGTCCAAATAATTTAGCGCCAACAACAAGCACAACAGCACAACTTGCCATGGGCGATGCTTTAGCCATTTGCTTATTAGCATGTAAATCATTTACGAGTGCCGATTTTGCCAAATATCATCCTGGTGGTGCTTTAGGTAAAAAATTATATTTGAAAGTAGCAGATTTGGCAATCAATAACGAAAAACCATCTGTTGATTTAAACACTCCTTTTTCGGATGTAATATTAGAAATCAGTAGTAAAAGATTAGGCATGACTGCCGTAATTGATGCGGGTAAAATTGTAGGTGTAATTACCGATGGAGACCTCAGAAGGTTATTATCTAAAGGAGATATTAGCCATTTAACTGCGCAAGAAATGATGGGCAAAAACCCAAAAACGATTGAAGCAGATTCATTAGCAATTGATGCGATGGAAATGATGAAAAAAAATAATATCACACAAATTATCGTAACTCATGAAAATAATTACACAGGAGTGATACATTTGCATGATTTAATTAAAGAAGGAATTATTTAATATTTTTTAAATAACAATGAAAGCAACAAATAAATACGCAGTAATTATGGCTGGCGGAATTGGAAGTAGATTCTGGCCAATTAGTAAAACTTCGCATCCAAAACAATTCTTAGATATTTTAGGAACAGGTAAAACCCTTATTCAACAAACCTTTGAGCGTTTAGAAAAAATTTGTCCCAAAGAGAATATTTACATCGTTACCAACGAATCTTATCGTGCATTGGTTAAAGAACAATTACCAAGTATTTCGGACGATCAAATTTTAGGAGAACCAGCTGCTAAAAATACCGCACCTTGTATTGCTTATGCATGTCATAAAATTAATCAGAAAAACCCAGATGCATTAATAGCTGTTGCCCCTTCTGATCATATCATTTTAAACGAACAAGAATTTGTAAAGCAAATTGAAACTGCTTTAATTACAGCATCAGAAAATGATTTTTTAATCACCTTAGGCATTAAGCCTACACGCCCTGATACAGGATATGGTTATATTCAATTTGTTGATAACAGCAAAACAAATGGCCATTATAAAGTCAAAACATTTACCGAAAAACCAAATTTAGAAATCGCCAAAACATTTATTCAAAGTGGAGATTTTTTATGGAATGCAGGTATTTTTGTTTGGAGTGTAAAGAGCATCATCCATGCATTTGAAAATTATTTGCCAGAATTAAATACTACATTCTTAGAAGGTGCTAAACATTACAACACGCCACAAGAAAGCAATTTCATAAACTTAATTTATCCACAATGCAATAGTATATCTATCGATTATGGCATTATGGAAAAAGCGGATAATGTACATGTCTTTGCAGCCGATTTTGGCTGGTCAGATTTAGGAACTTGGGGTTCCTTGTATACCATTATTGATAAAGATTATGTGGGTAATGCAGTGGTATATCCAAACAATGTGATGATGTATGATTCCTCTAATTGTATGATCAATACTAAGCCCGAAAAATTAATTGTGGTAGAAGGGTTACACGATTTTATTGTAGTAGATACCGATGAGGTATTGATGATATGTCCTAAAAATAAAGAACAACAAATTAAAGAAATTGTAGCCGATGTGAAATCTAAAAAAGGAGAAAAATATATTTAATCTTTTTTTGCTCAAATTTTAAATAAAAAAAGCCAAACATTTGTTTGGCTTTTTTTATTTATCCTCTTTGACGAACCGCTTCGTAAAGTATTACTCCCGTTGCAACAGAGACATTGAGCGAAGCAATTCCTCCCTTCAATGGAATTTTAGCATATTGATCTGCAATGCGAATAATGTCGTTAGAAATTCCATCCTCTTCCGAACCCATTACAATTGCGGTTGGCATAGTATAATCTATTTCATAAATAGTTTGATCATTTTTTTCTGAGCAAGCAACCACTTGCAATCCCGATTCTTGTAAATATTGCACCGCAGTTTTCAAGTTATTTACCCTACAAACAGGAATATTGAACAATGCACCCGCAGATGTTTTAATTGCATCACCACTAATGGCAGCACTTTCGCGCATAGGAACAATAATTGCATGAACACCGGCGCATTCTGCTGTTCTAGCTATTGCTCCAAAATTACGCACATCAGTAATTCTATCTAGCATTAAAATTAATGGCACTTCTCCTTTTTCAAAAACAAATGGAATAATATCTTCTACTTTATAAAAAGAAATTGGAGAAATATAAGCAATGATACCTTGGTGATTACCTCTGGTAATGCGATTGAGTTTTTCAACCGGCACCATTTGCATGCGAATATCGTTTGCTTCTACTAAGGTTTTTAACTCTCGAAATAAATCGCCAGCAATTCCTTTTTGCACATATAAGCTTTCAATTTCTTTACCTGCTTCGACTGCTTCGATAACCGCTCTAATGCCGAATACTAATTGATTTTGTTTTCCTTCCACTTTGTTAATTTTCCACAAACAAAGGGATAATTATGCGAACCACAAAAAAAACTATGCACAATTAGCTTATTAACACAAAAAATAGCTTTTTAACTAAATATAAACTTAAAAATTGGGTTATTAACTTGTTATTCACAAGCAATGTTTATAAATAGCTGTTTCAAAATAAACAGAAAGGCCAAAAAATAATTGGTGGAGAAAAAATATGCTTAAATAGTGTTGCAAAGCATTAACTTTGTGTTCTAACATATGGAAAAAAGCACTATTAATCCCCGTAACGACCGTCGTAAAAATGCGACTAACTTAAATGGCCATTTAGCAAAAATACCTCCTCAAGCTATCGATTTAGAAGAAGCTGTATTGGGCGCATTGATGTTAGAGAAAGACGCATTAAGTGCCGTTATTGATATTTTAAAACCGGAAACATTTTATGTTGATGCCAATCAGAAAATTTTCAGGGCCATTCAATATCTGTTTCAAAATAGTTCGCCCGTAGATATTCTAACGGTAACCAATCGTTTAAGACAAACAGCCGAACTCGAAGTGGTAGGTGGTGCTTATTATATCACCGAATTAACCAATAGGGTTGCTTCTGCCGCAAACATTGAATTTCATGCCAGAATTATTTCTGAAAAATTTATTCAAAGAGAACTCATTTCTATTTCTTCTGATATTATTACCAGCGCATATGAAGATACCACCGATGTACTTGAATTATTAGACAAAGCAGAAAAAAATCTTTTTGCCATTGCAGAAGGTAACATTCGAAGAGAGTCTTACGATATGAGTACTTTGATTCAAAAATCTATTCAACAACTAGAAAGTTTAAAAGATAAAGTAGATGGCTTAACAGGTGTAACTACCGGTTTTGCTGAGTTAGACCGACTCACATCTGGCTGGCAAAATTCCGATTTAATTATTATTGCTGCTCGCCCTGCAATGGGTAAAACAGCATTCGTTTTAAGTTTGGCTAGAAATGCAGCCATTATTGGTGCTAAAAAAATTGCCTTATTCTCTCTTGAGATGGCCGCAGTACAATTAACCAATCGTTTAATTTCTGCCGAAGCAGAATTACCTGCAGAGAAAATTAAAAAAGGAAAATTAGAAGCACACGAATGGCAACAATTGATGCATAAAGTGGGTAAGCTTTCCGATTCAGGTATTTTTATTGACGATACACCCGCTTTAAATATTTTCGAATTAAGGGCAAAATGCCGCCGTTTAAAAGCACAACACGATATCGACATGATAGTTATTGATTACCTCCAGTTAATGGTAGGTTCGGGAGATAATAGGTCGGGAAACAGAGAGCAAGAAATTTCGGCTATTTCAAGAGCACTCAAAAGTATTGCAAAAGAATTAAATGTACCTGTAATTGCATTATCTCAATTAAGTAGAGCGGTAGAAACCCGTGGGGGTACTAAAAAACCAATGTTATCCGATTTACGTGAATCTGGGTCTATTGAACAAGATGCCGATATGGTATTATTTATTTACCGTCCAGAATATTATGGCTTTGATGTAGATGAAGAAGGAAACAACACGAAAGGTACTGCCGAAATTATCATTGCTAAACACAGAAATGGTGCGGTTGGTTCTGTTAAATTGAAATACATTGGAGAGTTTGTGAAATTTGCAGACATGGATGCAAACGATTATGGAAGCTTTCCAAAAAGCAATCCGCTAGGCCCTTCTAACGATTTTGATAATCATAAAAATGTTATCATTCGCCCGAGTAAAATGAACGATCGCTCGGATGATGTACCATTTTAAATTAGCATAAAAAGAGTAGCCACTAACAATCCTATGCAAATAATGAATGCTGGTTGAATTTTTGTAAAGTTCAGCATTGCGAAAGTAAGCAACACGATCAAAAGCTGTGTAGCATTGCCATTGATGGTTTGCAACATGATGAAAAATGCGGCAATGGCAAAACCAACCGATACCGAATTAATTCCAACCAAAGCAGATTGAATAGACTTTTTAGTTTTCAATTTTCCCCAAAAAGGAAAAATAGTTAAGATAAAAAGTAAGCCTGGCAAATTGATGCCAATTAATGCGGCTAAACTTCCCAATAATTGACCAGTGATTCCTGCACCTTTAACAGACATGGCTCCAATAAAAGAGGTAAAAGAAAAAAGTGGCCCAGGAATAACTTGTTGCAATGCAAAACCCGACATAAATTCTGGCGTTGTGAGGTAATGCTTCATCTCCACGAATTCGGTATAAAGCAATGGGGCCAATACTTGCCCGCCTCCAAAAATAAAAACTCCGTTTCTATAAAAATTTTCAAATAACCTTACGGGTAATGAAAATACCGAAGTCCTATTGATAATTGCGCCTAAAATTGCAAACAATAAAAAGATAAATACTAATGGAATGATTTTTTTCCAATTGGTTTTGATAAAATCTTCTGGCTTTTTTTCTTCAGGAACTTTCACAAAAAAATAAGAAAATAAAATAGCACAAAATAAAACCAAAGGAAAAACGTAAGCATTTCGGATAAATAAAGTTAATGCAATTGCAAAAATTGCTAAACCATAAGAAATGCGATTACCTAATACATTTCTAGTGAGCACATAAGCCGAATAGGCAATAAAACCAATAGCCATAGGTCCTAACACAAATATATATTTTGCTGCTTGGTTACTTAATTCGAAATGCGCATACCCAATGGCAAAAAAAGCCATGATAATTGCAGAAGGTAAAATCCAAATTAAAAACGATATTATTGCCAATGTTAAACCACCAAATTGATAGGCGATGGCTACTAAAGTTTGTGTAGAAGATGGGCCTGGTAAAATTTGACAAAGGGCATTGTATTCTAATAGTTCCTTTTGCGTAACAAACTTTTTCTTCTCGACAAACTCTTTCATGAGCATGGCAATGTGAGCAGAAGGCCCACCAAAAGCGATGAGGCTAAACTTAAAAACCGCTAATAAAAATTGGCCTTTATTTTTAATCATTTTCGTAATCCAAACCATTAAAGATATTAAATGCAGATTGCAATTCCGAGTAAGCGTGGTTATCTCCTACTTGACGAGCTATTCTCATTCCTTTTTGATAGGTTTGGTGAGCCAGTTCAGTTTCCTTTAATAATTCATATAATTTGGCCAAATGGTAATAGACCCCAACATAGTTTTCGTCAGATTTTTCTGTTTCTAGGTAATAATAAAGCGCTTTTTGCGTGTCTTGTAGCTTTAAATACTCAGTAGCAAGGGCATAAAGTAAAAAAGAGTCTTGAGGCTCCTCTTGGAGCAATTCTAAAAGTCTTTGGATGCGTTGATTATTCATTTTTTATTCGCTAGAAATTGCCTATTTTTGCGCAAAAACATTGATACTATGAAAATTTTAGTCTGCATCAGTAATGTACCAGATACAACTACAAAAATAACCTTTAACTCGAATAATACCGAATTTAACACGAGTGGTGTACAATTTATTTTAAATCCATACGATGAATTGGCATTATCTAAGGCCATCGAATTAACAGAAGGTGGCAATGGTAGTGTTACCGTTGTCAATGTTGGGTTAGCAGATACCGAACCAACTATTCGTAAAGCATTAGCCATTGGCGCCGATGATGCCATTCGTGTAAACGCAGCACCTGCTAATGCTTATTTTGTAGCACAACAAATTGCAAAAATTGCAAAAGATGGTCAATATGAATTAATATTAACTGGCCGCGAATCGATTGATTATAATGGCGCGCAGACTGGTGCCATGATTGCAGAAATCATGGATATGCCCTCTATCTCCATTATTAAAAAATTGACCATTGACGCAAATACAGCAACCGTAGAAAGAGAAATTGAAGGTGGAAAAGAAGTAATCACGGTAGATTTTCCGTTCTTAGCAAGTGTTACCGAAGGAGTTGCTGAACCAAAAATTCCTAACATGCGAGGCATTATGTCGGCACGTACAAAACCTTTGCAAGTAGTAGAAGCCATTGCGGTAGATACCTTGAGCAGTATTAGCTCTTTTGATTTGCCTGCCGCTAGAAGCACGGTAAAATTAATTTCGACAAATGAATCTGCTAAATTAATTGAGGCATTACATAGCGAAGCAAAAGTTATTTAATTATAATTAAGACAAAAACATTTTAAAAATCTACCATGAACGTATTAGTATATATAGAAAATATAACCGGAAAATTTAAAAAATCAACTTACGAGGTAGTCTCATATGCTGCTGCAATTGCCAAACAAACAGGCGGAACTTTAACGGCTGTTTCTATTGGAAATGTAGAAGCAAACACCTTAGCAGAAATTGGAAAATACGGTGCAAGTAAAATTTTAAATGTGCAACAAGATTCTTTAAGCAGTTTTGTGAATCAGGCTTATGCATCTATTATTTCGCAAGCAGCTAAATCGGTAGATGCCACAGTAGTTGTGCTTTCTAACACTTTTACCGGAAAGGGTTTAGCCCCTAGAGTTGCGGTAAAATTAGCTGCAGGATATGTTGATGGCGCATTGGAATTACCAACAATAGCAGGAAATTCATTTAGTGTAAAAAGAGGTGCCTTCTCTGGTAAAGCATTTGCCAATGTTAATTTAAACTCAACAATTAAAGTAATTACATTAAGTCCAAACGCTTATCAAATAAACGATCTTGGAACTACAGCTACAATAGAAGATTTTAATCCTAGTACTGGTGCGCATGATTTCCAAACGATGGTCAAAGAAATTATTAGAGCCAGCGATAAAATTTCTTTACCAGATGCAGAATTAGTCGTATCAGGTGGAAGAGGATTAAAAGGTCCGGAAAACTGGGGAATGATTGAAGAGTTAGCAAGCTTATTAGGCGCTGCTACCGGTTGCTCTAAGCCAGTATCTGATTCGGGTTGGAGACCACATGAAGAACACGTAGGCCAAACAGGCATTGCCGTTGCGCCAAACTTATATATTGCCATTGGTATTTCTGGTGCTATTCAACATTTAGCTGGCGTTAGCTCTTCTAAAGTTATTGTCGTTATCAATAAAGATCCTGAAGCACCTTTCTTTAAAGTAGCAGATTATGGAATTGTAGGCGATGCGTTTGAAGTAGTTCCTCAATTAATCGAAGCAGTAAAAGTATTGAAAGCGCAAGCTTAATATTCAAAACAAATGAAAAAAATAAAACTAGACATCGTTGGTCTGTCGTACAGTCAAACCCAATCTGGAGCATATGCTTTGGTATTAGGTGAGGTAAACGGCAAAAGACGATTGCCTATTATTATTGGAAGCTTTGAAGCGCAAGCTATTGCTATTGAAATAGAAAAAATGAGTCCTAGTAGACCATTAACGCACGACTTATTTAAAACACTCACCTTAAGTTATCAAATTGAAGTAGAAGAAGTGCTCATTTATAATTTAGTGGACGGTATTTTCTTTGCAAAAATAATTTGCAATAACGGCACTAAAACAGTAGAGCTAGACGCCAGAACATCTGACGCCATTGCATTAGCGGTTAGATATCATTGCCCAATTTATACATATGATTTTATTTTAGCTGCCGCAGGAATATTAATTGAAGGTTCTGATTATGATTTTTTAGAAAATATAGATCAAATAGAAGACCTAGAAAACAAAAGTAAAGAAGGAAATATTTATCAGGGTAAAAGTGATATTGAACTGCAAGCCCAATTACAAAAAGCTTTACAAGAAGAAGATTACGAAAAAGCAGCACACATTCGAGACGAACTTACTAAACGAGGAAGTAATTGAAATAAAAAAAGCCTGGTTAATTAACCAGGCTTTTTTTATTTCAATTAGAATTTTGATCTTTTGGCATCAACCTATTGACTTGCTCCCATTTTATAAACAAGGCTGATGCGCTAATATGATGCATATCACAAAGCTTTAAAAAACTAGTAAGATTTAAATCTTCTCCACTCTCCCATCGCTGATAAACAGAGCGATTGATCCCTTTCTCATTTGAAAATTTTTCTGCTGAAGTATAGCCTAATTCAAGTCTTCTGTTACGAATTAAATACGCTAAATCATACAATCTGGTGTCTTTACTTTTCATAAAAAAATGTTTAGTTAATAAATTAATGATTTCATTAAAACTAATTTTATTTATTGAATAGCACAATAGGACTTCTGTTTTATTGATTGAAGATAAGTTAAATAAAATTGCATTTATGCAGTTGGATAAATTTTCAAAATCCTTCATATTTACTTTACGATCGAAAATAAATTATTGGCATAGCTAGCCTGATACTAATTAATAAATGGTTTAACAATTTAAAAAAAAGAAGATGAAAAAAATAATGCTCATACTAACAGTATGTTGTTTGATTGGTGGCGGTGATTTGTTAGCGGCGGCAAAAGTTGCAGGACCTAAGGTTACTATAGTATTTGAGTTTGGAACAAATCCATCATTAAACTGCCCTAACAGTGGTTTTTGTAGAATTAAAGCCGGAGCTAATTGGAGAGGGTATGACGGAACTGTTGGCGAAATACAATTTAACGAAGATGAAGGCAAATTGGAATTGACCATCAATACCAAAACCGGTATATCAGCTGAAGACTTGAAAAATTATTTTGCAAAAAATATGTTCAGGGTAGATGCCGATTATACATTCAGCGAGGAAATGTGTGAACTACTAAATATACCTGCAGATTTTACTATTAAAAAAGGAAATTATTTGGTCCAATTAAACAAAGAACTTTTAACCGTTCAATTTTAATTCACCCAATGCCGAGCATTTTGCTCGGCATTTTTAACTCAAAAAAATATGAAAAAAAATTTATTTGTCACCTTAATTGGTTTAGTGCTCTTATGTAGCAGCTGCAGCTTAATTCTCATGAAATATGCAGGTATAAAACCTGCCAAAGCAATTGCAATAGAAAAAGTATATCGTTTGGCTCAAAAAAATAATATCCCTAAAGCCCATATCACATTTATCAAACCAGGTTTTCAAAACTATATTAAAGCAATTAGGTTAGGTGTTCCGGGTGGTTATCTGTTTAATAATTCAGGGAAATTTTTACACTTTAAGGATGTGGATAATAATGGCTGTATTGGTGGACTGACAGTTATCTTAGCTCAATTGAATCCAAATAAATCATATGAATTGAGTAATGATTATACCTACGATCAAATCGCTTCAATCATGGTAGATGCAAATGGCCAAAATGTTTCGGCTGCAGCAGATCTTGCGGAAAATGATTTTATATTTATTTGCACCTTTTCTTCCTTTTACCAAAAGGCCAGCGAAAACAATCGCAGCTGGGAGGAAGCCATCAAAGCAAACAAAACTGCTAGAATAAAATACTACCATTTTACCACAGATGCATTAACCCAATGGAATCCCTTGGTATTAGATACATTGAAAAAGGAAGGATACCTTAATTACAAATGGTATAATGTAGGTATAAAAACAAATCCGATAAATTAACATGATTTTGTGTGGTTGATTTTAAATAGTTGCATTCTCTCGGTATTGGGTACCCAAACCGATCTATATATAAAAAAAACAGCATTGGTGCTAAACGAAAGCGATAGTATTAGTCGGGATATCACAGACAAAGAAAGCGTTCGTTGGCGCCAAGCTGGATTTATAGCCTTTTCTGCTAATGAAAATTCAAATTGGCAACAAAGCGATCTTAATCAGCTCAACACCCTGCTCAACTATACGCCAAGTAATAAATTAACTAGGCAACAATATATACTAGAACAAAAATGGATCCTAAAATATGGTTTAAGTAAATCAAACAGAATAAATTTAGGAAAAACAGAAGATTATTTTGCTTATCAAATTAAATGGAAATTATTACCTCTACATTTAAAAACACCAACAATTTTATTAAGTAAAAAATCAAATTTCCAACTAAGTTTAAAATTTCAGTCGCAGTTTAGCAAAACCTATAAAGAAAAATACATACCTAACATTGGTTTAAAAACAGTGCCGATAAGCCAATTTGCTTCTCCAGCATACCTCGATATTCAAGCGGCTTATAGCATACAATTATGGAAAACCATCGATATTGCACTTTCTATTAGCTCTATTAAAATTACTAGTTTTTTAGCGCAAAATTATTATACTCTATTTAATAAAAACGAATTATTCAAAGTTAAAAGAAAGGAAAAAATTGCATTTGAACATGGTTATACCTTAGCCGTTGATGTAGAAAAAAATTTATTTGGAAATATTAACATTAAAGCAGAACATAAAATATTTATAAACCCAGTAAATGCTATTCAAATTGACATAGAGTCGAATACAGAAATTAACTATCCATTGAGTAAAAATCTAAAATTAATTTTTAAACATCAGTTAATTTTTGATGCTGATATATCGGAAGAGATACAAAGACAAACCCTTTTTTTGTTAGGTTATTATTTTTAAGCTATTCTCGAAAAAAAATCCTCGTATCAATTAAAGTAACGATGGGACTCACAGTAAAACAGCAATAACAAATCAAAAAAAAAGACCCGATGAAAATCGAGCCTTTTTTGAATTATCTTTTAGCAATGATTTCGTAATCACGCGCTGTTTTTCCAACATAAATTTGACGAGGACGACCAATAGGCTCTTTGTTCTCGTGCATTTCTTTCCATTGTGCAATCCAACCTGGTAAACGTCCTAGTGCAAATAACACGGTGAACATTTCTGTAGGGAAGCCAATGGCTCTGTAAATGATACCAGAATAAAAATCTACGTTTGGATATAATTTTCTTTCGATAAAATAAGGATCGCTTAAAGCCGCTTGTTCTAATTTTTTAGCGATATCTAAAATTGGATCATTTACCCCTAATTTATTTAATACATTATCACATGCTTCTTTAATAATCGTTGCGCGTGGATCAAAGTTTTTATACACTCGGTGTCCAAATCCCATTAAACGGAATGGATCATTTTTATCTTTTGCTTTAGCCAACCATTTATCAGCATCACCACCATCTGATTTTATAGCTTCTAACATTTCAATAACTGCTTGGTTATCGCCTCCATGTAAAGGGCCCCAAAGTGCCGAAAGTTTATTCGCGGTGTGTTATTTTATGAATTTAATTCCTTGGACATCTGGCGAGAACTCATGGTGGTGGGCCTACTATAGATCCAAAATATGGAGCACAGCGGATTTATGTACATAATTATTATGTATATATTATAAACATATAAACGCCAGTTGTATACTAGTTACAAGTTCCTACCAGGAGTTATTA
>JAURMH010000092.1 GCA_030830805.1 Bacteroidota bacterium
CGTTAATTCATCTAGTTGTTGATTAAATTGATCAATAAATTGATTGATGTCTTTGATCTCTAATTCTAAAACCGCTAAGTTTTTAGCCCTACCAATTCTTTTACCTTCAAATAAGCCAACAGATCCGCCAGAAAGCGACACTTTTGTTTTATTAAATTTACCGCTTTTGGCTAATAAAATTTTGCCTTCCAGGGTATCCGAACTTATCATTTGATCTTCGTCTTGCGTAATCACCATTACATTTCCTAATAAATGGTAAGCCAAGCGTTGGTATTTGTAATCTACATTAATCACTTTTAATGCAGGAAGTAAAGCGTTGTTATCGGCTGCAACTTCTGGCATAGGAAGGTCCTTAAGCGCTTCTAATACAAAAAAGTTTGCTTTGCCTTTAGCAGATTGCCCAAGCAATTGAATGCCCGCACGGGCCTCCTGATAGGTATCTACGACATAGTAATTCAAATAGCTCTCTAAATAACTTTCAATGGCAATTCTGTAATCTTCTTCGCAAAACAAAACATCTGAAAGCAAAAGCGCATTTTTAGACCAGTCGTTGTTTTTCTTTAAGAATTTAATAGACTCTGGAAAACCTTCTAAACTCTCTACTAAACTTTTGGTTAAGTTGAATTCGTTTTGTTTAGCATCTAGTTTTCTGGTCTCTCTGGCAAAGCGTTCTTTGATTTCGGCAATTTTCTGATCTGCTTCTTCAATGTCTTTCTTTAATTGCTCTTCTAAGTTATTGGCGTTTTGATAAGCATCGTTTGCTACTTTAAGTTGAGTACTTAATCTTTCAATTTCCTTATCAAATTCAATCATTTCTTCTTGACGAAGATTTGTTTCGGTAGTTGTTCTCGTAATCTCTTGCTCTAAACCTGATTTTTGAACGGTTAAAATTTCTATTTCTTTTTCGTTCTTATAAATAATGTTTTGGTTTTCTTGCAATTGGGTTTGTGCAATTTCTAAGCTACTTCTACCTTGTTGATGCGATTCTTTAAGAATATCAACTTGAGATTTTAATTCAGCTAATTCGTATTCAATTTCGTTTAATATTTTTTGCTCCGTTAAAATTGATTGCTGAACAATGGCTAATTGCGAATTGATTTCTTCAACAGAAGATTTATCTATCGTTAAGTCTGTCGTAATTTTGCGTTCCTTTTCTTGAAGAAATGTCAAGCGCTCATTTTTGATTTTCTTTTCGTTTTCGTAGCTACGAATTTTAGCGACAAAATCGTTTAAAGTTTTTTGTTGGTGTGCAAGCTCTTTTTCTTTATTTAAAGAATCAAGTTTTATTTCTTGAATATTTGCTTCGATGGCATCTATGGAAGTAGCAAACTGACTTTTCTCGTCGTTAAAAGCAACTTCTTGTTTTTCTAAATCTTCCATTGAGCGCTTCAAGCCCCCAATTCTAAAGGTAGCCACTTGCGTGCTTAATTCTTTGTATTGCTCTTTTAACTTGTAATAACGCTCTGTTTTTTTAGCTTGAGATTCTAAGGTTTTTAAATTCTTCTCAATTTCAAAAAGTAAATCGTCTACCCGATTTAAATCGTCTTCGGTATCTTTTAATTTATTAAGCGTTTGTTTTTTTCTGATTTTATATTTCGAAATTCCAGCAGCTTCTTCGAACAATGCTCTTCTTGAATTGTCTTTGTTTGCCAAAATTTCTTCAATCATTTTTAATTCAATGATAGAGTAGGAGTCAGAACCAATACCCGTATCTAAGAATAAATCTGTGATATCTTTTAACCTACATTGCACATCGTTTAATCGATACTCGCTTTCGCCTGTTCGGTAAAGCTTACGGGTAATAGTAACAGTTGTATAATCGGTTGGTAATACATTCTTGGTATTATCAAAGGTTAAAGAAACCTCTGCTAAATTTGCTGGCTTGCGGGTTTTAGTACCATTGAAAATAATGTTTTCCATTTTTTCTGAACGCAAAGTTTTAGTGCTTTGTTCACCTAAAACCCAGCGAATGGCATCCACAACATTTGATTTACCACATCCATTTGGCCCAACAATGGCCGTAATTCCTTCATCAAAATTGACGCTTATTTTATCGCCAAAACTTTTAAAGCCTTTAATTTCTAATGATTTTAATCTCACAATTTCCTCCGTTTTTATGCTCAATGGCCCATTTTACAAGGCTTTTCAACTCCTAAATATCCATAGAATAGCTTGCTTTATCAACATTAATTATTCACAAAATATGTGGATAAGTAAAGCAAAAGTATTTTTTTATATAGCTAATTATCAACAGTTTAAAAAATTATGCTAAATTCTGTTAATAAAGATATACACAAAAAAAGAGGCTCCATTTGGAACCTCTTTTTAATAGGGAATATTTTAGGTTTAATAATACCTCAATCGAATTACGCCTGCAATAGATTTTGCTAAGCGGATAACTTGACGCGTATAACCATATTCGTTGTCATACCAAACATATAAAACGGCACCTTTACCATCTTTTGCTAAGATGGTTGCTGGACTATCTACAATCGAAGCATGGGTATTGCCAATTAAATCGCTAGATACTAATTCATTTGAAATAGAATATTCAATTTGTTCCACTAAATCTCCAAATAAGGACGCATGTTTTAAGGTATCATTGATGGCCGTTAAACTTACTTCTTTTTTAAAATTTAAATTTAAAATAGCTAAGGAAACATCTGGTGTAGGAACCCTTACGGCATTTCCAGTTAAAATACCAGTTAAATGTGGTAATACTTTAGAAACTGCTTTATCAGCGCCTGTTTCTGTAATCACCATATTTAAAGCAGCCGAACGGCCTCTTCTATATTTTTCGTGGTAATTATCTAATAAATTTTGATCGTTGGTATAAGAATGTACCGTTTCAATATGTCCTTTTTCAATACCAAAGGCTTCGTCAATTACTTTTAAAACTGGTACAATGGCATTGGTGGTACAAGATGCAGCAGAAAAAATATTTTCATCGGAAGCTTGTTGTTCGTGGTTAACCCCAAATACAATATTAGGAACGCCACCACCCGGTGCGGTTAATAAAACTTTAGCAACACCTTTTGCTTTTAAATGATTTGCTAAACCTTCTCTGTCTCTCAGTACACCGGTATTGTCGATTACTAATGCTTCGTTAATTCCGTAAACTGTATAATCTATGCTTGCCGCATCTTTAGCAGCAATCATAGCAATTGTTTGCCCATTAATGATTAAAGCTTTGTTTTCGAAATCTTCTACTATGGTGCCATTGAAAGGGCCATGTACAGAGTCATATCTTAATAAATCGGCTCTTTTACTAATATCTTTATCCGAATTGCTGCGGGTTACAATGGCTCTCAATCTCAATTGCTCTCCTTTGCCTGCTTGCATCACCAATTCTCTAGCGGCAATTCTTCCAATTCTACCAAAGCCATATAGAACAACATCTTTGGGCTTCAATACTTTTTTATCTAATCCAATGTGTGCAGCTAATTTTGATTGCACAAAATTTACAATGGAATTAAAATTATTTTTTTCTTCGAGCCATTCCGAGGCTAATCTGCCAAGGTCTATGCGAGAAGGAGCAATGGCTAATGCTGCAATTTCATTGGCAATGGCAAGGGTGTCTTCAATTTCAATGGCTTTACCAATGATTTGTTGTGCATATAAATGACTGCTTAGAATTTCACTTGCACTTACATCAATTAATGGTTTTCTAAATAAAACCAATTCGATGGCATTATCAAATGATAATTTGCCAACAACATTAATCAGTTCGATGGCCTGTTTTTCTTTGGCAATCCAAACTTTTAACTCAGATTCGTATTTGTTTAACATAGGATGTTTTTATAGGTACTCAAAAATAAAAAAAGATTGAACATTAATATAATATTAACATTCAATCTTTTTAAAATTTAGGTTATTATCCTAAATACGACTTCAATATTTTGCTTCTAGAAGTGTGTCTTAGGCGTTGTAAGGCCTTATCCTTAATCTGACGAACTCTTTCGCGGGTAAGGTTAAATTTCTCACCAATTTCTTCTAATGATAAGGCATGATTGGTACCTAATCCGAAAAATAATACGATAATTTCTCTTTCTCTTTCGGTTAAGGTAGCTAAAGATCTTTTAATCTCCTCACTCAACGACTCGTTGATTAACATACTATCTGTTTGAGGCGTATCTTGGTTTTCTAAAACATCTAATAATGTATTTTCTTCACCTTGAACAAATGGTGCATCCATAGAAACATGGCGACCAGAATTACTCATAGTATCTGAAATTTTATCAACCGTAGTTTCTAATAAAATCGCTAATTCTTCTGGAGATGGTTCTCTTTCAAATTCTTGTTCTAATTTAGAAAATGCTTTACTGATTTTACTTAAAGATCCTACTTGATTTAAAGGCAATCTTACAATTCTAGATTGCTCTGCAATAGCTTGTAAGATTGATTGACGAATCCACCAAACGGCATAGGAAATAAATTTAAATCCTTTGGTTTCGTCGAAACGTTTAGCCGCTTTAATTAAGCCTAAATTACCTTCGTTAATTAAATCGCCTAAGGTTAAACCTTGGTTTTGATATTGTTTAGCTACCGAAACCACAAAACGAAGATTTGTTTTAGTTAACCTTTCTAATGCAGCTTGATCGCCTTCTCTAATTTTTTGAGCTAAAATAACTTCTTCTTCAGCAGTAATTAAGTCTACTTTACCGATTTCGTGTAAGTATTTATCTAAAGACTGACTTTCTCTGTTCGTAATCGATTGGGTGATCTTGAGTTGTCTCATTTATCCTCCTGGTGGGTTTAAGTTAAAGGTTGCGAATTTACTAAAAAATATGCTAAAAACCAATTATCTGCCATATTACAGGCCTTTTAGCCAAAATTTCTAACATCGCTTTCTGCGATATTTTATTAGCAAAAATCGTACCTTAAAATGCTTTTGGCAGGTTTTAAATTAGGTTAAATCTGCAAGTAGGTGAGTAGAAGCTATTTTTACCCCTTTTTCGCCTGCAATTATTTTTGCACATTCAACTTTTGGATCGTGCTCAAAAAATAGTGTCCAATTTTCTTGTATAGCAGTTGTCAGAAAATCTGCTTTTTCAGACATCGAAAGTAATGGTCGAGTATCGTAGGCCATAACATAAGCTAATCCCAAATGACCGCTCGATGGTATCAAATCTGCACAGAATGCAATTTTTTCTTCTTTATAATTGATGATGGGCAGCATCATGTGATCGGTATGTCCAGAACTGAATCGGATATTAATATTATTTGAAAATTGGCCGTGATCTGCTACAAATTGCAATTGCCCACTTTCTTCAATAGGGAAAATATTATCTTTTAGAAAAGAAGCCTTTTCTCTAGGATTTGGTTCGGTGGCCCATTTCCAATGGTCCGCATGGCTCCAATAGGTGGCATTTGGAAAAGCAGTGCTAAGTTTGCCATTCGAATCTTTATTGATACTTCCGCCACAATGATCAAAATGCAAATGGGTTAAAAGCACATCGGTAATATCCGAAAAATCGACACCTGCAGCATGTAACGATTTTTTTAAACTGGCATCACCATGTAAAAAATAATGGTTAAAAAATTTTGCTTCTTGTTTATTTCCTATGCCATTGTCAATTAAAATTAAGCGATTACCATCTTCGACTAATAAACAGCGCATGGCCCAGGTACACATATTGTTTTCGTCGGGTGGATTAATATTTTGCCACATCGATTTTGGAACAACACCAAACATGGCGCCACCATCTAATTTAAAAAATCCGGTATCAATTGTTTGTATTCTCATAGCTAAATGTTAATGATGGTGGAAGATAAGATATATCGCTTAAACAAAAAAGCGCCATTAAAAAAATTAATGGCGCTCTTTTTATTGCTATTGATTACATGTGAATTACTTCACCGTAGGCATCTGCAGCCGCTTCCATAATCGCTTCAGACATGGTAGGGTGTGGATGAACTGTTTTAATTAATTCGTGACCTGTGATTTCTAATTTTCGAGCAACAACTGCTTCTGCAATCATCTCGGTTACATTGCTACCGATCATATGGCATCCTAAAAGTTCGCCATATTTAGCATCAAAAACTAATTTCACAAAACCATCTTTACTGCCAGATGCGCTTGCTTTACCAGATGCTGAGAATGGAAACTTTCCAACCTTTACTTCGTAACCAGCCGCTTTAGCTGCTTTCTCTGTCATTCCAACAGAAGCAACTTCAGGATTACAATAAGTACAACCTGGTATGTTATTATAATTTAATGCTTCTACTTTTTTACCGGCAATTTTTTCAACACATATGATTCCTTCTGCAGAGGCTACGTGTGCTAAGGCTTGGCCTGGAACAATATCGCCAATGGCATAAATTCCAGGAATATTGGTTCTGTAAAACTCATCTACTAACACTTTTCCTTTATCTGTTTTTACACCACATTCTTCTAAACCAATATTTTCGATATTAGCGGTAATACCTACTGCAGATAATACTACTTCTGCTTCTATAATTTCTATTCCTTTTGCTGTTTTAATAGAAACCTTGCATAAATCTGCGCTACTATCTACCGATTCTACAGCTGAACCTGTCATGATATTGATGCCAGATTTCTTGAAAGAACGCGCTAAGTTTTTAGAAACATCTTCATCTTCTAAAGGCACAATATTTTCTAAAAATTCTACAATGGTTACTTTTGTTCCCATTGCATTATATACATATGCAAATTCACATCCAATCGCTCCAGAGCCAACAATAACCATAGATTTAGGTTGTTTCGCTAAAGTCATTGCTTGACGGTAGCCAATCACTTTTTTACCATCTTGCTTTAAATTTGGTAATTCTCTTGATCTCGAACCTGTAGCTAAAATTGTATGTTTAGCGGTATAAGTCGTTTTTTTACCATCTGCTGCAGTCACTTCTATTTGACCACCTTTTTTGATAACACCGGTACCATCAATTACATCAATTTTATTTTTTTTCATTAAAAATTGAATGCCTTTGCTCATGCCATCGGCTACATCTCTACTTCTTTTTATTACTGCAGAAAAATCGGCAGATGCACCATTAACATTTATTCCGTAATCATTTGCATGATTGATATATTCAAATACCTGTGCACTTTTGATTAAAGCTTTAGTAGGAATACAACCCCAATTTAAGCAAACACCGCCTAAATTTTCTTTCTCAACTATTGCTGTTTTTAAGCCTAATTGCGAAGCTCTTATGGCAGTTACATAACCACCTGGTCCGCTTCCTATAACAATTACATCGTAATTCATATGGTTCTTTTTTCTTTTAATTGAATGAACAAAAATAGCTATTTAGATGATAAAATGATCATGCTTTTAGAATTATTCTAAGCCAGAAATCATTTTGTTTTTTGGGTATTTAAGCTCATATCCAAAGCTCCATACTTTTTGTTCACTTGGATTCAAATTTAGTTTCCAAGTTAGCTTACCCGTTTCTATATCATATTTACCATCTAAGGAATTGAGTTTTACCTCAATCGATTTGTTTTTACTAATGGGAGCTTGGTCTTCGATGGTTAAATTAATGGCTGTTTTTTTATTGTTTAATACTTTGATATTGAAATTTAAACTAGCTGTTTGGTAGCCCGACAATAATTTATGTGAACTGAATTCTTTCACTTTTATTCTTTCTACCAAGATGTTTGGGTCTTTCCCTAAAGAAACTTGAAGGGTGTCATTAAATTGCATGGTATTTAAAAAAGTTTCCCCAACATATGCATCCTCAAAATATACACTGGCATTACCATCTAGTAAATTTAAATTATTCCAATTCGGAATTCGGCTAATGAGATAAGCATGAGGATCTAGTTTTGGAACAGCCATGTATTGATATAATGCAGCAAGAGTATCTGATTTTATTTCGATGATTTTATTTTCTTGTGAAGAGGCAATAGAAGTTAAAGCAGTTATTTCATAGCTGTTAGCTAATTGATTTTCTGTCTCAATTACGCTAGGAGCCATAGCCATTTGGGTCACACCCCTTTTTTCAATCATATCTAAACTTTTTGTTCTTTGATATGAATAAATATCGCTATATAATGGATTTAAATTTGGTAAAATGCCATTATCTATTGGGTTTCCGGTAGATAATATAATTTTTACTTGCTCCCAATCGATGCCAGTGTTTTGAAACACAATTGCTTTTTGTTGAATAAAAATAGGTGCAGTAATATTAGCCACTCTTAAATCATAAATTGGATTCCAGCCCGCATCATTTACTAAATAATTTAAACGTAAATTTTTACTTACATTTTCATTGGCCATTAAACTAATTTTCAAAGAACAATAATCATTTGTGTTGGACATATTTGCCAAAGTTTTTTCCAATTGATTAATGGTATTTAAAATAGATTTAATTTTTTTATCTATGCGATAAATTTCTTCTTTGATAACAGGAATTCTTGATTTATAAATTGCGGTAAGGTCTTCTATTTCGCCTGCAAGATCTGTTTTATTGCTTAAGTTTTTATTGGCTAATAATATTTCTAATTCTTGTTCTAGCGCGTACTTTTTAATATTTAAAGTACTCAATTGATCTTGGTAATTTGTTATAGAGTCTGTAATTTTTAAACCAGCTTGGGTTTGCAGCGCAGCTCTTTTATAGTCCGTAATTGGAGTTAATTGTACAATTCGAATACCAGCATCGGCACTTACTTGTATACTATTTTTAAGAATTGATTTTGGTAAATTATCGATAATAACAGTATTTAAACCAGTATTAAGGTTCAAATTGACCGTACTTTTGATTTCTGCGAGGTTTCTAAAAACAGTGATTCCTTGAATTTTTTCAGCGGTAACGATCTTATTTTCTTGAGAGAAAAGAGTTAAACTGCTGATTATTAGTAAGTTTAATAAAAAAATACGCTTCATTTTGTGTTTTACTTTACATTTCAAAAATAGTATTAATTCCTTTAGAACGAAGCTTTCACATTGATGGTATTTTTCCTAGTTTCGTATCCTAATATTTAAGCTATTTTATGAAAAGAATTAAAAGTGTATTACTTGCCCTTTCTTTAATGTTTGTGGCATTTGGATCTAAGGCTAATACCAACCCCGACGAAGGGATGTGGTTGCCCATGCTCATCAATAAGAATTACGATGAGATGAAAAAAATCGGTTTTAAATTATCGGCCGATGATATTTATAATGTAAACAACTCTAGTTTAAAAGATGCCATTGTTTCGATGGGATTTTGTACTGGCGAAATGATCTCGAAAGAAGGTTTAATGTTAACGAACCACCACTGTGGCTATTCTAGTATTCAATACAATAGTTCGGTAGAACATGATTATTTAACCGATGGATTTTGGGCTAAATCTAAAGAGGAAGAATTAAAAGCACCTGCAATTGTTGCCTCGTTCTTAGTAAGAATGGAAGATGTAACTGCTAAAATTTTAATGGCGACAAAGGATGCGAGCGAAACAGAAAAAGAAGCTAAGTTGAAAGAAGCTATTAAAGCAATGACAACAGAAGCAACTAAGGGTACAATTTACGAAGCAGACATCAAAGACGTTTTTGGAACAAATCAATATTTAATGTTTGTTTATGAGCGTTACAGAGATGTTCGTTTAGTAGGTGCGCCACCAGAATCGGTTGGTAAATTTGGAGGTGATACAGATAATTGGATGTGGCCTCGTCACACTGGCGACTTTTCGATGTTCCGTGTTTACATGAGCAAAGATGGCAAGCCAGCTGCTTATTCAAAAGACAATGTTCCTTATCAACCTAAAAGACATTTAAGTATTTCTTTAAAAGGCTATAAAGAAGGTGATTTCTCTATGGTAATGGGCTATCCAGGCCGTACCAATCGTTATGCATTTTCTCGTGAATTGCAAAATGCAGTAGATCAAGTTAACCCAGCTTTGATCAAATTAAATGGTAAAAA